>JBNJDB010000011.1:0-23886 GCA_051744465.1 Bacillota bacterium | reverse complement strand
TAGTCTCAAACTTAGACTTAATATATTAGAGGGAGGATTTATGATGAAGGATAAAGTTGCTGTTATTGGTGGGGGAAGCTGGGGGACGGCTTTGGCCCAGGTATTATATAATAATCAATATCAAGTTAAAATTTATGATGTCTCAGAGGAAAAAGTAAATCAGATTAATAATGAACATATAAATTCTTATCTACCGGATGTTAAATTGCCGGAGGGATTAGAAGCTACTACAGATCTTAATCAGGCTGTAAGGGGAGCGGAAGCAATTGTCGTTGTTGTTCCTTCTCATGCTGTAAGATTAGTAGCGCAAGATTTAGCTGAAGTATTAGAGGAAAACACTTTAGTTATTAGTGCTGCTAAAGGATTAGAAGAGGATACATATTTAAGAATGTCACAGGTTTTAGCTCAAGAATTACCAACAGAATTTGAAGAAAAAATTACTGCTTTGAGTGGTCCTAGTCATGCTGAAGAAGTAATTAAAAATGATCCAACAACTGTTGTAGCGGCTCATGAGAATAAAGAATTAGCTCAGCAAGTACAAGATATGTTTATGACAGATGAATTTAGAGTCTATACTAATCCTGATGTAATTGGAGTAGAGTTAGGTGCTGCTGTAAAAAACATAATTGCTATTGGGGCTGGTATAGCTGCTGGTTTGGACTATGGAGACAATGCTCTTGCAGCATTGGTAACACGAGGTATTACTGAAATTAAGCGCTTAGGAGTTGCTTTAGATGCCAAATCAATGACTTTTGCTGGGTTGACTGGCTTAGGAGACCTGATTGTAACTTGTGCAAGTGAGCATAGTCGAAATCGTCGTTTAGGTTATAAAATTGGGTCAGGTAAATCTGTAGAGGAAGCTTTAGATGAAATGCAGATGGTTGCTGAAGGTTTTAAAACTGCTAAAGCAGTTTATCAATTGACTCAAAACCTAGAAGTAGATATGCCTATTTCTAATCAAGTTTATAGTATTTTATTTGAAGACAAAAACCCTAGAGAAGCTGTTAATGATTTGATGATGCGGGGCAAAAAACATGAGATTGAAGCTGTTGCAAAAGAAAAGTCGTGGTAATTTAGCTAACGGAGCCTGTGAAAAGGGCTTCGTTTTATTTTTATCTCTAAATTTTTTAGAAGGGTTGGTTTTGGATTTGACCTTAAACTGTCAATTGTAAACTATAAACTATCAACTTATAGAGTAATATTTCAGATTACCTCCCATATATATATAATGATACTTGTTAGATAGATTATTAGGTTTAAGCGCTAGTAAAAAGGGAGGAAAAACAATGGGAAAATTTAATATTTATCAAGACATTGCAAATAGAACTAATGGCGATATTTATATTGGAGTTGTTGGCCCTGTCCGAACAGGCAAATCAACATTTATTAAAAAGTTCATGGATTCACTTGTATTGCCTAATATGGATGATCAATACGACAAAGAAAGAACTCAAGATGAATTACCGCAGAGTGGTGAAGGAAAGACTATTATGACAACTGAGCCTAAATTTGTACCTAATCAAGCAACTAAGGTAAGCTTAGATGATAATGTTAACTTTAATGTCCGCTTAGTAGATTGTGTCGGGTATAAAGTTTCTGGTGCATTAGGTTATGAAGAAGAAGACGGGCCAAGATTAGTTACTACCCCTTGGTTTGATGAAGCGATTTCGTTTCAAAAGGCAGCTGAGGTGGGTACGCAAAAGGTTGTTAATGATCATTCTACTATTGCTTTAGTAGTTACAACAGATGGTACGATAACGGATTTAGATAGAGAAGACTATGTTGAGGCGGAAAAAAGAGTTATTGGGGAACTTAACAGCATTGGCAAACCATTTATTATTGCCTTGAACTCAGCTAATCCAGATAGTGAAAAGACTAAAGAATTAGCGAAAAAATTAGAAGAAGAATATAATAAAAAAGTAATTCCAGTTGATTGTATTAATTTGCGTGCTAATGATATAACTAATTTATTACAGGAAGTATTATATGAATTTCCTTTACGAGAAGTAAATATTAAACTACCAATTTGGTTAGATGAATTAGAAGAGGAACATTGGTTGAATCAAGAAATAAATAATGTTATTGATAGCTCGATTCCTAGCTTAAATACTATCCGAGATGTAGATTTTTTTGCTAATAGTCTAAATGAAAGTGATCATTCTCAGGCAGTTGATGTTTCTCAAATGAATTTGGGCAATGGTATTGCGACAATTGATTATAGTTTAGAAAATAATCTTTTCTATAAAATTTTAGAGGAAAAGACTGGGTTACAAATAAATGATGACCGTCATTTATTCAATTTAATTCAGGATTTGAGTGCAGTTAAGGAGGAATATAGCCAAGTTGCTGAAGCATTAGAACAAGCTAAAGAAGAAGGTTATGGAATTGTAACTCCTGATTTAGAGGATATGGTTTTTGATGAGCCAACTAAAATTGATCGGGGCGGGCACTTTGGTGTTAAATTACATGCTTCTGCTCCTTCTTTACATTTGATTAGGGCAGATGTAGAAACAGAAGTATCACCTGTAGTAGGTACTGAGAAGCAATGTGAAGAATTAATTGAGTTTTTTGAAAGTGAATTTGAAGAAAATCCAGCTGCAGTTTGGGATTCAGATTTTTTAGGGCGTTCGTTACACGAGTTAGTAAAAGATGGAATAAATAACAAATTATATCGGATGCCAGTCAACGCCCAAGACAAACTAAGAGACACTCTTCAAAAAATTGTAAATGAAGGAAGCGGAGGACTTATATGCATTATTTTGTAATCATTTTCCGGTCATGGTGGCCGGTTTTTCATTTTTTTTGGTTTTTTTTTAAAAAAATATTAAAAAATGCAGGAATAATAAAGGGTATCTAGAATTTCATCTGTGGCATACTAATAACAAAGGATTAATAGGGGGTGAATTTTATGGCGAATAATATTACTAAAACTGATTTAGTTGATCAGATTGCAGAGAAAACTGGTTTTACTAAAAAGGATACTAAAGAGACTCTAGACGCTATGTTAGAAGTTATTTCTGAAGATTTAGCAGCAGAAGCTAAAAAATCTGAAGATGAGAGAGCTAAAATCCAATTAATTGGATTCGGTAGCTTTGAAGTTAGAGATCGTAGTGCTAGAAAAGGACGAAATCCTCAAACAGGAGAGGAGCTTCAAATTCCTGCTCGAACTGTTCCAGCTTTTAAAGCGGGGAAATCATTAAAAGAAAATGTTAACGTGAAGTAGTTTATATTTAGCCAGAGAGTTTAAACTCTCTGGTTTTTTTTCTAAGTGAATTAATCTATCCCAAACTCCCATTTTATTCTGTTAATTCTATTAAATTATAATTTTTATTAATAATTCAGTGGTATAATTATACCTAATTTTGTAGTTGTTTATTTATGACCTATGATAGGTTATAAATCAATTTTTCATAAAAAGGGTGGGGTCTATGGCAGAGGTCAAGATAGTGGAAGATTTTAATTTCATAGATTTTTTAAGTTTGAATGATGTATATAGAAAATATATTAGAACTAAAGGCGAAGCTATGTTAAAGATTACTGATACTTCGATAGTTGATGATGATCAGCTTGAAATTGAATTAAAAGAGGATACTTTACAACAAGGGGATTTTGTTTTAGTATTTAAAGTTGAAAATGAAATTTATCATATTCAAGTAGTAGTAGAAGAAATTTCAGAAAAGGACAATTGCTCTTGTTTGGTTCGTAAGGAAGGAAAAGTGCTGTGTTTGTCGGAAAGAAGGTCTTATGATCGGGTAGAAATAAATGAGAAAATTGAGTATTATACGATTGAAAATCGTATTCAGCAGTTTTATAAAGGGGTTATAGAGGACATAAGTGCTTCTGGAGCTAAACTTATAACTAAGCATGAACTTGATGCTAAATATCCAGTTATTTTAAACACCTCTTATTTAGATTTGCCACTAAAAGAATTGCGGGGTAAGATAGTTTGGAAAGAGAAAGATGGAAATAAGTTTTTTAATGGGATTCATTTTAAATTTGCAGATGAAAGTAAACAAGAAAAATTAATTAATGGCTTATATTAAAATTTAGTAATATAAAGTTTGAAAATCATTGAAACTTTAATTATAATATTATGTAATAGTTAATAGAAAGGTGTGAGTAGAATGAGTAGTCAAAAAATATTTTTAAATGGTGAATTAGTTGAGCAGGAAGAAGCTAAAATATCCGTTTTTGACCATGGTTTTTTGTATGGTGATGGTATTTTTGAAGGGATTAGAGCGTATAATGGACGAGTTTTTAGATTTGAAGAACATTTAACAAGATTATATGAATCTGCTAAAGCTATTATGCTTGATATACCGCTAGATAGAAGTGAAATGAAAGAAGCAGTATTGGAAACTATTAGAGCTAATGACCTTGAAGATGCTTATGTTAGGTTAGTAGTTTCTCGTGGAGTAGGTGATTTAGGTTTAGACCCTGAAAAGTGTGATGAAGCAACTGTTTTAATTATTGCTAGTGATATAGAACTTTATCCTGAAAGTTTTTATGAAAATGGTTTAAAAGTAGCTACTGTAGCAACAAGAAGAAATATACCTGAAGCCTTAAATCCTAGAATTAAGTCTTTAAATTACTTAAATAATATTTTAGCTAAAATTGAAGCTAATCAAGTTGGTGTATTAGAAGCAATTATGCTTAATAATGAAGGTTATGTAGCAGAATGTACAGGAGATAATATATTCATTGTCAAGGATGGTAAGCTAATAACTCCTCCTACATATATTGGTGCTTTGAAAGGGATTAAAAGAGGAGTTGTTATGGAAGTAGCGCCTGAATTTGACTTAGAAGTTAGTGAAGAGGTATTTACTAGGCATGATTTATATACTGCTGATGAATGTTTCTTAACTGGAACTGCAGCTGAAGTAATTCCAGTAGTTGAAATTGATGGTAGAGAAATTGCTACTGGTGAACCAGGCGAATATACTAAAAAATTAATTGATAAGTTTAGAAAATTAGCTACTACTACTGGTACTTTAATTAATGAATAATATTTTAGCTATTAGATGCACAGCCTGTTAAAGGGTTGTGCATTTTTAAATTTAGGATAGTACTTGCAAAAAATAAAAGCTAGTGTTATAATTCAAACTGGAGTTTGTGTCTACAAATAGGAAACAACCGTTTTTATTAAAGAAACACGACAGAGGGGTTGGATTATGGAAGAAAAGTTTTATATAGTATCAGAGGAGATCTTATCTACGGCAATAAAAAAGACAGTTGAAGTTAAGGAGTTGCTCCGGAATGGAGTTGAAGAGCAAGTTAAAGATGCAGTTAAAAGAGTTGGTTTAAGTCGTAGTAGTTATTACAAATATAAAGATTATATTTTTCCTTTTGTAGATGATAAGCGGGAAGAATTAGTTACCTTATCATTGTTAGCAGTTGATCAAGCTGGTGTTTTATCACAAGTTCTAAGTAAAATTGCTAGGTATAAAGGTAATGTTTTAACTATTAATCAAGACCTTCCTTTAGAAGATGTTGCTCATGTTACTGTAACTCTTGAGATTAATGATTTAGTTATATCATTGGAGGAGTTAGTTGAAATTTTAACTTCTATTGCAGGAATTAGAAAGACAGAAATTATAATGCAAAGTTTTAAAAAGTAAATATTTGATTTAGTTGATAATTCTATATTATAAACTGGGAGTGATAATTATGGGAGTAGATGAGATTAAGGTTGGATTATTAGGTTGTGGAACAGTTGGTTCTGGTGTTTATAAGATTTTGCATAAAAATCAAACTAGCATAGCTAATAAAGCTGGAGCCAAATTAACTATAAAAAAAGTATTAGTGAAAGATAAAACAGAGGAGTTAGTAGTTGATGTTCCTAATCGAGAGCTAACAGAGGATTTTAGTGATATTGTAAATGATGAGCAGATTGAAATAGTAGTTGAGTTAATTGGTGGTGTTCATCCTGCTAGAGAGTTTGTATTAAAGGCATTAGAAAGCGGAAAAAGTGTAATTACTGCTAATAAAGAATTAATTGCTAAACATGGAGATGAGATACTAACTACAGCTGCAAATAATAATGTGGATATTTATTTTGAAGCTAGTGTAGGCGGGGGTATTCCAATTATTACTCCTTTAAAGACTAGTTTAGCTGGTAATAAAATAACTAAAATTTTGGGGATAGTTAATGGTACAACTAACTATATCTTAACTAAAATGGATCAAGAAGGAGCAGAATTTGATAATGTTCTAAAGACAGCTCAAGAAAAGGGGTATGCAGAAGCAGATCCTACATCTGATATAGAGGGTTGCGATGCAGCATATAAATTAGGTATTTTATCTTCAATTGGTTTTGAATCACGTGTAGATATTGATGAGGTATATGTAGAAGGGATTACTGGTATTACTAAAGAAGATATTGATTTTGCACGAGAATTTAATTATAAAATAAAGCTATTAGCAATTGGAAAAGAGGAAGAAGATGGGATAGAAGTTCGAGTTCATCCTACATTAATTGCTAAAGATCATCCTTTAGCTAATGTGAACAATGTTTTTAATGCTATTTTTGTAGAAGGAGATGCAATTGGCGAAACAATGTTTTATGGCCCCGGAGCAGGTCAAATGCCAACTGGTAGTGCAGTAGTAGGGGATATTATTGAAGCGGCCAGAAATATAGATTTTGATGCGCAAGGTAGAATTCCGTGTACTTGTTTTGAAGATAAAGAAGTTAAGCCTCAATCTGAGGTTGAAACTAGATATTATATTCGTTTAGAAGTATTAGATAACCCTGGAGTCTTAGGTAATATAACTAATTTACTTGGTGACCATGGTGTGAGTATGGCATCAGTAATGCAAAAAGGTAGAAGTGATCAATCAGTGCCATTAGTTTTAATTACGCATAAGGTAAAAGAAGGAAATATTAATGATGCTTTAGATGATATAGCAGAATTAGATGCAGTTAAGAAAGTAGCTAATTTGATTAGAGTAGAAGAATAGCAACTAGCAAAACCTATAGCATATAGATTGCAGACTGTAATCAGCAAAGAAGAAAGCAACTAGGACTACACGAAGTGTTTTTTTGTTCTTTAAAAAACACGGAGGGAGCGATAGGAAAGAAAGTTGACGGTTAATAGTGTAGAGTTAATAGTTAAAGAATAGCAACTAGCAAAACCTATAGCATATAGATTGCAGACTGTAATCAGCAAAGAAGAAAGCAACTAGGGTTACACGAAGTGTTTTTTATAAGATGATTAAATAGATTTAGGGAGGACATATAAAATGGGATTAGTCGTACAAAAGTATGGAGGTAGTTCAGTAGCTGATGCAGATAGAATCAAAAAAGTAGCAGAGAGAATAGTTAACCAAAAGAGACAGGGAGATAATGTAGTAACTGTTGTATCAGCTATGGGAGATACTACTGATGAATTAATTTCTTTAGCCGATGAAATTACTGATAAGCCCCCTAAGCGGGAATATGATATGCTGATATCTACTGGTGAACAGGTATCTGTAGCTTTGTTAGCTATGGCTATTCACGAGTTAGGGGAAGAAGTAATTTCTTTAACTGGATCGCAGGTGGGAATCATAACTGATGATTTACATAGTAAGGCTAAAATTTTAGAAATAAAGTCTGATAGGTTAGAAGAGGAGTTGGCCCAGGATAAAATTGTAATAGTGGCTGGCTTTCAAGGGGTAACAATTGATGATGATATAACGACTTTAGGTCGTGGTGGTTCTGATACTACTGCTGTAGCATTGGCAAAAGCTATTGGTGCAGATGTTTGCGAAATATATACTGATGTAGATGGAGTTTATACTGCTGATCCGAGAATTGTTAGTAATGCTAGAAAATTGGCTGATATTTCTTATGGAGAAATGTTAGAGTTAGCTAGTTTGGGAGCTGAGGTTTTGCATCCAAGGTCTGTAGAAATAGCTAAAGAATATAATATAAAATTAGCAGTAAAATCTAGTTTTAATAATAGTGGAGGAACTTATATCAAGGAGGTAACTGAATTGGAAAAAACTAATGTTGTAAGTGGAGTTACTTGTAATAAAGATGAGGTTAAATTTAGTCTGTTAGGGGTACCAGATGAACCAGGGATTGCTTCACGAATTTTCTCTGAATTAGCTGAGCTTGGTATTAATGTAGATATGATTATTCAAAATATTCATTATGATGATGTTAATGACATAACTTTTACTATTGATCATGAAGATTTTGAACAGGCTCATTCGCTGTTAGAAAAGCTAAAAGAAAAATTAAATTATC
Organism: Bacillota bacterium; assembly: GCA_051744465.1. Taxonomy (GTDB): domain Bacteria; phylum Bacillota; class Halanaerobiia; order Halobacteroidales; family Halobacteroidaceae; genus Halanaerobacter. The sequence continues at coordinate 15,656 of JBNJDB010000011.1, read as the reverse complement.
GAAAATTAATTTCTGATGTTAATGTTGCTAAAGTATCTATTGTAGGAGCGGGGATGTCTACTAATCCGGGAGTAGCAGCTAGAATGTTTGAGGCTTTAGGTCAGGATGAAGTTAATATTGAAATGATTAGTACTTCTGAAATTAAGGTTTCTTGTTTGATCGCTGAACAACAAGCAGATCAAGCAGTGGAAGCTATTCATGATGAATTTGAGCTTAAAGAATAATGGTTAAAGTTAGAGTTCCTGCCACAACAGCTAACTTAGGACCCGGTTTTGATACTTTAGGAATGGGCTTAGATTTTTATAATCACCTAGAAGTAACAGAAGTAGATTCTGGTTTAGAAATTGATATAGAAGGATATGGAGTAGATAAACTAGCTACTAATGACCGAAATTTAATATATCAAGCAATGAATAAGTTATTTGCTATAGTTGGATATGAACCTTCAGGTTTATATATTAAAGCAATTAATAATATTCCCTTATCACGAGGATTAGGGAGTAGTGCAGCAGCTATAGTGGCTGGTTTGCTTGCTGCAAATGAATTAGTAGCTCATAAATTATCTATTCCTGATTTGATTAATTTGGCTACGACAATAGAAGGTCATCCTGATAATGTAGCTCCAGCTTTATTAGGTGGAGTTGTTGTTTCTAATTACAAAAATAATAAAGTAGCTTTTGAAAAAATAGCTGCTCCAGAATTGAAAATTGTAGTCTGTATTCCTGATTATGAATTATCTACTGCTAAATCACGAGAGGTATTGCCCACAGAGGTTTCATTTGAGGATGCTGTATTTAATGTTAGCCATATGGGGATGTTATTAACTGGTTTATTAAAACAAGATTATGAGGTTATTAAAGAGGGTTTAAAAGATAAATTGCATCAACCATATAGAAAAAAATTATTACCAGGTTTTGAACGAATAAGAACTGAATTAGATTCTAAAGCTTTAGGAATTGTGTTAAGTGGTTCTGGGCCAACAGTAATAGCTCTAACCTTAGAACAAGAAGAAGAGATTGGAGAAAAAATGGTAGAATCATTTAAAGCGGAAGGAATTGAAGCAAAATATTTAATTACGGAGCCCACTAATCAGGGGGCACAAATAATAAATAATTAAATTTTGCTAGTATTTATTTGTCTTTTATTGTAACTGAAAGAAGGATTTAAAGAACTAGTATTGAATAACTATAATTGAAGTAATCAATTTAGTTGAGAATATTATTGTTTTTAGAAAGGTGGGATACAATGAAAAAATATTTTAGTTTTTTAATAATTTTGGGATTAATCTTATTAGCTGCTAATCCTGTTGCAGCTGCAAGTAAGCAAGGTACTAAGGCATATGGTATGGGCGGAGCATTTACTGCTATTGCTGATGATGCTAGTGCGGTTTATTGGAACCCAGCTGGTTTGACGCAAAGTAGTTTGATTGGAGTGCAAGCAAATGCTGGTAGTCAGCTTAAACCAGATGATATTCAATCCATCTTGGATTTTATTACAGATGCACAAAAATTAGCTGATGAGACAGATCCAAAAAAATTGGCTGATGGACTTAGCCAATTAGACGTACCTGATAATGTAAATATAACTGCTAATGGTTTAGTAGCTCTGAACTTAGGAAAGTTTGGTGTAGGTGGAGTTGTAGATAACCAGTTTAGTTTTAGTGGTAAACAAGAACCGGTTGGTGTAGATACTGATGGAGATGGTAAACCTGATGAGACTAAAGATATTCCGGGAGCAACTGCTAATAATAACGCAGTAGGTCAAGGGATTGTTGCTTATGGAAATGAATTTATAGATCCGCCCTTATTAGGTTCGTTATCATGGGGAGTTAGTGGTAAGTTTTTATATAGCAGACTTGATGAAGTAAAGATTGATGCTAAAGACATTACTTCTGATAATAGTGGCGATATACTAACTATTGAAGATGAAGTTACTGATACAGGAGTAGGAGCTGATGTAGGAGCGTTAATGACTATATCAACACCTATGATTGAGATTCTTGAACTTAAAGCAGGTGGTACAGTTAAGAATATAGTTTCTACCTTAGATGGTTCATATCCTAGTTTAGAAAGAACTAGTACTGTTGGATTAGGGGCTGAATTAGATCTGCTTAAAGTTCTTACTGCTAGACTTAGTGCTGATTTAGAAATGCCAGAAAATTCTGAGAATATTCAAAGAATAGGAGCTGAAGGAACATTAGGTCTCTTTTCTCTGAGAACAGGAGCTTATGGGTCAGACTTAGCTGAAAGTGATGGAAGAATTATTACCTATGGAGCTGGATTTAATATTCCTTTTATGGACCTTAATTTAGCAGGAGATACTGATGGATATATGAGTGCTTCTGGAACATTCAATTTTTAATAATTTAATTAAGATCAAATTAAGGCGATGAATATTCATCGCCTTAATTTATGTAATTTTTAATATTTTTTCTATAATTTAGATAATCTATTTTGAAACCTTCCTTGTAATTAATTAAAATTACTGATATCATTCTTGCGAGAATTAACTTTATTAACTATAATATTGTAATATTTTAGCTAAATCATAAAGGGAGGAAAAAATGAGAAAAAAAGTTATTAACTATCTAGAAACGATTGATTTTATAAAAATGATTCGGAATTATAAGTTAGAATTTTTAAAGAAAGATTTTTTAGCTGCTCTGTCTGTAGCAGTAATTGCTTTACCACAAAATATGGCTTATGCTTTGATTGTAGGGGTTAATCCGATTTATGGAATTTATACTTCAGTAGTATCGATGATATTAGGTACAATTTTTAGTGTATCTAATTATATGGTAGTAGGCCCGACTAATATAGTAGCGATGGCAATTGCTAGTAATCTAAGTTTTTTAGGAAGTTCTAATTATTTGCAGGTTGTCTTGTTACTTACATTTTTAGTAGGTTTATTTCAATTGATTTTTGGAATTTTAAAATTAGGTAATTTAGTTAATTATGTTTCGCATCCTGTTATAGTAGGGTTAACTACAGGAGCAGCTTTATTAATTGGCGTAGGACAGTTACAGAATTTGCTTGGTATATCTGTAGAATCTGGGGTTAATTTATTTACAGAAGTGTATGCACTAATAAATAATTTAAATCAAATCAATGGGCTTGCTTTTAGTTTGGGATTGTTAACCATTGCTATTATTATAATAATTAAGCAGCTCAAACCTGAATTGCCAGCTTATTTGTTGGCATTAGTAGTAGCTACTATGGTTGTTTATTTCTTTAATTTAGGTGGGGATATATCTGTAATAGGTAATTTGCCTACTTCAATACCTAAATTTAGTATGATTTCTTTTTCTGTACCACAGTTGTGGGAACTAATAACTAAAAGTATTTCCATTGCTCTATTAGGATTGATTCAGACTCTTGCTATAGTTAAGTCTTTAGCGACAAAATCTGGTGAAGAGGTTGAGGTTAATCAAGAGTTTATTGGACAAGGAATTATAAATATAGGTTGTTCATTTTTTAGTAGTTTTGCAACTGCTGGTTCATTTACTAATTCTTTTGCCAATTATCAAGCGGGGGCCAAGACAAGATTATCTGAGTTTTTCGTAGCTATTTCCATAGTTTTGTTTATTATTTTGTTTAATCCAATCATTCAATATGTCCCTATTGTTGCTTTAGCTAGTTTGGTTATTGTGGTATCAGCTAGTATGATTGATTTTGGTGAGTTAGAACAGATTTTTAGCACAACTAAAGGCGATGCTTTGATTTTTGCTAGTACGTTTATAGCTACTATTGCGGCACCAAGTATTGATTATGCTATCTACTTTGGGATTTTAGTATCGGTGATTGTAGTATTAAAAGAAAGTAGTAATATTAATCTTGAAGTTATGCATTATAAAGAGGATGATGATGAATTGCATGAGACTGAGGTAGAAGATATAGACCGCTATATTGAAACTGGTAAAATAGATGAGGATGGTTTTATTGTGATTAATTTAAATGGTAGTCTTCACTTTAGTTCAGCTGATAATTTGAAGGATAATTTGAATCAATTATTGAATAAAGGGGAAAACTTTGTATTCCGGATGCGTCATATTGAGAGAATTGACGTTACAGTTATTCGTGAATTGAATTATTTTATTGCCAAAGTTCATAATCAGGGTGGAATAGTTAAAATATCAGGGGTTAATAAAGAACAGTATGGTTTATTAGATAATGTAGGTATAATTGATAAAATAGGAGAAGAGAATATATTTTTATTGGAAAATGAAATATTAGGTTCAACTAGGCAAGCAATGGATTCTACTGATGAGAAGTAGAGGGGTTTTGGAGGAGGAAATAAGTAGATTATGAATAAAAACAAATTATTAGATTTATCTAATAAAATTGATTTTATCAAAATGATTCGTAATTATAAATTAAGATTTTTAAAGCAAGATTTTTTAGCTGGTATATCAGTAGCTGCTATTGCTTTACCGCAGAATATGGCTTATGCCTTGATTATTGGAGTAAATCCAATTTATGGAGTTTATACTTCAATTATTTCTATGGCTTTGGCTACTTTTTTTGGAGTATCTAATTACATGATCGTGGGTCCTACTAATATGATGGCGATGGCAATTGCTAGTAGTTTAAGTTTTGCCAGTTCGGGGAATTATTTGCAAGTCTTGTTCTTGCTTACTTTTTTAGTTGGTCTGTTTCAATTATTATTTGGTTTGTTAAAGTTAGGTAATTTAGTCAATTATGTTTCTCATCCTGTGATTATTGGTTTGAGTACAGGGGCAGCTCTGTTAATTGGAGTAGGTCAATTGCAAAATCTTTTAGGATTGTCAGTTGCAGGAGGTCCTAATTTATTTACTGAGTTATATAGGATAATAATTAATTTAAATCAGACTAATCCAGTTACAGTTTATTTAGGAATATTAACAGTCATTTTGATCCTGGTAACCCAAAAGATAAATAAAAAATTACCTGCTTACTTAATTGCTTTAATTTCTATAACAACTATAGTAGCAGTTTTTAATTTAGAAGCTAAAGTAGCAGTAATAGGTAATTTGCCTGCTTCTCTTCCTAAATTTAATATTCCTTCTTTATCGATAAATAATATAAAAGAATTAACAACTAAGAGTTTATCAATTGCTTTATTAGGTTTAATTCAAACATTAGCAGTGGTTAAATCACTAGCAACTAGAACAGGTGAAGAATCTGATATTAATGGAGAGTTTATTGGTCAAGGAGCAATCAATATGGGCTGTTCATTGTTTAGTAGTTTTGCTACAGCAGGTTCCTTTGCTAAATCTTTTGCTAATTATCAAGCGGGAGCTAAAACAAGGATGTCGGAGTTCTTTGTTGCTGTTGTAATTATAATTTTCATGCTATTATTCAGTACTGTTTTCAAATATATACCAATTGTTGCTTTAGCTGGATTAGTAATTGTAGTAGCTGCCAGTATGATTGATATTACTGAGTTAAAACAGGCATTTCAGACAACTAAGGGTGATGCTTTGATTTTTGCTAGTACGTTTATAGCTACTATTACAGCTCCTAGTATTGATTATGCTATTTATTTTGGTGTCTTAGTTTCAATTATTATAGTATTGAAAGAAAGTAGTGAGGTCAATATAAAACCAGTTCATTATGAAGAAGAGGCCAAAGATGAATTGAAACAGACAGAAAATGTTGGCCAGTTAGCAGAGGATATAGAAGAGAAAAAAGTTTTAGAAAAAGATTGTATTGTAATTGATTTAAGTGGAAGTTTACACTTTAGTTCTGTTGAAAATTTGAAAGAAGAGTTAGAACGATTATTACCAACTGGAGAGAATTTTGTGATTCGTATGCGTAATACAGAGCGAATTGATTTAACAGTTATTCGAGAGTTAAAAGTATTTATTGCTAAAGTTCAAAATAAAGATGGTTTGGTTAAGATTGCTGGCGTTAATGAAGAAAAATATAAGGTATTAAGAAGTTCGGGAATAATTGATAAAGTAGGCGAGGAAAACATATTCAAATTAGAAGATGTTTTGCTAGGTTCTACTAAGCAAGCATTAGATGCAACATACGAAGAAAAGAATAATGGAAAAAATAACACAGGCGAATAAAGCCTGTGTTATTTTAATATGTTCAAATAATAAAACTAGATTATTTTCAGCTAAACTATAGGGGGAGATAAAATGACATTGTTGCAAAAAGAATTTAGAATAGAAACAATCAAATTAAATCGAATTTATGATAATTTCCCTGCTGATTATCATAAATCTGATTTGAAATTAGAAAAGGTAGAAGAAATTTATGAAACATTTCAATTACCAGTACTTCCTTCCAATCGACCTTTATTATTAGGTTGTTTTGTAAGTTCAATTGAGGGAACAATTGCTTTTAAAGATAATCAGAAATCAGGAGTTATTGCTCGGAATAAGCCACAACATTCTAATGGTGGGATAGCAGATTTGTGGATTTTAAATTTATTAAGGACAGTTGCTGATGGAATTATAATTGGCCCGAAAACTTTACAAGTAGAGGAAAACTTGACTGGTCATATTTTGGATAATGATTTATTAAAGGCTAGGCGTGATTTATTAAATAAACCAGAAGTGCCATATAACATTATAATTTCTAAGACAGGTCAGTCTATCCCCTATCAACATCGTATTTTTGAAGAAGAAGAGGTGCCAGTATTAATTGCTACATCACCTCAGGGGGCTGAAAAGATAATTGATAATATTAACTCTAGCTATGAAGTAATAGATTTGGCTAGTAAAAATAATTATGAAAAAAATTTTAATTTTGAAATTGTAAATAATAAAGTTGTCATCTTAATTACTGGAGAAAATAATAATTTAGAAGAAAAAAGTTTATTTGAATTTTTAAAAGTAGCAGGCTTGGATAAAATAATAGTTGAGGCGCCTAGTTATGCTCACTATTTAATAAAAAATGAGTTATTAGATGAAATATTTTTAAATCAATCGGGAGTTTATAGTGGCGGGCCAACCTTTTTAAATAATAATAGTACAGATGCATTTAAATCCTCTACAGCACCTAGTGCCAAAATGATAACTGTTCATACTTATGATGCTTACTTTTTTTATTTTAGATATAAATTAGTTTATTAGTTTATTATCTTGTAGTTGAATTCAAAGCAGCAGTTGTAAGTTTGTTTTTTTAAGAAGGATTTATTTTTGTTATGTTTAATTTAATTAGTAGGTTAAAAATAATAAATTTGTATAATGGAGGTAAGAATATGTTGAATCTTAATGCTGGTTTTACTTTAATTGAAATAATGATAGTGCTTGTAATAATTTCTGTTTTAGCTACTATTAGTGTAATGATTTTAGATGGTCATTCAGTATTAGATAACACAAGGAAAGTTAGAGCTAATAAGCAATTGAAGAATTTGCAAAGAGCCTTAGCATTATATTATTTTGATTTTGCTAAATATCCAGCTAAACTGATTCAACTTTATAATAATTCTGAAAATAAAATCTATTTAGAACAAGAATATATTAATAATAAATTAAAGAATTCAGATTATAAAAGTTTTTCTTATAGTGTATCTAGCCCAGATAAAAAGAGTTATAATGTCAACTTGATATTGGAATCTGATATTAAATTGATTCTTAGCCCGGAACAATTGATTGAAACTAATAATTGATTTATAATTATGATGTATGCGTTAAAAATTATAGGATTGGGCTTGGCTGATAAAATTTTAGCAGTAACTAACTCTAGATATCAAGAGGTGAGTAAATGAGAAGAAAATTAGTTGTAATTATATTAATTATGTTCTTGTTAAATGTAGGGGTCAGTTTTGGTTTGAGTAGATATGAAGCTGAGTGGGAAAATATATTACAAAAGAGACAAGCAAAATTGCAAAATGAAAAGAAAGATTATATTAGCAGATATGAATTAGCAGTTGCTCATTCTAATTTAGGAGAAATAAAAAAGGCTACAAAACTATTTAAAGGTTTGAAAAAAGTAGAGAATCGAGATAAAAAATTAGAAGAAATTATTAAAATGTATCAGAGAGATTTGGATAAAGATCCAAACAAGATCGAAACAATTAATTTTTTAGCTTTTGCTCATTTTACAGCTGATAATTATAAAAGATCTCGCAAATTATTTAAAAAAATTGTTGAATTAGATTCTGAAAATATTTGGAGTTATAATTACTTGGCTGTGACGCAGCATGAACTAAAAAATTATAGTGAAGCCAAAAAAACATTAGAAAAGTCTTTGGAATTAGAAAAAAATGAATATACTCATTTTTTGCTAGGGGCTAATTATTATAAACAAGGTAATTTATTCAAAGCATTTTATCATATAGGAAAAGGTCGTAAAGCAGCTAACTTCTTTTTAGAAGATTAATGATTTAGCTAAAAATCCTATATTAAATCTAGGAGGGAATATATTATGGATTCAGTATTTATTATTAGTCCGATTGTCGGTTCAATAATTGGATATTGTACTAATTGGCTAGCAATTAAAATGTTATTTAGACCATTGTCAAAGAAAGAAATTTTTGGTTTTACTATTCCTTTTACACCGGGGGTAATTCCTCGGAGGAGAGAAGAATTAGCAGAAAGTATTGGAGGTACTGTAGGTCAAAGATTGTTGACTCCAGATGCTTTTGAAAAAATATTACAAGGTCCGGCGATGAAAACTAAAGTAAAAGAATTTATTAAAATAAAAATTAAAAATTTGGAGTTAGAAGAGCGTAGTATAGAACAAATATTAGATCAAGTATTTACTAATTTTGAACAGACTCAAAAGATGAAGAAGATGGGGAAGAAATTAATTAATAAAAATATAGAAACTACAGTTAAGTCTGGTGAAATATCTAAATTAATATCCTCTCATTTGAATTCTCAAGAGATACTGAAAGAATTAGAAAAGTATTTAAAGTCTGACCAATATTCAGATTTGAAAGAAAAAATTATAGAATTGATTGAGCAACAATCGACTAAAGATTCATTGCAAGAGGGATTAACTTCTTATTTCAAAATAAAACTGGCTCAAGTTGATGATAATAAAACTGTTGATGAACTAATTCCTACTCCAGTGGTTAAGACTATCAAAAAATTTATGAGAGAACAGAAACCAGAAATTATTAAGCAGTTTAGAACCTTTCTTAAATCAGATAATTTAAAAGAACAGATTGAAACTAAAGTGGAGAATTTTTTTGATAATAACCCAATGTTATCTATGTTATCTGGTTTTAAAGATAAAATAGTAGAAAAGTTTTTAAATTATTTAGTTTCTTTTGCTGAAGAAGAAGAGAATCAAGAAAAAATAATGAAACAATTAGATCATTTACTAGATACAATCTTAGCTACTAAATTTAGTAATATAACTACTAAATTAAATGATGAAGATTTAGCGATGATTTCTCAACAATTAGTTAATCAGTTATTACAAGAAGAAAGCTTGTCTGAATTAATTACAATTGGAGAAGAAAATTTAGTGGAAACTTTAAAATCAGACAAAAGCAATCAAACAATTGAAACAGTAATTACTAAAATACTAGAAAGCAATTTAGTTATTGATATTTTGAAAGATATAGTTGATTTCAAAGTAGAAAAGCTATTTAACACTCCTTTATCAGATTATTTTAAAAATTTAGAACCTGATGTTGTCAAACGACTAGAGGTAGGGACTGTAAATATTATTGAATATATAATGGAACATCACTTAGGTGCTGTGTTTGCTAGTTTGGATTTCAAGAATTTAGTTAAGAAAAAAATTGATTCTTTTGATGTTTTGGAAGTGGAACGATTATTACTTGATGTAATAGAAACAGAACTAAATGCGATTACTTGGTTTGGAGCAGTATTAGGTTTGTTATTAGGTTTAATAACTCCGATTATTTCTCTACTTTAAAATTGATTGCTTATTAGAGCTAGTTAAAAAGAAAAAAATACGAAACTTCTTTTATTTCCCCTATGTTTTTGTTATAATATTTATAGTCTGGTTAAATTTTATTAAAGCTTAGAGAATAGATTATTTGGATTTTATTTCTGTTTTCTAATTAATAATTCTAAATTTTTTGGATATACTAATAAAGAAAAGTTAAGTATGGTATTGACTTAGGAAGGGGTAATAATGTTGGAAATTTTGGTCGGGGATTATTCTGGTTTTTGTTTTGGAGTAGATAGAGCAATGGATATAGCTTTTGAAATAGGAGAGAGTGAAGAGGATAAAGCATATACTTTAGGGCCATTAATACATAATCCACAGGCAGTAAAAGAGTTAGATAATGTTGGGGTTGGCTTAACCAATAGTATAGATGATGTTGAAGAAGGGACAGTAATAATCAGATCACATGGAGTAGCACCAGAAGTTATTGAAAAAGCAAATAGAAAAGGGTTACAAGTTGTTAATGCTACCTGTCCATTTGTTAAAAAAGCCCAAGAAAAAGCTAAAAAGCTACAACAAGATGGATATCAAGTCTTAATTAGTGGAGATAAGAATCATCCTGAAGTAGTAGGAATTTTAGGTTTTACTAATAATGAAGCTATTGTTATTGAAGATGAATCAGATTTTTCTAAAATTCCTAATCCAAGTAAAATTGGAGTAATAACACAAACAACCCAATCTATTTCTGACTTACAAAAACTAGTTACTTATTTATTACCCGAAGTTAAAAATTTAAAAGTTCATAACACTATTTGTACCACTACTAATCAACGTCAAAAAGAAGCTGATGAAATAGCTAAAAAAGTAGAATTAATGATAGTAATTGGTGGTTATAATAGTGCTAATACCAATCGGTTGGCAGAAATTTGTCGTGAAAGTGGTGTTAACACGCACCATATTGAAACGGCAGAAGAATTGCAAGCAGATTGGTTTGCTAATATTAAGAAGGTAGGTATTACTGCAGGGGCTTCAACCCCTAATTGGATAATTAAGGAGGCTGTGAAAAGAATGGAAGAGATTAATGAAGAGCAAAATCAAGAAGAAGTTCAGCAAAATGAAGGGGCAGAATTTTCTGCTACTGAGTTAAAAAAAGATGATGTAGTAGAAGGAACAGTTTCAGAAATAACAGCAGAAGGTGTTTATGTTGATGTAGGTGCTAAGACAGAAGGATTTATACCTACAGAGGAGTTAGCACATTCTAATGCTTCTGCAGAAGAAGTCTTAGAAGTTGAAGAAGAAATTAAAGTTTCTGTTTTGAATCCTGAAGGAGAAGATGGACATGCTATTTTGTCTAAAAAGAAGGTAGATCAAGAACAAGCTTGGGAAGAAATTAAAGAAGCTAAGAAAAATGAAGAAATAATTGAAGCTGAGGTAACTAAAGAAGTAAAAGGTGGATTAGTTGTTGATGTAGGGCTGAGAGGATTTATTCCAGCTTCTCATGTTGCAATTGATTATATTGAAGACTTAAGTCAATTTGTAGGTGAAACTTTAGAATTGAAAGTTATTGAAGCTGAAAGAGATAATAATAATGTTGTTTTATCAAGAAAATCTTTATTAGAAGAAGAACAGGCAGAAAAAGAAGATGAGATTTTAGATTCTTTAGAAGAAGATTCTGTTGTAGAAGGAACTGTTACTAAGTTAGTAGATTTTGGTGCTTTTGTTGATTTAGGTGGCATTGAAGGGTTATTGCATATTTCTGAAATATCTTGGGGAAGAATTGATCATCCAGAAGATGTTTTAGAAGAAGGTGAAGAAATTGAAGTTAAGATTTTAGCTGTTGATAAAGATGCTAAGAGAATTTCTTTAGGTTTGAAGCAAATTCAACCTGACCCGTGGGAAGAATTCATTTCTGAATATGAAGTTGGAGATGTAATTGAGGGTAAAATTACTAAAACAGTAGATTTTGGTGCTTTTATGGAAGTTAAGCCCGGAGTAGAGGGATTAATTCATATTTCTCAATTATCACATGAACATGTTGAAACTGTAGAAGAAGTTGTATCTGAAGGAGATGAAGTTGAGGCTGAAGTTATTAATATTAGCTCTGATGAAAGAAAAATTGGGCTTAGTATTAAGGAATTGAAATCTGAACCAGCTAAATCTACTTCTAATAATAGTAGTAATAACAATAGTAACAACAATAGAAGAAACACTAATAGATCTAGTAATAACAATAATAGTAATAAGAAAAAGAAAGAAGCGGGAACTAAAATTGGTGATTTGATTGGCGATGAATTAGATGAATTATTTTAGATTAAATAAATAAGATACTACAGTCCTGACTGTTTTTAATGGTCAGGACTTTATTTTAGTTTTATCTTTTCATATCTCCTCTTGTTTAACATAAATTTCAAATAAGGGGGGGTAATATGCTTAATCGGATTTGGACATTTATGATTTTGATTGGATTTGTTGTGGCTGTAATAAATGGGAGAATGGAAGAACTATCAACAGCAATTTTGGAGTCAGGCGAAGAAAGTGTGATGATGGTAATTAAATTAATTGGTCCTATGTCTTTATGGTTAGGAATTATGAAATTAGCTGAGGAACTAGGATTAGTAGAAGTTTTGGCTAAATTATTTAAACCTATAGCTAAGTTGTTATTTCCAAAGGTTCCTGATGACCATCCGGTTTTAGGATCAATTATGATGAATTTTAGTGCTAATTTGTTAGGTTTAGGAAATTCTGCTACTCCATTAGGAATTAAAGCGATGAATCAACTACAAGAATTAAATTCTAATTCTCAGACTGCATCTGATGCTATGTGTACTTTTTTAGTGATTAATACTTCAAGTTTAACCTTGATTCCAAGTACTATTTTAGCTCTTAGAGTTAGTGCTAATTCTAATGAGGTAACTTCGATAATTGGTACGACTTTGTTTGCTACTTGTTGTTCTACAATAATTGGAATTATAGTTAATAAATTATTGATAAAAATTGAGTTGAATAAAAATGGTTGATTTACTTAATTTAATATCTCAAGGAGCAATTCCTTTTATAATAGTTGTTATAATATCATTATCTTTTTATAAAGGTATTGATGTTTATGATGTGTTTACTACAGGAGCAATGGAGGGTATTTCGGTAGGAACTAAAATACTCCCCTGTTTAGTAGCAATGTTAATGGCAATTAGTATTTTTAGAAGTTCAGGTGCCTTAGATATGTTCTTAGGTTTTATTTCTGCTCCATTAGAAGGATTAGGTGTGCCTCAAGAAATTATTCCATTGGGTTTAATTAGGCCTTTGTCGGGAACTGGTTCATTAGGGATAGTGGCTGATATAATTAATGAGTTTGGCCCAGATTCTTTTTTAGGTAAATTGGCATCTACTATGCAAGGAAGTACGGAAACTACTTTTTATGTGGCGACTGTTTATTTTGGAGCAATAAAAATAAAAAATACTCGTCATGCAATTATAGCTGGTTTAATTGCAGATTTAGTTGGGTTCTTTGCTGCTATATATATTTGTCAGTTGGTCTTTAATTAAAAAGAGGAATTTATAAATTGATATTGAATATATAAAGATGGAAGTAATTTTGCCACAGCTAAATTATATCTATAACTATAGTTTGAGGAAATCAATAATAAAATAGGAGTGTAGAGAAATGGAAGAAGATTATATTGACTTGCATTTGCATAGCACTGCATCTGATGGTAATTTTAGTCCCCAAGAGGTTGTAAGAAAGGCTGATGATTTGGGGTTTAGTGCTATTGCAATTACTGACCATGGTACTATAGAAGGTATTGAGCCGGCATTAGAAACCGCTAAAGGATTAGACTTAGAAGTAGTGCCGGGGATTGAGTTGAATACTGATTATTTGGATACTGAAGTTCATGTTTTAGGATATTATATTGATTATGAGAATCAGAAGTTATTAAATAAAATTGCTGAATTAAAAGATGCCCGCTATAATCGGGCTAAGAAGATAGTACAGAAATTAAATAATCTAGATGTGGCAATTGAATTTTCTCAAGTATTGGAGTTAGCTGCTGGCGCAACATTAGGGCGCTCGCATATAGCACAAATTTTATTAGAAGAAGGTTATGTGGCAAACTGGTCGGAAGCTTTTGATAAATATATAGGCCGCCAAGCTCCTGCATATGTGGGTCGAAAAAGATTAACTGTAAAAGGGGCTATAAATTTGATTAAAGAAGCAAATGGAATAGCAATCATAGCTCATCCTGGATTAATTAATGATGACCAAGCTTTAACTCAATTTATTAATTGGGGTGTAGAAGGAATTGAAGTCTATCATACCGAGCATACTAAAAAAGAGAAGGAAAAGTATCTAGATTTCTCCAAAACTAACAATTTATTAATCACAGGTGGTTCTGATTGTCACGGGCCAAGGAGAAAAGAAGGGGTTTTGTTGGGAACAATTAAGGTATCTTATGATATATTAGATAATTTAAAACAAGCTAAATCATCTACTGAGGAGGAAATAATAAAATGTTAGATGTTCTAAAGCAAGGTGGCGTTACAATTATTCCGTTAGTTATTTTTTCGATAGTTAGTTTAGCAATTAGTATTGAGAGATTCATTTATTTAAAGCAAGCTAAAATTAATAATTATAATTTAATTAACAAGGTGCGAGTTAAATTAGATGATAATAATCTTAAAGAAATAAAATCGATCCTAGAAGAGAAGAAGACTCCAATTGCAGGAATGTTATTGGATGGTTTAAATTATTTAGGACAAGATAAAACAGAATTAAGACAGAATTTACAATTGATTGGTAATAATCAAGTTAAAGAATTAGAAAAAAGGTTAAGTGCATTAAATTTTATTGCTAGTGTATCTCCTTTATTAGGTTTATTAGGAACAGTGTTGGGGATTATTGATAGTTTTAATATTTTAGCAACTGCACAAGGAGTCGCTAATCCGGGAGCTTTAAGTGTGGGGATTGCTCAAGCATTGATTAGTACTGCTATTGGTTTAATAGTAGCCATTCCTACTATGTTGATGTATTCTTATTTAGCAGGCTTAGTTGAAAAGAGAACTACTGAAATGAATCGGTGGTTTGCAGATGTAGTAGAAGTGCTAAGTCAGGGTGGTAAAAATGTTTAAACCAAAATTGGATAAACATATTGATATTAAAATATTACCTATGATTGATGTTGTGTTTTTTCTATTAGTATTTTTTATGTTATTTACTACTTTTAAAACAACCCCTAGTGGGTTAGAAATCAATTTACCTCAAGCTAAAAGTGTAGCTCAACAAGAAGAAGATGAAACAGTAAAAATAAATGTTGCTGCTAGTGGTGAGATATTCATAAATTCTAATTTGGTTAACAAAAACGAATTAGAAGAAAACATAGCTAGTTCAGTAGAAAAATCTGCTGAAACAGTATTTATAATTAAAGCTGATCAAAAAGTAGAATATGAACAGGTGATTGATGTTATGGATGTTGTTCGTCAAGCTGGTGGATATCGTTTAACTCTAGCGGCTAATAAAGATGAATTGAAGTAGGTGATAATTATGAGAAAATTAATTTCTGATGCTAATGCTAATGATAATTCAGATTTTGCTTTGGTTAAGTTTTTGATTATTTCTACGTTAATTCATCTTTTACTTTTATATTCTTTTTCTTTTTTTACTAAAGGACAGTTTGGGGTAAAAACTTCTTCTAATACTCAAGAACGTAAAATTCAATTAGTTGATTTAGATGAACAAAGTTCTCCAGATGAGTCTGATCCAGAAAACAATAATCAGGCTCAACCTGTTACCGAGGAAGAAGATGAGGAAGAGGATGTAGAAGAGGATGTAGAAGAGGATGTAGAAGAGGATGTAGAAGA
>JBNJDB010000010.1:0-24839 GCA_051744465.1 Bacillota bacterium | reverse complement strand
CAAACAGGTAAATATGAAGGGCGTTATCCAACTCAAATTGTTGATATAATTGATAATAATAAGTTTGCGATTAATGCTCCTTTTTCTCAAGGACGAGTGATTAGAGTTACTACTAATACTGCTGCTCAAGTCTTTGTCAGAGGGAAGAGTGCTTTATATTCCTTACCGACTAAAGTTGTAGCTAAAGATTTTGATTCTACTCATTTATTTATAGTAGAATTAATAGGACAAGTTCATAAAATACAAGATAGAAGATATTTCAGATTGGGTCTTTACAAACAAATTAACTGTCAATTGATTATTGATGAAAGTGATTTAGATAAATTTGATAATGAATTGCCAGAAGATTTTTTTAATGAAGAAAATTGGAATTTTGCTGATGTAGATAATAAGGAAATATCAATTATAATAGATGATATTAGTGCCGGGGGATTAAAATTAGTTACTGAGTATAAACTAGAGTTAGGACAGTTACTAGATTTGAATTTGAGTTTCATTGGGGCAGACTTTGAATCTGTTTTAGGTAAAGTAGTTCGGGTTAATAAAACAGTTAAAAATAATATTACTAGGTATGAGGTTGGGACAGAATTTTTAGGTTTAGGGAGATCAGAAAGAGATGAATTAATGAGTTGGTTGTTTGCTAAACAGCGAGAACTAAGAAAAAAAGGACTTATTTAATTTATCTAGAAAATAATTTATAGAGGTGATAAATGTGAGTTTGGATTATAAATTATCAGAGCTTGGGCCATTGCAATTAGATGCATTAAAAGAGGTAGCTAGTATTGGAGCTGGTAATGCAGCAACATCTTTATCCAATATGCTAAGTGGTAAAATTGAAATGACTGTACCACAAGTAGATATTATGCCTGTCAACGAGATTCCCGAAATCATGGGTGGCCCCGAAAATTTGATTGTTGCTATGTTAGTAGAAATTGAAGGAGATATTAATGGAGGGGTGTTATTTGCTTTAACTTCCACTGGAGCTAATAGATTGATTGAATTATTGACGGGGCAAGAAACAGATATTGAAGAAGATTTAGGGGAATTAGAAAAGTCAGCTTTAAAAGAAATAGCCAATATTTTAACTGGTTCTAATTTAAATGCTTTTTCTAAAATGCTTGATATAACGATTAAACCTGATGTTCCTTCTTTGGCCTATGATATGGCCGGGGCAATTTTAGAGGTATGCTTTATAGAATTAGGTCAAGTAGGTGATTATGGTCTAGTTATTGAAACAGAGTTTAAAAGTGACCAAGCTCAAGAAATTAATGGTAATTTCTTTTTGATTCCAGACCCTGATTCATTAGATATACTTCTTGCTAAGCTTGGTGTTTCAGATGGTCAATAAGATAAGAATAAAAATGGCTGATTTGAATATCGGTCAAGATAGTGAAATTTTGATAACTTCTGGTTTGGGGTCGTGTGTTGGAGTAACTTTATATGATGAACGAACTAAAATAGGTGGCATGGCTCATGTTATGTTACCAAAATTCCCACCTAATAGAGATAGCGGTAATCCAGCTAAATATGCTGATACTGCTTTAGATATTTTAGTAGAGAAATTAGAAGAAGCAGGAGCAAGAAAAAGTCGTTTTGAAGCTAAGATAGCTGGCGGAGCTCAAATGTTTGATTTTTCCAATTCTAATGATAAAATGAGAATTGGAGCTAGAAATATTGAGGCAGTAAAAAAATATTTAAAAGATTATAATATTCCACTAAAAGGATCAGAAGTAGGAGCAGATTATGGACGAACAATGGAATTTGACCTTGCTACCGGAAAAGCGACTATTAAAACTGTTAAAAAAGAAGATATTGTTTTATAGCTAGTAAGTAATATGGATAAATTATTGCATATAGAATGCGCAGTTAGTATAGCAATAAATAAAGCGATCTGGACTGCACGAAGTGTTTTTTTGCTCTTTAAAAAAACACGGAGGGACGTTAATAAGTCAGTTGCAGGTTTATAGTTTATAGTTGATGTTTGAAAGAAAGCAACTAGCAATAAAGAATTTAACTAGGACTACACGAAGTGTTGTTTTGCTCTTTAAAAAAACGTGATTTTTATAGTTAGGAGTGTTAGTTAGAGTGAGTTGGCTAGCAAGGAAATTAATAATTATATTTGCAATAATAGCTATTATTCTAATTACTATTATAAGTACTATGCTAAGATTTAGTTTAACTACCATTTTAATTAGAGTTTCTATAGGTGGATTAATATTTGCATTAATTGGTGGTATTTTAGGTGAGATAATCTATCAAAATATAAATTCGAATGATTCTCAAGTATCTGTTACTGAAGAAAATTTAGAGGAAAATAATTTAGAAAATAGTACCCAAACTGATAGAGAAAATTCTGATGAAAATTATAATATGGAGTCATTACAGTTTGAAGAACTTAATGATGATGACAATGTAGTTAATGATATAGATGCTGAACAAGGTGCAGAAATAATTAAAGAAATGAGTCAAGATAATTGAGGGGGCCTAAATTATGGGGGTTAATAAAGATTTAACGGAAGAAGAATTATGGGCCAAGTATAAACAAGACGGTTCCCAAACCGCTCGGGAAAAAATAATTTTAGACTATGTACCGTTAGTTAAGCATGTTGCTGGGAAAGTTATTATAGGTATTCCAGATAAATATAGTTTTGATGATTTGGTGAATTATGGTATTCTAGGATTGATGGATGCTATAGAAAGATTTGATCCTAGTAGAAATATTAAGTTTTCTACTTATGCGGTGCCTCGAATTAGAGGTTCTATTTATGATGAGGTTAGAAAGCTTGATTGGGTTCCCCAATCAATTAGGAAAAAATCTAAAGATTTTGCTACTGCATTAGTTGAGTTAGAAGAAAGATTAGGTCGTAAACCTACTGATGAAGAGTTGCAAGAAGAACTAGATTTAAATAATAAACAATATAAAAAAATGTTATCTGATATTAATATTCCTGAAAATGTTTCCTTAGATAAGATAATTTCTATTAATGAGAATGGTAATTTAACAGTTGGAGATTTAATTAATGATTCTGCCAATGAGCAACCAGACCAAGTTTTTAGTTATAATCAGATGAAAGAAATTCTAGGGCAGGCAATTGATAAACTGCCTAAAAAAGAAAAATTAGTAATTAGTTTTTATTATTATGAAGATTTAACACTACAAGAAATTGGAGAGATAATGGATTTGAGTACAGCCCGTATTTCTCAGTTGCATACTAAATCTATTTTTAGGTTGCGTGGTTATTTAGGTCAAAAGAAGGATCAGGTAATTAAATTCAAGTAACTATTTTAATTTAATCGGGGGGGGTAATAAAGATGGGGGAAATAATTGAAATTGAAATTAAAGCAAAAGATAATGATGAAGCCCTAATTAAAGCTGATACATATTTTAAAGATAAATTAGAGCAAGAAGTAGTTACAGAAGATATTAAATTAGAGTTAATAGAAGAAAACAAAGGTTTCTTGGGTTTGTTTGGTGGTCAAAATACATATCAAGCTTCAATTAAGAAGGTTGATGATGAAGAAAAAGTTGATGGTGAATTTAAAGTTAAAGTAGCAGATGATGGAATTTTTCTAGAAGTTAAAGAGCCAGAGGGAAGTGGTTCAGAAGTTGAACTATCTGAAGTAGAAGAGAAGTTAGAGGAGAAAGAAATAGAAGAAGTAGATTATGAGGCGGTTAGTGAAGCTCTAAGTTTAGAGAGTGAAGAAGTTAAAATTGCTGAAAGGAAACCAGAATTAGATAGAGATGCTAAATTAAATATAGAAGTAGCAGATGATGGATTAGCAGCATATATTAGTTATGAACCAGCTTTGGGTGGTTCTGATTTAACTAGTTCTGAAGTTTTAGAGCAGGTTAAAGAAAAAGGAATAGTTTTTGGTCTGAATGAAGAAAAATTCCTCGAAAAATTTGATCCCCAAAAGCAATTAGATGAGTTGAAAATTGCTACTGGAGAAGAAGCTCAAGCTGGCGATAATGCAGAATTAGAATTTGAATTTGATACTGAATCAGATAGTAATAAAGTTAAGCTTAACGAAGATGGGACAGCTGATTTTTATAATCTAGGAAAAATTATTAATGTAGAAGAAGGAGATGTATTAGTTAGTAAAACACCACTTACTGAAGGAGAGCCAGGTACAAATGTAAGAGGTGAGGAAATTCCTCCTGAGCCAGGGCAAGATATAAAGATGCCCCAAGGAAAAAATGTTAAAGTCAGTGCCGATGGGTTAGAGTTGATTTCTAAAATGGAAGGACAAGCTTCTTATGATGGTTCTAAGGTTTCTGTTGAAGATAGTCATCAAGTAAATGGAAATGTTAATTTATCAACTGGAAACATTGATTTTAATGGTAATGTAATAATTCGTGGAGATGTAGAAGAAGGTATGGAAATCAATGCTGGAGGAAGTGTTGAGGTGCAAGGTAGTGTCTATGAAGCAGATATAAAGTCAGGTGGGCAGATTAATATTAACAAGGGGTTTATTGGTTCCCAAAGCAAAGGGTTATTAGAAGCTGAAGGAAATATTGAAGTTAAATTTATTGAAAATGGTACAGTTAAAACGGAAACTGATTTAGTAGTTAGAGATGCTATAATTCATAGTAATGTAGATGTCGGAAAGACTATAGATGTTGAACAGGGTAAAGGTTTAATTTCAGGTGGGACAGTAAGAGCAGGTGAAGAAATACGTGCTAAAGTAATTGGTTCTAATTTAGCAACTTCTACTGAAGTATCGGTAGGAATTACACCTCAGCTAAGAGATGATTATCACCAAATCAAAGAGAAGTTAGAAAAAATGCAAAAAGATTTGAGTGAAACAGTAAAAAATGTTAATTTGTTAAAAAAAGTTAAAGGTGAACAGGACGGTTTAACTGAAAAAAAAGAAAACCTATTAAATCAATTAATTAGAAAAAGATTTTCTTTAGCTAAGGATCTTGAAGATGTTAAAAAAGAAAAAAATGATCTTGATGAAAAACTGGAAAAGAGAAAAGATGGTGCTATTAAGGTTGAAAAAGAGATTAATCCTGGTGTTGTAATCCGGATTGGAACTTGCAAGGAAAAAATAACTAAAAAGAATAGTAATGTTAAGTATCATTTAAGAGAGGGAGATATAAAAACAACATCTTATAATTAAGATTGTTAGTTAGATTAATCTAAAGATAAATAATACAATCGAATTCTTAATTTGTCTTTTGTTCTTGGAAGATGATTGTTGCTTAAAAGAATTTGAATTCAGCTAATTATTTGTGAATGGTTGAGGTTGGTTTTATTTGTTTTAACTGTCAATTGTCCATTTTCAATTGTCAATTGAATTAAAAAAAGGGGGGTGGGTCAAATGGTAGACCCAATTAATCCTAAAACAATTATGTCCCGCTCAATGGATTTAAGTAGTTTTGAACAAAATAAAAAAATGCAACCTGAAATACAACAACAACAGATTGAGACAAAACAACAGAAAGAAAATAATCAAAAGCAAAAGCAAGTTAATGAGACAGAAGAAAGTGAACAACAAAGGATTAAAGAGCAATTGCAACAAGAGGGAGGAAATCAAGACTCAAGGAATAATGAAGGACAGGATCTAGAAAATGAAGACAAAGATGAAGATTTGAACAGTCAAAATAATAAACAAAAACGAGGGCGACATATAGATATAAAAGTTTGATTGGAGTTGATAAGAATGGAATATATATTATTTAGTAGTGGATTAATAATAATTTTAATATCATTAATTTTAACTTATAGACAAAATAATAATAATGGAGATGATTATTATTTGCAATCAGAATTGTTATCGGAAATTAGAGAAATAAAAGAAGATGTCAACCAAAAGTTAGATACTACTGGGCAACATGACTTTCAAGAAATATATTCTCAAAAAATAGATGATAATCAAAATGATGCATCCGCTAGTCCATTATTGCAAGAAATAAAAGATAGTATTAGTCAAATAGATGAAAAAATTGATAGATTAGAAAATAAAATAAATTATTCTTTATCTACATCTGTAAGCTCAACTAAAGAGTTAGATAAAAAATCAAAAGAAAATAATGAAGTTGAGCCCGCCAATGAAGAATACCAAAAAATAAAAAAATTAGTAGATGAAGGTAATTCGTTGCCTGAAGCAGCACAGGAATTAGATATGGGAACTAGAGAAGTTAGTTTGATTTGGAAATTTAACTCACGAGGTGAAGAATAATGTTGCGAGATATATTATTAGGAGTAGGAATTACTCTAATTACTTTAGCTTTAATTTTAATTGTTTTTGATAATCTGACTGTTGTTGAAAAAACTGATTTAACAAAAACAGAAATCATTAATAGAGCTAGAGAGTTGGGGATGTTCTTTCCTGGAGAAAAAAACAGCGAAGAACTATCTTTGAAAAGAGAGACTAGTTTAGAAGCTAGAGAGTTGGATAAATCCAATCTTGCAGCTAATGAAGATGCGTTGGTAGTTGTAGAAGAAAATGATTTAAGTAGAACTAAGATTATTAATAAAGCTAGCGATATGGGAATGTTCTTTCCGTGGAAAAAAAATAAACAAAATATTCTTTTGAATCAAAGAACTAATTTAGAAATTAACGAATTGAATAAGTTAGATTCTCTAACTGAAGAAGTTATTACCCTAGAGATTCCGGCTGGAATTTCTAGTCGGGAAATTACTGATCTGTTAGTAGAAAAAAAATTAATTAAAGATCGTAGTAGTTTTATTAAGTTATTAAGTAAATTTGATTTAGAGAATAAAGTAATGTCTGGAACATATAGTTTTAGCCCTCAAACTTCGCCGCTTAAATTATTGGTAGTTTTAACTACTGACTAAGCTAAAAAATTAGTGACAAATCTTGATATTGTTTTGGGGCTATGGTATACTACTTAATGATGTGTGAAAAAAATTATTAGCACGCACATCCTCGGACTTTGCTAAGGGTGCCTAACCATGGTCTTAGCAGGGGTTGAAGGGGATGGAGGTTTAAAACCACAAGGAGGTTTTTGTTAATGGGAGTAGTAACTATGAAACAGTTGTTAGAAACAGGAGTTCATTTTGGACATAGGACTAGAAGATGGAATCCTAAAATGGAAGAGTATATCTTCACTGAGAGAAATGGGATTTATATTGTTGATTTACAGCAAACAATGAAGTTGGCAGAAGATGCTTATAACTTTGTTCGTGATTTAGTTAGTGATGATAATAATATTCTATTTGTAGGAACTAAAAGACAAGCTCAAGAAACAATTGAAGAAGAGGCAGAACGATGTGAGATGCCTTATGTAAATGAAAGATGGTTGGGTGGAATGTTAACTAACTATCAAACTATCAAAAAGAGAATTGATCGGTTAGAAGAAATTGAGCAAATGGAAGAAGATGGAGTTCTAGAAGTTTTGCCTAATAAAGAGGCATTAGAATTAGAAAGAGAAGAAGAAAAGTTAAATAGGTTCTTAGGTGGCATTAGAGATATGAACGGTTTACCTGATGCGGTTTTTGTTGTAGATCCTAAGAAAGAAGAAATTGCAGTAGCTGAAGCTAATAAATTAGGTATTCCAGTAGTAGCAATTTTGGATACTAATTGTGACCCTGATGTTATTGATCATGTCATTCCAGGTAATGATGATGCTATTAGAGCAGTTAAATTGTTAACTGGTCTTATGGCAGATGCAGTTTTAGAAGGAAAGCAAGGAGAGCAAGTTCAAGAAGCAGAAGAGACTACAGATGATAATGATGAAGAAAATACAGAAAGTGATGAAGAGTAAGAAAATAAATTAGTGGGTGTGAATTAAGGGGAGAGGTTATCTCTCCTTAGCGCCTTTTTTAACTACAAGGAGGTTAAGGAAAATGGGAATTTCTACAGCGGATATTAAAGAATTAAGAGCACGAACTAGTGCAGGAATGTTAGATTGTAAGAAAGCTTTAACAGAAACTGATGGTGACCTTGAAGAAGCAGTTGATTATTTAAGAGAAAAAGGCATGTCTTCAGCTGAAAAGAAGGCAGATAGAGTTGCTGCTGAAGGTTTAGTTTCTGTTGAACAAGATGGTGATACTGCAATTATTGTGGAAGTTAATTCTGAAACAGATTTTGTTGCTAAAAATGATGAATTTAAAGAAGTAATCAATAATATAACTAATCATATTATGACCCAACAACCTGAGTCTGTTGAGGATGCTTTAGAGCAACCTTTAAATGGTGATGGTAAAGTAGTAGAACAATATTTAAAAGAATCAATTGCTCAGATTGGAGAAAAAATAACACTAAGAAGATTTGAAATCATGGAAAAAGATGCTGACCAAACCTTTGCTACTTATTTACATATGGGTGGTCAAATTGGAGTATTAGTTAAATTAGATAATGCAGATCAGCAGATAGCAAAGAATGTTGCTATGCATATTGCTGCTGCCAATCCTGATTATTTAAATCGAGATAGTGTACCAGAAAGTGAAGTAGAAAAAGAGAAAACAATTTTAAGAAAGCAAGCTGAACAAGAAGATAAGCCTGATCATATTATTGAAAAAATTGTTGATGGTAGAATTAATAAATTCTATCAGCAAAATTGTTTAGTAGAGCAAGAATATATTCGTGATACTGATTTAACTATAGAAGAGTTAATAGCTGAAGAAGATGTTACAATTGAACAATTTGTGCGGTATGAAGTAGGAGAAGGAATAGAAGTTGAAGAAGAAGATTTTGTAGAAGAAGTAATGAATGAAGTTAACAAGTAAAAATTTGTAATGACAATCGAAGAGAACACGCCCGTGTTCTCTTCTTTTTTAAAGACAACTAATAATTTAAGATTACTATAATTCTAAAATGAACTGGGGGTTTCATTAATGTCGGAAATTGAATATTCTAGAGTGATTGTGAAATTAAGTGGGGATGCTTTGTCAGGAGAAAAAGAATATGGCATTGACCCTCAATTTATCAATTCAATTGCAGAAGAACTCAAAAGTGTTGTTGAAACTGGGTTGGAATTAGCTATTGTTGTAGGCGGTGGCAATATTTTCCGCGGTGTTGCTGGTAGTGCTAAGGGGATGGATCGAGGTACAGCTGATTATATGGGAATGTTAGCTACAGTAATTAATGCCTTGGCATTGCAAGATGCTATAGAAAAAGTAGATGTACCTACAAGAGTTCAAACAGCAATTACCATGAAAGAAGTTGCCGAGCCTTACATTAGACGAAAGGCTATGCGGCACTTACAAAAAGACCGAGTAGTAATTTTTGCTGCTGGAACAGGGAATCCATATTTTTCTACTGATACTACAGCTGCTTTGCGAGCAGCAGAAATTAACGCTGATGCTATTTTAATGGCTAAGAACGTTGATGGAGTCTATGATTCTGATCCAGATCAGAATCCAGATGCAGTTAAATTTAAAGAATTGAATTACATTGATGTATTAAATCGAGGTTTAGGTGTTATGGATTCAACAGCTGTTTCATTATGTATGGACAATAAAATTCCATTAGTTGTTTTTGGATTGAAAGAATTAGGAAATATTAAACGGGTTGTTTGTGGTGAAGAAATTGGGACTTTTGTAAGATAAAAGGAGGTAATGATGATGATTAAACAAGTAGAAAGTGAAGCTAAAAAGAAGATGGAAGAGGCATTAGATGATCTTAAGCAGGAATTTAATAAGTTAAGGACTGGTCGGGCTAGACCATCTTTGTTAGATGGGATTCAAGCTGAATATTATGGGCAGTATAGCCCTCTTAATCAGATGGCTAAAATTTCTGCTCCTGAAGCAAGACAATTATTAATTAGCCCTTATGATAATAATGTCATAGATGATATAGAAAAAGCTATTCAAAAATCTGATTTAGATTTAACTCCTAATAATGATGGAGAAGTAATCAGAATTAATATTCCTCAATTAACAGAAGAAAGAAGAAAGAAATTAGCTAAGAAATCTAATGATAAAGCTGAGGATGGGCGAGTAGTTGTTAGAGATATCAGGCGTGAAGCTAATGATGAATTGGAATTATTAGAAGAAGAAGGAGAAATTTCAGAAGATAATTATCATCGTGGTTTGGAGAATATGCAAGAGCTAACTGATGAATATATTGAAAAAATAGATACTTTATTAGCAAATAAGAAAGAAGCAATTATGGAAGTATAGAAATTAGTTTTAAATTATTAGTTTGGGGTTTAACTATAACACCCTACTAGCCCCCTCTTTAGAGGGGGCTAGTCTGTAAAATAGGAGATGATTTTATGTTTAAATGGATAACAAAAATATTTCAAGATAACAAGGATAATGGTGTTTCTACTGAAAATTTTGACTTAGAAACTGTTCCTAAACATATAGCTGTAATTATGGATGGTAATGGTCGTTGGGCACAAAAAAAAGATTTAGCTCGGATTAAAGGTCATCAAAATGGTGTTGCAGCTTTAAAACAAGTAGTAAAAGTTGCATCTGAATTAGGTGTTGATTTTTTTACTGCTTATGCATTTTCAACAGAGAATTGGAAACGTCCTCAACAAGAAGTAGAATTTTTAATGGATTTGTTTCAGAAAGTTTTTCAAGAAGAACTTGCTACTTTTAAAGAAGAGAATATAAAAGTTAATGTTATTGGTTACAAAGACAGATTACCAGAATCTGTAAAGGGAGCTGTTGATGATTTGATTACAGCAACTAAAAATAATACAGGATTACAGCTCAATATTGCTCTAGATTATGGGGCCCGGTCGGAAATAATTGAGAGTGCTAAAAAAATAGTTGATGATGTAGAAAATAATAGTCTAAAGTTAGCAGATTTAACGGAAGAAAAGTTTTCACAATATTTATATACTAGTGGTCAACCAGATGTTGATTTATTAATTAGACCAGGTGGCGAAAAAAGAATTAGTAATTTTTTATTATGGCAGATAGCTTATTCAGAATTATATTTTACTGATACATATTGGCCTGATTTTGGTGAAACAGAATTCAAATCAATAATTAAAGAATACCAAAGCAGAAATAGACGTTTTGGTGCAGTTGAAGGGAAGTAGGGATATTTATGTTAAAGTATAGGGTTTTAAGTGCAGTAATTGGAGTTCCTATATTAATTTTAATTTTCAAATTAGGAGGTCTTTTCTTTCTAGCTTTAAACTTAATTGTTGTAACTTTAGGAATTATTGAATATTTTAAATTAGTAGAGAATAAAGAAATTCAAGCTAATAAATTTTTAGGAGTTATATTGGCTTCTATATTGATTATTGCTACATATATATCCAAAGATGCTAGTGTTTTATATGGAGTTTTAATTTTAGAATTGATAATTATATTATTACGGCAAGTTTTAGTTGGAACCAATAGGTCTGCTATATTATCGACAGCGCTAACTTATTTTGGTGTTTGTTATATAGCTGGATTGTTTGCTCATTTGATTTTATTATATAATTTAGAAATTAGTAGTCAGAGTGGCAACTTAATTATTTGGTTTCCTATTTTAGCTACCTGGGTTACTGATACAGGTGCTTATTTTATTGGGCTTAGTTTAGGTAATAATGCTTTAGCTCCTAATATAAGTCCTAAAAAAACCATTGAAGGTGCAATTGGTGGTTTGTTAAGTAGTCTTTTGCTAACAGTTTTGTCGGTTATTTACTTTAATATAGCTTTATACCATGGAGTTGTTTTAGGAATTTTAATTGGGATTATAGCTCAGTTAGGTGATTTATCTGCTTCAGTCTTCAAAAGAGATTCTGAAATCAAAGATTTTGGTAATGTGATTCCCGGTCATGGTGGAATTTTAGATAGAATTGATAGTTTGTTATTTGTATTACCTGTGGTTTATTATTATCTGCAATGGATTGTTAATTAGTAGCTAGGTAATTTTAATTTGTTTTAGATTAGATTCTTCTTAGCTGGAAGTATTAGGGGGTTTATTGATGAAGAATAGCTATAAGATTGCTTTAAGCATGTTAGCACTAGTTTTGGGAAGTGTCTTTGCTTTGAAATATGCTTTGGTTTATCTATTACCTTTTGTTATTGGTGTTTTAATTGCTAGTTTGATCGATCCTATAGTTGAATTATTACAAGAAAAGGCCTCCTTTTCCCGTGGTGTTGCTATTGCTATTGTATTAATAATAATGATTGTAGTGATTAGTCTTTTCTTAACTGTTACTGTTTCTAGATTATTTATTGAATTAGATAAATTAGTTGAGGATTTTCCTTCGTATCAAACAATAGGTAATAATTTTAGTGTGTGGTTCAATCAGCGTCATCGGGAGTTTAGTTCTTTAGCAGATAATTGGGAGATACCAGAAGCACTCCAAGAAACTATTAATAATAATTTTCAAGAAATATATAATCAATTTAAGACTTGGATTCAGCAACTAGTATCAACTTTATTACGATTGATTAGAAAGTTACCTAAACTAATAACTGTCTTATTAATTAGTTTGATTGCTAGTTTTTTTATTAGTCGTGATAGAGATTTGATTTTAGAAACCTGTTTGGCTCCATTTCCAACTGAATGGAAAAAAAAGATTACTAGTTTGCAAGAGGATATTATTAGTGCTGCAGTAGGTTTTGTTCGCGCCCAGCTGATTTTGATTACAATTACTACTATAATTGCAATTTCGGGATTAATGATTATCGGTAGTGATTATGCTCTCGTAGCTGGTTTGGCGGCGGGGTTGTTAGATTTAATTCCGGTAATTGGTCCGGGAATATTATTTTCTCCATTAATTATTTATAATTTTGCAGCTGGTAATACATCTTTTGCATTGAGTTTAGTTTTATTATATATTATTATGACAACTGTAAGGCAAGTATCAGAAGCTAAAATAGTTGGGGAAAGTATTGGTGTACATCCGTTAGCTATTTTAGTAGCTATTTATTTAGGAGTTCAGCTATTTGGGCTTAGTGGAGTATTTATTGGCCCAGCTGTAGTGGTTGTTTTAAAATCATTATTCAAAGCTGATATAGTTTCCTTTATTGTCAATGATGAGAAAAAAACTAATAAAAAAACTGAAAATTGATTCTAAGGAGCGATATTAATATATGAAAAAAATTTCTATTTTAGGTTCTACAGGTTCAATTGGAAAACAGACTTTAGATGTAATTGAATATTTAGAAGAAGAACTATCTGTGGTTGCTATTACAGCTAATAATAGTGTTGAATTATTAGCCCAGCAAGCGCAAAAGTTTAATGTTGACTATGCTGTGATCATGAATCAGGAGCATCAAGCCAAACTAGAGTCTTTATTAAGTTCGACATCTACGGAGGTTTTAACTGGTTTAGATGGTATTTTAGAGGTGGCTACATTAGCTGATATAGATTTAGTAATTAATTCTGTAGTAGGTTCAATTGGTGTTAAACCTACTTTAGCTGCTATTAAAGCTGGAAATGATATTGGTTTAGCCAATAAAGAAACTTTAGTTACAGCGGGGGAATTAGTGATGGCAGAAGCAGCAAAACATGATGTTACTATTTTGCCAATTGATAGTGAGCATAATGCTATTTTTCAAGCTCTAGAAGGGAATCGTTGTCAAGATGTGGACCGGATTATTTTAACTGCTTCAGGTGGTCCATTTAGAGAGTCTAGTGCTCAAGATTTAGAGCAAGTAACTGTGGAAGATGCTCTAGACCATCCTAATTGGGATATGGGGGGCAAGATAACTATTGATTCAGCAACTTTAATGAATAAAGGTTTAGAAGTTATTGAAGCAAAATGGTTGTTTGATTTAAAATTTTCTGATATAGATGTAGTTGTTCATCCCCAAAGTATAGTTCATTCTTTGGTAGAATATCATGACCATTCTACTCTAGCTGAGTTAGGTGCTCCCGATATGAAAGTTCCAATTCAACATGCCTTAACTTATCCTGAACGGAAGAATAACAATTTAGAATCTTTAAATTTGGCCCAAATTGGGGAACTTAGTTTTGAAGCTCCACAGACGGATTTATTTCCTTGTTTAGATTATGCTTATCAAGCAGGTGAAATGGGTGGAACAATGCCTGCTGTATTGAATGCTGCTAATGAAGTAGCGGTAGCTAAATTTTTGAATGGAGAGTTAAAATTTGTGCAAATACCAGAATTGATTAAGCAAGTAATGAAGGAACATCAAGTAATTAATAAACCTGATTTAGATGATATTATGATGGCTGATAAATGGGCTAGAGAAACTGCTGAGGAAAAGAGGTGTCAACTTTGTTAAGTACAATTATTTCGTTTATAGTTGTTTTAAGTATTTTAGTTTTTTTTCATGAATTGGGCCATTTTATGATAGCTAAATGGTCAGATGTGCGAGTTGAAGAGTTTGCTATTGGGATGGGTCCTAAGTTATTAGGAACTGAATATGGTGAAACTGTTTATTCACTCAGAGCTTTACCATTGGGTGGTTATTGTAAATTAACGGGTGAGATGCCTTTGGGTGATGAAGTTGATGAGGAAGAGAAAGAAATTTATTTAGAGGCGAAGCGTAACAACAATTGTTTTTTTCAAAAATCAGTTTGGAAACGAATAGCTGTTGTAATTATGGGACCAATAATGAATTTTTTATTGGCTGCATTACTATTTGCTACGATTTTTGGCGTTTATGGTCAACCTGTTAATACGATGGAGGAAGCAACAATTGGACGTGTTTTCCCTCAACAACCTGCTTATAAAGCAGGGATAGAGGAAGGAGATCAAGTTTTAGAAATTGATGGTCAAAGGGTGAATTCTTGGGAAGATTTAGCAGGTAAGATTAATGAAAATCCACAAGAAGAAATAAAATTGAAAATAAAGCGGAATAATAAAACAATGAATATAAAGTTAACCCCTAAGCTAGATGAAAAGTCTGGGCGTGGCTTGATTGGGATTGCCCCAGTTGTGAAGCGTAAAAAAGTGCCGTTTTTAAAAAGTGTTTGGTTAGGTATTCAACAGACAGGATTATATATTTATGCGATAGCAATTGGTTTATGGCAGATGGTTACTGCACAAATTTCTGCACAAGTATCAGGACCAGTAGAAATAGCTAAAATGGTAGGTCGTGCTAGTAACACGGGTATGCTTAGATTATTAGAGCTAGCAGCTTTGATTAGTGTTAATTTAGGTTTTATGAATTTGTTACCCATTCCTGCTTTAGATGGAGGACGCTTAGTATTTTTAGGAGTAGAAGTTGTGCGGGGTAAACCAATTGATCCTGAAAAAGAAGGTACAGCTCATATGGTAGGTTTTGCATTGTTGATTTTATTATTACTTGTTGTGACAGTTAAAGATATTTTTATGTAGAAATTTATGAATGGATTTTATAATTAGTTTTAAGAGGTGATATTAAAATGAGTAACGAAACCAATAAATGGTTAGACCCTAATAAAGTGACAGGAAGAAGAGCGGAGAGATATTGTAAACGATGTGGTAATGAGGCAACGCAGGTTAGGATTTTGAAAAATGAAAATTTATGTGAAGACTGTGTCCAACAATTGCGACATGATAAAGAAGGAAAGTATGCGTGCAAAGGTTGTGGTAAAGTTGCACCGGAGCAATTAAGAGAGCATAATGGTTATTGCAAAGATTGTATTTGCAAAATATGTGAGAAACCTGATCCTGAATTTGTGCACAAGCATGGTTTTTGTGAATCATGTTTTGAGTTAATGGGTACTAATTGTCGTGAATGTGGTAAAGAGGCTCGAGCTCAAGTGCAAAGAAATGATGGCTTGTGCGATGAGTGTAGTGATCAATAGTAGTTTGATTTGTTTTGTTGGGAGGTTTTAAAATGGATTCATATGTAACTTTAGAGACATTAATGTCAGATAGTGTAACTAAAAAACATTTACCTAAAGCTGGTTATAGCCATTCTATTGCAGTAGCAGAAAGTGCTTATGAATTAGCTGTAGAACGGAATGTCTGTGTTGATTTAGCTACCAAAGCTGGCTTGTTACATGATATAGGTCATACTATTTGGGAAACCAAAGGTGAATGGGATTATGAATCATATAGTGAGTATGATATTCATACTATTAAGGGAGCAGAAAGAGCTCATGAATTATTGACTTTGAAAGGCGAAGATTTAGGTAAAGCAAGAGATATATCATTGGCCATTTTATTCCATAGTGATTCCAGTCAAGTTAGCGCTAATGTAGAATTAACTGATTTGCAAAGGTTAATAGCTGATGCTGATAATATGAATAAAGAGCAAGGTGGTAAACATCACAATCAGGAGATTTCTTTTGACCAAGCGTTACAGAGAATTAGAAGGTTAGATATGTTAGTTTATCGTCAGATTAGTATGCAACAATGTTGTGAAGAATGTAAGTTCGAACAAGAATGTAATTTAAAGTAGGTGACTATAATGAAAAGAAGAACTACTAAGTCAGTAACAATAGGTGATGTTGAAATTGGTGGAGGAACTCCAATTTCTGTTCAATCAATGACTAATACTGATACAAAAAAAGTAGCTGAAACTGTTCAGCAAATTAAGTTATTAGAGAAAGCTGGTTGTGAATTAATTAGAATAGCAATTCCTGATCAGGAAGCAGCTACTAAAGTTGATCAAATTAAAGCTCAAATTAATATTCCTCTAATTGCAGATATTCATTTTAATCATAACTTAGCTCTAGAGGTTTTAGAGCGGGGGGTTGATGGGTTAAGAATTAACCCTGGGAATATTGGTGGACGCGAGAAAGTAAGAGAGGTTGCTCAGAAAGCTTTAGCAGCAGATGTACCGATTAGGGTTGGCGTTAATGGTGGTTCTTTAGAAGAAGAATTGCTGGAGAAATATGGTCATCCTACTGCTAGAGCAATGGTCGAGAGTGCTTTGAAAAATATCAAGTCATTAGAAGAGTTTGGTTTTGAGGATATAATCATATCACTTAAATCTTCGGATGTATTAATGACCTTAGAGGCCTATCAGTTGATGGCGCAAGAGGTTGATTATCCTTTCCATGTTGGAATTACCGAAGCAGGAACTGTTAAAGGTGGTAGTATTAAGTCTGCTGTTGGAATTGGGAGTATCTTGGCCCAAGGTTTAGGAGATACTATTCGTGTATCTTTAACTGGTGACCCAGTGGAAGAAATCAGAGTAGCTTATGATATTTTGAAATCTCTAAATTTGCGCAATGGAGGAGTAGAAATTGTTTCTTGTCCGACCTGTGGTAGATGTGAAATTGATTTGGTGGAAATAGCTAATCAGGTTGAAGAAGAAATTTCTGCTATTAATAAATCAGTTCAAGTAGCAATTATGGGTTGTGTAGTCAATGGTCCAGGAGAGGCTAAAGAAGCTGATTTAGGAATTGCCGGTGGTAAAAATGAAGGCCTTATTTTTAAAGATGGAGAGCCTTTAAAGAAAGTAACTAATGATGAATTAGTGGTTGAATTGGTGGAGGAGATTAAAAAAATATAAACAGGGGGCAATTGTAAAATGAAATTATCGCAAATGTATGTACCAACTTTAAAAGAAGACCCAGCTGATGCAGAGGTAGTTAGTCATAAATTGATGCTTAGAGCGGGTATGATGAGAAAGTTAGGCTCAGGTGTTTATACTTATCTACCTTTAGGACAGCGGGTAATTAATAAGTTTCAAAATATTGTTAAAGAAGAGATGAATAAATCAGGAGCACAAGAAGTATTACTACCTGCTTTACAGCCAGCAGAATTATGGGAAGAGTCAGGTAGGTTAGAGAATTATGGTCCGGAATTGATGCGGTTGAATGACCGTCATGATCGTGAGTTTTGTCTCGGGCCAACGCATGAAGAAGTAATTACAGATTTGGTGCGTGATGAAGTTCGTTCTTATAAAGACTTACCAATTAATTTATATCAAATTCAAACTAAGTATCGTGATGAAATTAGACCCAGATTTGGTGTTTTACGAGGACGCGAGTTTATTATGAAGGATGCCTATAGTTTTGATGTTGATCAGGCTAGTTTGAATGATAGCTATCAAACTATGTATGATGCTTATAGTAGAATTTTTGATCGGTGTGGTTTAGAATATAGAGCAGTTAAAGCTGATACAGGAACTATTGGTGGTGATGATTCCCATGAATTTATGGTCTTAGCTGATGCAGGAGAAGATACAGTGGTTTATTGTACTAGCTGTGATTATGCGGCTAATTTAGAGTTAGCTACAGCCAAAATCGAAGCAGAGCAAAGTGAAGAAGAAGAAAAAGAGCTAGAATTGGTTGATACTCCGCAAACAACTACTATTGCTGAGTTGATGTCTAAATTAGAGATGCCAGCTGAGAAAATGATTAAAGCTGTTTTATATACTGTTGAAGATAGAGAAGTATTAGCTTTAGTGCGGGGAGATTATGAAGTAAATGAAATTAAATTAGCTAATTTGTTAGATGTAGTCAATCTTGATCTAGCTAAAGAAGCTAAATACGAAGAATTAGATACAGTTAAAGGGTTTACAGGACCAATTGATTTAGCTGAAGTAGAAATTATTGCGGATCAATTAGTAATGAATATTACTAATGGTGTTACTGGAGGAAATCAAACAGATAAACATTATCTAAATGTAAATCCTAATCGTGATTTTGAAGTAGATACAATAGCCGATATAAGAACAGTTAAGTCCGGAGAAAAATGTTCGAATTGTGGGGGCCAATTAGAACAGACGCCTGGTATTGAAGTAGGTCAGGTCTTTAAATTAGGTACTAAATATAGTAGAGCTTTGGATGCTAC
Source organism: Bacillota bacterium (assembly GCA_051744465.1). Lineage (GTDB taxonomy): Bacteria > Bacillota > Halanaerobiia > Halobacteroidales > Halobacteroidaceae > Halanaerobacter. Next base: position 6,262 of record JBNJDB010000010.1, on the reverse strand, counting down.
TTTTTTAGATCAAAATGGTAAACCACAACCATTAGTTATGGGTTGCTATGGTATTGGGATTACGAGAACAATTGCTGCAGCAATTGAACAAAACCATGATGATTATGGAATCAAATGGCCGACAGCTTTAGCTCCATTCACAGTACATCTAATGTCTTTAGGAGCCGCTGAAGAAGTAGAAGAGAAAGCTCAGCAGTTGTATCAAGATTTAACTGAGTCTGGTATTGAAGTTTTATTAGATGACCGTAATGAGCGGGCAGGAGTTAAATTTAATGATGCTGATCTAATTGGAGCTCCAATTAGAATAACAATTGGTGCTAGATCATTAGCGGATGGAGAACTAGAAGTTAAATTGCGACAGTTAGATGAAGAAATGAATATTGATGCAGATAATGCTAGAGCAGAAATTGAAAATTTGATTGCCGAAAAAATATAATGAGTAATCAACAGATCATTATTAGATTAGGATTAGCATTTTTGTTGGGAGCTTTAGTTGGTTTAGAGCGGGAAAGGAATTCTCGACCAGCTGGATTTAGAACGAATATTTTAGTTTCAGTAGGTTCAGCCTTAATTATGATGGTCTCAATCCAATTATTTTTAAAGTTTTCTCATTCAAGTGATGTTGATCCCGGTCGAATAGCTGCACAAGTTGTTAGTGGAATTGGTTTCTTAGGGGCGGGGACAATTATTCGTGAACAGTTTTCGGTTAAAGGGTTAACTACTGCTGCTAGTATGTGGGCTTTAGCAGGGATTGGCTTAGCTATAGGGGCAGGGTTTTATCTTAGTGGAGTTTTTGCTACTTTTTTAGTAATTATAACTTTAACCATATTAAATAAATTAGAAAATAACTTTCATCCTAAGACTTCAAAATGGAAGTTACAACTTAAAGTTTTTGATCAACCAGGATTCTTAGGGGAAATTTCTCAAGAATTTAATAAACAGAAAATTGTTATTCAAAAGTTAAGTATTAATCCCTGCTATGAAGAAACAAAAGTGCTTATTGATTTGAATTTAAAAATGAGTAATAAATTGGAGAAAAATCAATTAGTTGCCTCATTGGCACAGTTAGAAGAAGTAGAAGAACTAGAAATCGAAGCATTAGATTGAAGGAGAGATTAATATGGCTCAAGTGGTTATTAAACCGGGCAACAATAACTCTTTTAAAAAGAAATTGCAGAGCTTTTTGGATATTTCTGATCCAGTATTAGCTAAAATAAAGTTAAAATCAGTTGTTGTTGATACAGTGGATGAATCTTGTCAAATTAAATTGAAGGTGCCTGAAAATTTTGGCATTGAGACTGCTATTGAATTAGAAAATGAGAAAATGTTAACTAATGGCCAATTAGATATTAGTGTTGAATATTATGATCCGCAATTATCTTTAGATATTATTTTAAAAGAACAATGGTCATCAATTCTAGCCGAAGTTAAAGAAAAAGCAACCCAGACTAATGGCTGGTTATCTTTAACTGATTGGGAGTTAAATGGCGAAAATTTAATTATTAAAGTTAAAAATAAAGTCGCAGTAGAGGCTTTGGAGAATAAAAGTTGTGAGCAATTATTCAAAGAGATTATTGCTGATGAATATCATAAACATGTTAGAGTTAAATTTGAAGTAGGAGATTTTAAGACAGAATTAAAAGAGATTAAAGATGAACAAGAAAAAGAGAATAAAGATTATATGGATCAATTAGTTAAATCTACTCCGCCACCAGGGCAAGGATCTAGTTCAAGCCAAGGTTCAGCGAGCCAAAGTCCTGTTTGGTATGGTAAAAAGATTACTGGAGAAGCGGAAATTTTAGATGAGATTAATAGTGAACGAAGAAATATTATAGTTGAAGGAAAGATTTTTGATTTTACCATTAGAGAATTACAAAGCGGTCGAAATTTAGTCATATTTTCGATTACAGATGAGACTAATTCAATTAAAGCAAAAGTTTTTGAGGAACAGGGTGGTTCTTTAGCTAATAATATTAGTGAGGGCCAATGGGTCAAGGTTAAAGGAAATGTTCAGTATGATAAATACGATCAAGAACTATCGTTAATGGCTCAAGCAGTATTAGCAATATCTAAATCAAGCAAAGAGGACACTGCTGATAAAAAAAGAGTAGAAATGCATATGCATACAAAAATGAGTGCTATGGATTCAGTAGTTGATATTGATGAAATTGTTAAACGAGCTGATGAGTGGGGTCATGATGCTATTGCTGTAACAGACCATGGAGTCGTGCAAGCGTTTCCTGATGCTTATGAAGCAGCTAAGGACCGGGATATTAAGATGATCTATGGTGTGGAGGCTTATTTGGTTGATGATGGAGAACCAATTATTTTAAATCCAACTTCAACAGCAATTAGAGAAGAAACTTATGTTGTTTTTGATTTAGAAACAACAGGTTTTAATCCTCATCATAATAAAATAATTGAAATTGGTGCTACTAAGATAAAATCAGGCCAGATTGTAGATAGTTACCAGGGTTTTGTTAATCCTGAAGAGCCTGTTCCGGAGCGGATTACTGAATTAACAGGAATAACAGACTCTATGGTAGCAAACGCACCTAAGATTGAATCTGCTCTAGCAGAATTTCTTGATTTTGTGGGAGATGCTACGATAGTGGCCCATAATTTATCTTTTGATTTAGGCTTTATTGATGATAAATTAAAGAGATTGAATAAAGAAGAATTAAGTAACTCTGCTCTAGATACTTTGAATTTGTCTCGTGCTTTATTATCTGATATGAAAAGCTATAAGTTAAATAAATTAGCCAAAAAATTTAAAGTTGATTTAGATAATCATCATCGCGCTGATGATGATGCAGGAGCTACAGCCCAGATATTCTTAGAATTAATGGATTTGATGGAAGAAGAGGAAATAGATTCGTTAAATCAAATTAATGATTTGACTAGTGAGATTGATTATAAGCGAATGCATCCTTATCATGCTACTATTCTTGTTAAAAACCAGACTGGTCTCAAAAACCTTTATAAATTAGTTTCTCAAGCTCATATTGAAAATTTCCATCGGGTACCACGTATTTTAAAGAGTGAATTGTTAGAAAAAAGAGAAGGATTAATTGTTGGTTCAGCTTGTGAAGCAGGTCAGTTGTACAAAGCTGTATTACAGGGGAAATCAGAAGATAAACTAGTAGAAATTGCTAAATTTTATGATTACTTAGAGGTACAGCCGTTAGGTAATGGGCAGTTTTTATTAGAAAAAGGTGAAGTTGAGTCTATGGAAGATCTAAAAGAGATTAATCGGACTATCTATCAATTAGGTCAGAAATTAGGTAAAAAAGTAATAGCTGCTGGAGATGTTCACTTTTTAGATCCTGAAGATAGTATTTATCGTCAAGTTTTGATGGAGGGCCAAGGTTATGATGATGCTGACCAACAAGCTCCCCTATATTTCCGAACCACTGGTGAAATGATAGAAGAATTTGATTATTTTGCTGACGATATAGCTCAAGAACTAGTAGTCGATAATCCGCAGCAAATAGCAGACATGGTAGAGGATATTAAACCAGTGCCAGATGGATTATTTACGCCGAGTATTGAAGGAGCAGACGAAGAAGTTAGAAATATGGCCTATCAGAAAGCGAAAAGTTGGTATGGAGATCCTTTGCCAGAGCTTGTAGAAGAAAGATTAGAGAGTGAACTAGAATCAATTATTGGTAATGGCTATGCTGTAATTTATTTAATTTCTGAAAAGCTAGTTAATAAATCTCTAGAAGATGGTTACTTGGTAGGCTCGCGAGGTTCAGTGGGATCATCTTTTGCTGCTACAATGACAGATATTACAGAAGTAAATCCGTTGCCACCTCATTATAGATGTCCTGACTGTAAACATTCTGAATTTTTCACTGATGGTTCAATTGGTGTCGGAACTGATTTAGAAGATAAAGATTGTCCTGAGTGTGGAACTGAATTAATCAAAGATGGTTTTGATATTCCCTTTGAAGTTTTTCTAGGATTTGAAGGTGATAAAGTACCTGATATTGACTTAAACTTTTCTGGTGAATATCAGCCTAAAGTTCATCGTTATACGGAAGAATTATTTGGTGAAGAATATGTTTATCGAGCTGGAACGATTTCTACTATTGCAGATAGAACTGCTTATGGATTTGTTAAAGGTCATATGGAGGATAATAATTTGACATTACGGGGAGCAGAAGTTGACCGTTTAGTAGATGGTTGTACTGGAGCACGGAAGACCACTGGACAGCATCCCGGTGGTTTGATGGTTATTCCCGATGATAAGGATGTCTATGACTTTACTCCGATTCAAAAGCCAGCGAATGATATGGATACAGATACATTGACGACTCATTTTGATTATCATTCGATTAGTGGTCGGATCTTAAAGCTTGATATTTTAGGTCATGATGATCCAACGAGTATTAAAATGTTAGAAGATATTACCGGAGTTGAAGCTAAAGAAATCCCCTTAGATGACGAAGAAACAATGAAAATCTTTTCTGGTCTGGAACCTTTAGGTGTATCAGAAGAAGAAATTGATGTTAAATTAGGGACGCTAGGGATTCCGGAGTTTGGAACTAGTTTTGTTCGTGGTATGTTGCGGGAAACACTCCCGACTACTTTTGCAGAATTAGTTCGGATTAGTGGTTTGTCCCATGGTGCTGATGTGTGGTTGAATAATGCTCAGGATTTAATTCGGGCTGGTACTGCTAAATTAGCTGAGGTTATTTCAGTTCGAGATGATATTATGAACTATTTATTACAAAAAGGTGTAGAGCCATCGAAAGCCTTTTGGATTATGGAACATGTTCGAAAAGGAAAAGGATTGACTGATGATGAAGAGCAGGCTATGCGTGATAATGATGTACCTAATTGGTATATCAAGTCTTGTAAAAAAATCAATTATATGTTTCCTAAAGCTCATGCTGCAGCCTATGTAATGATGGCTTATCGAATAGCTTATTTCAAAGTTCATCATCCGCAAGCTTTTTATAATACTTACTTTACAATCAAAGCTAGTGATTTTGATGCGCAAATTGTTTTAAAAGGTAGAGAATTTATAGAGAAAAAGATTGCTGAAATTAATAATAAAGGTAATGATGCAACTGCTAAAGATAAGAGTAATTTGCGTGTTTTAAAGATAGTTGTGGAAGCGTTAGCTAGAGGCGTTTCTTTCTGTCAAGTTGATATTTATGAGTCTAAATCTAATAAATTTGAAATTACTGAAGATGGTTTACGACCACCCTTGATTAGTTTAGATGGTTTAGGAGCTAAGGCAGCAGAAAATTTAGTTGATGCTCGCCAAGAAGGCGAATTTACTTCTATTGAAGATTTAAGCAATCAGGCTAGTTTGAGTAAAACTGTGATTGAAGTTATGAGAGAACATGGTTGTTTAGAAGGGATGCCTGAAACGAATCAATTATCCTTATTTGGTTAAGAGGTAGTAGCTTTGAATTAGCTGTATAACTTGCAAATTGATTAGTAATGTGCTATAATATTCCTGCGATATATTGCTAAGTTTAGAGTTAATACTTGCGACCAATCAGAGTGGGTTTTAGCCCACTCTTTAACTATATAAAAAAAGGATAATATAAATGGAATTCGGGAATTAATAGTAATGCCAATTGATTTGGAAGGAGGGGTAAAATGACTAAAAGTATAGCTGATAAAGTTGCTAACTTAGCTGATCCAATTGTCCAGTCCCGTGGTTTGGAATTAGTTGATGTAGAGTATAATAAAGAGGGAGAAAATTGGATTTTGCGAGTTTTTATTGATAATAAAAAGGAAGATGGGATTTCGATAGAAAACTGTCAAGAGGTAAGTCGTGATTTAGAAGGAGAGCTTGATGAAGAAGACCCAATTGAACAGTCTTATTTATTAGAGGTTTCTTCTCCTGGACTTGACCGTCCGTTAAAAGATGCGGAAGATTTCGCACGCTTTGCGGGGAAATTAGTTGATATTTCTACTTATGCACCAATTAATGGGTCAAAGAAGTTCACTGGTGAATTATTAGGATTAGAGGATGAAGAAATTAAAATAGAGGTTGAGGGTGAAATAATTATTATTCCACAAGATAAAGTAGCCAAGACTAAACTAGCAGTTGAGTTTTAATTTTCCTGAAGGAGCTAGGAAACAGCTTATGAATTACTAGTTAATACTATTTAAAGCTAGTTAAAACTGTTTTATTGCTCTCGAGGTTAAGGGAGTGTAGAGAATAGAAATATTCTTAGCATGATGACCTACATCATTTGGAAGGCTTATTATCACACCTTCAAATGTATCTATCAGT
>JBNJDB010000009.1:0-25148 GCA_051744465.1 Bacillota bacterium | reverse complement strand
TTGGATGCTGATATGACTGTTAAGGTAGTTGAAAAAACTACTAATGGTAATTTGAAAATTGCTGGAACTAAGGAATTAGATATTAATGGAGAAAAACAACAAATTGAGATAACAGGTTCTGTTCGACCAGCTGATATCGAAGCAGATAATACTGTAGAATCCCGATATTTAGCAAACGTGAATATAAATTATTCTGGTAAGGGAATAGTAGGAGATAAGCAAGACCCAGGAATTTTAAGTAGAATCTTCAACTGGTTGTTTTAAAATGGGGGGAGAAAGAAATGAGGCAAATAGCTAAACTAGTTATAGTTGTAGTGTTATTAATTTTAGTAACTAACACAGGAGTTGCTTTAACTCCTAGTCAGTCATCGAATAATGAACCACTAGTTAGGGTTAAGGATATAACTAGAGTAAAAGGAGTTAGAGATAATCAATTAATTGGTTATGGAATAGTAGTTGGTTTATCTGGTACTGGTGATGGGCAAAGTAGTCAATTTACTATTCGTTCAGTAGCAAATATGTTACAGAATTTTGGGGTGGATGTTAATCCCGATAATTTAAGTTTGAATAATGCAGCAGCAGTAATGGTAACAGCTGATTTGCCCCCTTTTGCTCAGAGTGGAGATGAGATTGATATAACTTTATCTTCTATTGGTGATGCTGATAGTTTGCAAGGAGGTACTTTATTAATGACTCCTTTACAAGGGCCAAGTGGAGATGAAGTTTATGCAGTAGGCCAAGGGTCTGTTTCTATAGGTGGTTTTAATGCTGGTCAAGGTGGGGACCAAGTCCGACAAAATCATACAACCGTTGGTAGAATTCCTAATGGTGCTCTTGTAGAAAAAACTCTACCTAGCAATTTTAGTGATAATAAGCGAATCAATTTAGTTGTAAATGAGGCTAATTTTACTACAGCTGAAAATATTGCGAAGGTAATTAATGGTAAATTCGGGTATTCACCTGAAGGTGAAAAATATGCTAAACCTTTAGATGCAGGACAAGTAGAAGTAAAAGTACCTGAACATTATCGCGATAGAAAAGTAGAATTTGTATCGCAGGTGGGTAAATTATCAGTAAGGCCTGATACTAAAGCTAAAGTTGTAATTAATGAGCGAACAGGAACAATTGTGATGGGCCATAATGTCCGGCTTTCTAAAGTTTCAGTTAGCCATGGTAATTTAACAGTTACTATTTCAACTGAAAATGAAGTTGTTCAACCAGAGCAAGATGATGAGGGTGATGAGGATGATGAGGAACAACAAGATCCTGTACAAAATGAAAATCAAGATGTTGAGGTTGATGAAGAAGAACAAAGATTAACAGTATTACCAAAAGGATCTAGTATTTCTGATGTTGTTAAAGCGTTAAATAGTGTGGGAGCTAAACCTCGTGACGTAATTTCGATTTTACAAGCCATTAAACAGTCTGGTGCCTTACATGCTGATTTAGAAATTATGTAAATAAATTAATAGTTGATGATTGGAGTGAATAAAATGAAAGTAGGAGCTAATTTAGATATGCAACAATTTAAAGCTAAGCAAGCTAATAATCAGCAGAAACGAAAGCAATCAGAAAAAATGACAAGTACAAAAGAAAAAACTAACAAGGAAATAAAAGAATTAGCAGAAGAATTTGAATCTATTTTTATTGGAATGATGTTTAAGCAAATGGATAAAGCAGGGTTTAAATCTGATTTAGTAGATACAGGTATGAGTGAAGATGTATATAAAGATATGTATCATGATGAGATAGCCAAAAAAGCAGCACTAAAAGATAATATAGGGATTGCTGAGTCGATGTATGAACAATTAAAGAATAAGTAACGATTAGACTTAATTACATGAAAGGAAGGGATGGATTTGAAAAGAGTTTGGAGTAAAATTTTTATAGCTGGATTATTTGTTTTATTATTATCTAATCTAGCATTAGCAAAGCCAGAAATTATGCCTCTAGAAGAATTAGAATCAGGAATGCAAGGAGTAGGTAAAACAGTTTTAAGAGGAACAGAGGTTGAAGAGTTTGCTGTAGAAGTAGTTAGTATTTTAGAAGATCAAAATCCAGGTCAAAATTTAATTTTAGTGAAAACCAGTGGTGATGTAATAGAAAGAACCGGTGGGATTGCTTCGGGAATGAGTGGTAGTCCAGTTTATGTAGAAGGGAAGTTAATTGGAGCAATTGGTTATGGTTGGCAGATGGCTAATCATAAAATTGGGATGGTAACTCCAATTGAAGATATGTTAAATGTTTTTAATTTAGAAGAAAAAAATAATGAAGAAATAATGCTTGATCAACCAGTTGAAGTTAGTGGAGATGTGTACAATCAGATTAAATTTAGTGCGGACGAGGAAACAACTAAGGATTCCAAAACGTTAGTTGCTAAGCCAGTAAGCACCCCTCTTTCAGTAGATGGAGTAACAGGAAGGGCTAAGAATGAATTAGCAGATAAATTAGATGATTATGATGTGAAAACTGTTAAGAGTGCCGGCTTAGCTACTAAGAAGAAAGATATACCATTGAAGCCAGGTAGTGCAGTGGCCGTTCAATTAGTGCGTGGAGATATAAATGTGTCTGCTATTGGGACATTAACTTATCTTGACCAAAATAAAATGTTAGGCTTCGGACATCCGTTTTTATCTAAAGGAGCTAGCAATTATTTATTATCGTCTGCTTATATTCATCAAATGATTACTAGTGTTAAAATGCCGTTTAAAATTGGATCTCCCGCTGAATTAAAAGGTGTGGTTACTCAAGATAGATCAGCAGGATTAGCCGGAGAAATAGGCAAATTTCCTAATGTAGTGCCTCTAGAAATAGAAGTTGTAGATAAGAATTTAGATTCTAGTCAAAATTTCAATTTGCAAATTATTCATGATGAAGAATTATTGCCACAATTATCATCAGTTGCTTTATTACAAGCTATAGATAGTACTATTGATCGACAAGGGGCAGGAACAGCCCAAGTTGATTTAGAAATAATGAGTAGTGATTTACCAGATAAAGTATTAAAAATTGATAATTTATACAATAGTTCTAGCGATGTTGCAGCTAGTTCTGTGGAGGATTTTTCTCAGGTCTTAGGTTTGTTAACAACTAATCCCTTCCAAGAAGTTAATTTTGCTAATATTAAATTAGAAGTAAAAGTTGATAAGGAACCCCGAGTAGCTTTATTAGAAGAAGTAAATTTAGATAAAAAAGAAGTGAAACCAGGTGGTCAAATAGAAGCTGAAATAAAGTTTAGACCTTATCGCGAAGAAGTAATCACAAAAAATGTAACTCTTGAAGTACCAGAAGAAGTTAATAATGGTAATCTAGAGTTTTATGTATTAAGTGGTCAAAATGCTAATGTAGAGCAGATTACTTCTCAATCTCAAAATGGAGATTCTAATTTTAAAACTAATAATATTAAAAGTTTAGAAGAATTAATTGAAATTTATAATGAGCAAAAGCAGAATAATCAATTAGTTGTTCAATTGAAAAAGAGTTTTTCTCCTCAAGCCCAGCAATCGCAAGAAAAATCTGAAGAAACTAATCGAGAAGAAAAGCCTCAAGAAAACCCTCAAGAAGATCCCCAAAACAGTGATAAAGAGGGGGAGGATGCAAATACAGAAGAAGCAGCACCTGCAGCTGAATATAATAACAGTTTAGCTGAATCAGTACTAGATACAGATTATGTATTACAAGGTGCAGTAAGAAAACAGATTAAAATCAAAAAAGAAGAAAAAGTTAATAGTTCCTCCAAGAAAGAAAAAAAAGATAAAAATTAACTTATACTTCTCCTCCCTTGAGGAGGTTTTTGTTTGGTAATACGTTACTTTGTTCCCAATAACTAACTAAAAATATTCATTGCAAGATTTTCTTAAATATAATATTATGAAGGAGAACTAGATATTTTGGACTGGGGGATAGATTATGGAACTAAAGTTTCTAAAATCTAAAAAAGTTATTATAGGATTAAGTTTAGTTTTTATTCTGTTAATTGGCTTATACTTTAATATAAATAGAATATTATTAGAATCTAAGGAGTCTATAATAACTAAATTAGAGTCAAATTTAAATACTAAAATTGAAGTAGAAGAATTAATAGTTAGTGGTATTAATAAAATATCTGCTAAAGATGTTGTGATTAAAGATCAAAGTTCAAAAGATCTAATTAAAGCCCATGAATTAGTTATTAATTATAGTATTATAGATTTATTATTTAATCATTCCAAACCTTTAGAGGTTATTAGAGATATTGAATTAAATAGCCCTACTATCAATTTAGTCCAACAAGATAAATGGAATTATAGTTTTTTATTATCCTCTAATGGGGCTAGCAATGACGCAAAAAATGATTTATTTTCTATTCATATTAATAATGGATTAGCTGAGATAGAAACGCCTAAATTAACTGAAAAAATAACTGAAATTGATGGGATAATTGATTTAAATAAAGATATTGGAGTCTTTTTAGATGGACAGTTAGAAGATTTAAAAGCGGACTTCAAGACTGATTTAATCATTGAAAAAAATAAGTACAGAGGTGAAGTTGAATTTTCTAATTTGAGTCTTGATAATCTAACTGATGAAAGCTATTTAAACTTACCATCTGATTTAGATTTAGGAGGTTTGATGGCAGGAAAAGTTAAATTAAATGGCCAATTAAACCAGCAGAATGATTTTTATGGTGATTTATCTTTGCAAAATGGAAGTCTAGACTATCAGGATGTAAATTTAGATAATATTAGTGGTGCTCTTGAAGTTGATGATTATGGAATTAATATTGAGCAGTTAATTGGACAATATAAAGATAATTCTGTCAAGATCAAGGGTGATATTTATGGTTGGGAAGAACCACAATTAAATCTTGATTATGAACTCAGTGACTTTCAATTAGCAGCTGTTGATGATTTTGTCTCTGAACCGATTGGAGCTAGCGGACAAGCAGAGATAACAGGTCAAATTAAAGGTACTCTTTTAGATCCAACAGTATGGAGTGTAGTTGAAATACCGGAAGCTAAAGCTAAGGGAGTTACCATGGAAGATATAAGAGCAAAATTATATTATAAAGATCAAGTTTTGAATTTAGAGCAAGTTGATTTAGCCTATCAACAGGGAATGCTTGAACTCGATGGTAATTTTGATTTTAGTGATTCACTTAATTATATAATTAATACTAAGTTTAATAATATAGCTATATCTGATATTGAACAGAATTTTTTAGATGATTTAGATTTAACTGGTACTGCTAGTGGAGAAAGTATAATTTCAGGTACTGGTTTAAGTGCTGATGATTTAAATGTTTTAGGCTCATTAAAATTAGATTCTGGGGCAATAAAAGCATATGATTTCGAAAAAATAAGTACTAAATTTTGGTTGAATAATAGTAAATTATTTTTGAATAATACCCAGTTTAGGGGTTCTGAAAGTGAAGGTTCTGCAAATGGTTTAATTAATCTTGATGGTAATCTAGATTTAGATATTAAATTAAATAATTTAGATTTAGAAAAATTAGAGCAAGTTCATCAATTAGATAAGCTATCAGGGCAGGTAGATCTTGCTGGTGAATTAAGTGGTCAACTATCTGACCCGCAGCTAATTGCTGATGTAACTACTACTAATCTTGATTATGATCAAAATGAAATAGGAAGTACAACTGCTATATTAAATATTACTAATGAACAAGTTCAATTTAGAGAGTCCTCTATTCCAAAATATTCTAGTGAGTTAACTGGTGTGATTGATTTTGCTAATCAAAAATCGAATTTAAAATTGGAAACAGCAGGTTTAGAAGCTAAGAAAATTTCTGAATTGATTGCTCCTGATTTGAGTTTAACAGGTGATTTGAGTGCTACTACTGAGATTGATTCTATTTTTTCTAATCCCCAGCTTAGCAGTGATTTAGAAGTGACTACAGGAGTTATCGGGGAGCAACAGAAATTTGATCAGCTAGATTTGAAGTTGAATTATGACCAACAACAAGAGGAATTAAATTTAGCTTCTGGTAATATAAGTTATGGAGATAGTCAACTTAGTTTAAGTGGTACCATGGTAGAAGAAGAATTAAACTTCAAGTTTGATAGCTCTAACTTGGTTTGGGAAGATATTAATTATACTACTAGATTAGAGGAATTGGTAGGTAGTGCTCAACTAAGTGGTAGTATTTATGGGGATTTAAATAATCCTAAAGTTGCTTCAAAATTTAATACACACAATTTAGAATTTGCTGAAAAATCGATTGGCGATTTAAATGGTAGATTAGATTATAAAAATAACAATCTATATTTGACTGATATAAAAGTTACTAGTGGTGATAATAAATACCAAGTAAATGGTAATTTAGATTTAGAGCAAAATCAGATAAAACAAGTAAAAGTTAAAGTAGAAGAAGGAACAGTAGATTATTTAAATCAATTTCATCCTTTACCTCTCAATCTTGCTTATGATTTTAGTGGTCAAATAGAAGTTAATGGTGCTATAGAAGAGCCTTATTTTGATGTAGAATTAGCAGTTGAAGATAATGATGGAGAAGGAAGATTAGAAGTGATGGGTGATTATTGGTGGCAAAAAAATTCAGATTTAGAGTTAATGGCTACGAATTTTGATTTGGATTTTTTAAATAAGTTGGATTTATTGCCTTATCAAGTTACTGGTAATCTTAATTTGACTGGACACCTAACAGGTGAGCTTACTAATCCTAATATTAAATCTGAGTTAAAAGTTACTACAGGTGAAATAGCTAATTTGAATTATAAAAGTTTAACTGGTAATATTGAACTAATAAATGGAGAAAAAATAATCGTTGACCAAAGGTTGCAGGTTGAAGGGGATAATGTAGTTCAAGCTCAAGGGGAAATTCCTGTTAGTGATGATGAGAAATTTGATTTCAATTTAGATTTACAAGAAGGTAATTTGAGTATATTACCATTATTGGTACCCGAAATTGAAACTGCAACTGGTAAAGGAAATGCTAATTTGCAGATTGAGGGTACTTTGCAAGAACCTCAAATAGTTGGTGCTGCAGAAGTAGTAGCAGGAAGCTTTTCTTATCCTGTTTTGGATAGAGAGATTAATAATTTAAATGGTAAAATCAAATTTAGAAATGATAAATTATTATTAGAAGATTTAACAGGATATTACGGAGTTGGTAATTTCAGCGGTCAAGGGAGTATTAGCCTAGATGGTTTGGCATTAGGTGATTATAATTTAGATATAGCTGGAGAAAAGATAGCCTTTGAACATGGTTCATGGCAAGGTTTAAATGATGCAGATATTAAAATTAGAGGAAGCAAATTAAGACCTGAAATCACCGGTGAAATAATAGCTTATGATACAAGATTTAATCTTCCTGTAAATTGGCCTAAATTTGGTTCTGGTGGAGATAGTAAAATCGAACCGCAACTTGATTTAACAGTTAAACCAGAAGAAAATGTGAAAGTTGCTAATGATCAAATTAATATTTTAGTTCAACGCGGGGATTTAAATTTAGAAACTATAGATGATCAAATTAGGATTATTGGAGAATTGAAATCTAATACAGGTCGTTTCACTTATTATAATACTGAGTTTGAATTAGAGGAAGGAACAGCGGTTTTCCGCCAGCATAATTATATTCCTAGTTTACAACTAGAAGCTAAGACTGAGATATATGATAAATCAATTGCTCAAAATGATAACAATTTAGCCAGTCCTTATCATAATCTTTATTTAAATTTAACTGGTCCAGCTAATAAACTTAATTATCAACTTAGTTCTGATTCTTCTCTTTCAGAAGAAGAGATTATTGCCTTATTAACTGGGCAAGGAGGTATTGGAAGTTTATTAGAGAAAGATTATGAACAGGCCTTAACATCTGAATTGCGTAGAGTTATTGGTGAAGGAATTAAGACTGAAGTGATATATAAAGTAGAGAGATCTTTTGAGGAATCACTAGATTTAGACCAAGTTAGAATCAAATCATTGTTAGAGGATAATGATAGTATTGAAGTTGAACTTGGCAAGTTTATATTTGATGATTTCATGTTGAAGTATAACCATTCGTTTTTGGAAGAGAATAAAAAAATTGGCTTTGAGTATTATTTTAATCAGGGATTAGACAATTTAATGATTCAAGGTAATTATGATAGTTTGGGTGAATATGAATTAGGATTAGAAGCTTCTATTCCATTTTAATTAATATAAGGAGGAACTTAGTGATGAGCAAGAAGCTGATAATAGTCAATCTAGTAGTCATTCTATTAGTATTAAATTTTGGTATTGCAACAGCTCAAAGTCAAGAAATTAATGATAAAGTGAATAAATTAGCAGGAAAAGAGATTACTGATATTGAAATTAAAGGAAACAAGGTCATAAAAGAAAAGCAGATAGTAGAACAAATTAAAACTAAAGTAGGTCAAGAAGTTGACCAAGAACAATTAAATAATGATTTGCAGGCAATTTTTGATCTTGGTTACTTTTTCGATGTGCAAGTTTTATTTGAAGAGTATAAAGCAGGTTATAAACTGATTTTTGAAGTTGTGGAAAACCCTAAGATAACTGAAATTAAAGTTTCAGGGACTAGTAAAGTTCCGGCGGCTAAAGTTAAAGAGTTATTAGGGGTTAATCAGCCAGAAATTTTAAATGTAGCTAACCTTAATTCTGGGATGGAGAAAGTTAATCAATATTATCAAGAAAAAGGCTATATTTTAGCTAGGGTAACTGATGCTACAATCAAAAATGAAGAAGAGTTACACGTGACGGTTGATGAAGGTTCTATTAACGAAATTAAGATTAATGGGAATCAGACTACTAAAGATTATGTAATTAGAAGAGAAATGGCTACTGGAGCTGGATCTGTCTTAGATGTTCAACAATTGCGTGAAGATATTAGTAGTATTTATAACCTAGGTTATTTTAAAACTGTTAATCCTAGATTCAATAGTTTAGAAGATTCACAAAAAGTTAATGTAATTATTGAAGTAGAAGAGCAGAAGACAGGTAGTTTTAATATTGGAGCTGGTTATAATTCAACAGCAAAATTCACAGGAAAGATTAATATTGAAAAAGATAACTTAGGTGGTCGCGGTCAGAAGGTTAATCTTAATTGGGAGTTTGGTGGAGAGAAAAATAACTTTGAGATTGGTTTTTATGAACCGTGGGCTTTAGGAACTAGAACTAGTTTAGACTTTAATTTATATGATAAGAATGAAACTACTGAAGATGGTGTAGATGTCAACAAAACTGGGGGAAATATAACAGTAGGACACCCCATAACTGAAAATACTAAAGGTTATTTAGATTTTGATTATAGTACAATTGATGAAGAATTTTCTGATGGAGCTAATGAATCAGATGATACAGTTAGTTTAACTATGCGTACTATTCGCGATACTAGAGATGATTTGCTAAACCCCCGAACTGGTGAGCGACAAGAAATATCAGTTAAGAAATCTGGTTTTTGGGGTAGTACTGATTATTCTAAGTATAAATTGGATTGGCGTGAGTATTTTCCTTCTGGTGATGATAATAGTATAGCGACTAGATTTAAAGTAGCAACTAGTGAGGGGCAATTGCCTAGTAGTGAACGTTATTATTTGTCATCTTTAGATGCTGTTAGAGGCTATAGTAGTGACTATTATAAGTCTCAGGACACTACTGGTGATGGAGTTGAGGATTATCTGCCAGGAGAAAATGGCTTTATTGGTGATTCTTTAGTCTTGGCCAATTTGGAATATCGGGCCCAATTATTAGATAAGGTTACTGGTGTTGTTTTTCTTGATGCAGGTAATGCTTTTGATCGGAATGATTTCCAGTTAGATAATCTTAATTATTCAGCTGGGTTAGGGATTAGGTTTGATACTCCTGTGGGCCAATTAGGATTAGATTATGGATATGCTCCTGAGGGACAGTTAGAAGAAAAATCAGACTTTAGTATTAGTTTAGGGAATAAATTTTAGAAAGGAGTTTTAGAAATGAAGAAGAATCTTATTTTTTCTCTGTTATTAATTTTAAGTATAGCTTTGATTATAACTAATCCAATTAATGCGGAGGATGAAGTTAAGCAAGAGGAATTAAAAGAGGAGATAGGTTATGTAGATATGCAAAAGTTATTTGAAAATCATCCCCAAAAGGAATCATCAGAACAAAAGTTAGAAGGGGATGCTAAGAAGTTTAAAGAAGAATTAGAAACTAAAGGAAAGACAATGGATAAAGAAGAACGGCAAGAATTATTAAAAAAATATCAAGAAGAACTTAATAGCCAAGAACAGGAATTAATTGACGAAGTACTTGCTGATATAAATGAAAAGATTAGAAAAGTTGCTGATGAACAAGAAATTTCAATTATCTTAGATAAGTCTGCTGTAATTTATGGTGGGTATAATTTAACCTCAGAAGTATTAGCAGAAATGGAAGAATAATTTAAATTTATTGATTAAAAAGGCAGGTGGAATAATGTTAAACAAGCGATTAGTTGAGATTATAGCAATTATATTTATTATTTTTCTTGTTGCAATAGTCAATTATAGTAATGCCAATATTACTGATGAATTAGAAGATGATTTAGCTAATAAGTCAAGTAGAGTGGCTGTAGTAAATTTAGAAAAAATTAGAGCCAAACATCCTTTAACTAAGCAAATTCAAGAATTAGAAAAACAGATTGTTAATTATGAATCAAGTTTAAAAAATGAAAGAGATAATTTAGCTAATATAATCAATAATACTGAGCAACAATCAAATAATTTTAATCAACAATTAGAATCTAGAATTGAAGCGATAAAAGATAATTATCAACAACAGATAAATAAAGAACAACAAATAATTAAAGAGCAATTAACTGATTATAAGCAACAATTAAATCAGCGAGTAACTGAAAAGTTTAAAACTAAAAGAGAAAAACTAAAAAGCCAAGTAGAAGCTGATATAGCAACTGAAAAAGAAAAGATTGATACTGAAATCGAAGATTATAAGCTTGGTTTAAAAGAAGAATATAATTCACGAATTTTAAACTTGAAATTAAAATTAAGTTTAAATAATTTATCTGATAGTTCTAGAGAAGAAAAAAAAGAAAAATTAAAAGAATTACAGGCAACAAAGGATGAAAAATTAGCTGATTATGAGCAAGAACAATGGAATACGATAAAGCCAGAAGTTAAAAATAAAGAGCAGGAAATCAAAGATGAATTAACAGCTTATAAAAAAGAATTAGAAGAAAATGCTGAAACTGATTATGAGAAGAAGCGAGATCAATTAGAAGAAGAGCTAGAAACTAAAGTTGCTGAATTGAATCAAGAGCTAGAACAAGAAATAGAAAAGCGAAAGAATAAATTGAGTTCTAATATTGAGGAAAATTTAAACTCAACTGAGAATAAATTAGCAACAAAAGTAAAAAATAAGACTGAAGATTTACAGAAAAATATTGCTGAATTAGAGGAGAAAAAAGAAAATTTAATTGTTAAAAGAAAAGATTCTATTCAGCAAGTTGTTAATCAGTTAGGTGCCGAAAAAGAAGTGGATACAATATTAACTGATTATCAGAATAATTCGGGAAAGATTGACCTTAGTGATGAAGTAATAGAAGGTATACAAATGGGGGGAGACTAGGTTGAAAAAACAGCTTTTATTAGCAGTATTAGTAATAGTATTAATTGGTATAATTAGTGGTTGTGCTCCTGAGCCAGAAGTAAAAATGAAAGAGCTTAAAGTAGCTGTAGTGGACCAAGATCAGTTATGGGGGCAGAGTAAAAAAGCAGAGAATTATCAAGAAGAATTAAATGCTAAAGTAGAAGAACTAAAACAAGATTACAATCCTGAAACTGAAAATTCACCGAAACAAGAAGATGCTTATCAAGAGATAAATGAATATCGGCAGCAATTAAAAGAAAAATTTAGAGAAGATATTGCTAAAGCAGTCGAAGATATAGCTGAGGAACAAGGCTATGATCTTGTTTTAAATAAGGATGAAATTAGATATGGTGGAGAAGATATAACTGAAGAGGTGTTAGATCACTTGTAAATTATTAGTCCTATAGATTAGCTAAGATAACTTAATATATAGACAGCAGGAGAGGAGTTTTGCTCCTGTTTACATAAGGAGGACAAGGATGAGATATAGATTAGAAGAATTAGCGGAATTAGTTAATGGCAAAGTAATTGGTTCTAATATAGAAATTAGTGGTGTAGGTGGAGCAGAAAATGCAACTGAGGAGGAGCTAACTTTTGCTCAAAACAAAGAATATTTGGATTTAGCTCGTGCCAATGCAGCAGCAGTTTTAGTGGCGGCAGATTTAGTAACTGATAGTTTAGAAATACCTGTGATAGTAGTTGATAATCCGCGTTTATCTTTTTCAAAGGTTGCTAATAAGTTTATGTCCCAGCATCACCAAAATTTTGTAATTAGTGATCAGGCTGTAATTGATGATAGGGCTGAATTGGGTTCTGAAATAACTGTTAACCCTGGGGTTGTGATTGAAGAGGGGGCTCAAATTGGAGATGAAGTTACTTTGGCTGCTGGAGTTTATGTTGGTAAAAATGTAAAAATAGGTTCTGGTAGTATTCTATATCCGAATGTAGTAGTAGAGCATGATTGCGAGTTGGGCTCTAATGTGGAAATAAATTCTGGGGCAGTAATTGGGGCAGAAGGTTTTGGTTATGAAGAAGATGAGACTGGTTATGTTAAAGTACCTCAATTTGGAAATGTTGTTATCGAAGATGAAGTTGAAATTGGGGCTAATGTAACTATTGATCGAGGGGCAACGGGTTCTACTATTATTGGGCGGGGTACTAAAATTGATAATTTAGTTCATATTGCTCATAATGTTCAGGTTGGCCCTGAATGTTTAATTATTGCTCAGGTGGGCATTGCTGGTAGCGCTACAATTGATAAGCGTGTAACTTTAGCTGGTAAAAGTGGAGTAGTTGGTCATATAACTGTGGGTCAAAATACGACTTTAGCTGCTAATAGTGTAATCACTCATGATATAGAGCCCGATTCTTTTGTTTCTGGTTATCCTGCCCATGACCATCGTCAGGAGCGAAGGATTAAAGCTGCTAGAAAGCGGTTGCCTGATATGATTAAAAGAATTAGAACCTTAGAGAATAAAATTTCTGATTTAGAAGAAGAATTAGAGGAGGATTAATCATGAAAAGTAAAGTTATAATTCTTGTTTTGCTCATTTGTTTTGCTTTAGTACCTGTTGTAGAGGCTAATACTTTTGGTGATACTGGATT
Source organism: Bacillota bacterium (assembly GCA_051744465.1). GTDB lineage: Bacteria > Bacillota > Halanaerobiia > Halobacteroidales > Halobacteroidaceae > Halanaerobacter. Next base: position 11,963 of record JBNJDB010000009.1, on the reverse strand, counting down.
ATTAACTATTCCAACTGCTGAAATTTTAACAACACAAGATTTGAATTTGAGCTATCAGATGAAAGGTAGCAGTGATTTAATTGGACTAAATTATGGTTTTAATGATAAAGTGCAAGTTGGTGCTAACTTAAAATGGCCCCAAGGTTTAAATAATGGAGGAGATATTTATCCATCTATTAAGGTTAATTTACTAGAAGAAAATGAGGAATTTAAACCAGATCTTTCTTTAGGATTTGTTGATCGGGAATACTATCTAGTAGCCAGTAAAGATACTTCTCTAGCAGGAATTAGAGGACATTTAGGGATTTTTGATGACCAGCATCAAGGTACTAGAGCATTTATGGGAGCTAGTAAAGTGCTTAATCCCGTTACAATTTCTACTGGTAGTAATAATTTAGAGTTACCTGTGACTACTATAATGGGTGAATATAATGAAGGTCTTAATCTAGGTTCTAAGTTTGCTTTTAATCAATATATTAGTGCTGATTTGGGACTTGTTGATACATTAGATGATGTTGAATTAACTGTAGGAGTTAATTTCACAAATGAATTTTAAATTAGTTGAACCTTTAGCCATAATGGTTAAAGGTTTTTTACATAATTTTGCGTGGTGTTTAAAATTAAATGAATTTTATTGGAAATGGTATGGAAATTTATGGAGAAATAGTTTATAATTTTAGTGAGGGGGACAAGCATTGCGATTAAAGCTACCTTTAGTTGACCGTTATTTGCTGTGGGAATTTTTAAAGCCATTTTTGTTTTCTATTTTTACTATTACAGTAATTACTATTAGCAGTACTTTATTTGAAATGATAGATATGATTCTTGTTAAACAGGTTGCAACTAGTAAAGTATTAAAATTATTAGTTTATAAATTGCCTGATATAATGGTTAATAGTTTTAGTGTAGCAGTTTTATTTTCTACTATATTATCTTTGACTCAACTAGTAAAAAATAATGAGTTTACAGCTATGCGGATGGGGGGCATTGGTTTACATCGTATTATGGTTCCCTTTTTAGTATTAGCTATTTTCATTAGTGGATTGACATATTTTATTAATGAACAAGTAGTTCCTTGGACTAATCATCGTTCCGAGAATATAGTGCGTAGGATTATTTTACAGGATGGGATTCCTACTTTGCAAGCGGGAGTATTTTTTAAAGGGGTTGAAGATAGGTATTTATATATAAATCAAATTGATCGAGATGAGGGTATATTAAAAGATATAATTGTTTATGAACTCCAAGAAGATAAAAAATACCCGCGGATGATTACAGCTGAACGAGGCTATTTTAAAAATAAAGTTTGGCATTTGCAGCAGGGTAAAGTGCAGAAATTTGATAAGGAAGGCAAAGTAGTTTATCAATCAGGCTTTGAAGATTTCGAGATTAATGTTAATAAAAAACTAGATAATTTCTATGGTGAACAAAAAACCACTTCAGAGATGAGTCGTAAAGAGTTACAAGAGGATATTAAAACTTTTAAGAAAAGCGGTTTAGAAGTTGATTCTTTAGTTGTTGATTATCATCGTAAGTTAGCTACACCTTTTGCCAGTTTGATTTTTGTCTTAATTGGTGCGCCTTTAAGTATTAAATCAGAACAAGGTAAGGTTTTTGGAATTATAGCAAGTATTGTTACTATTTTAATTTATTATGTCTTTATGTCCTTTTGTCGTTCGTTAGGTGGTAATGGATTATTACATCCGATATTGGCAGCGTGGTTGCCTAATATTATATTTGCAATCTTAGGACTCGGATTATTACTTAAAGAAGAATTTCTAAGCTTTTCACGTTAAGGAGCGAATAATTATGAAAATAATAGATAAATATTTAGCTGTAGAGTTTATCAAACCCTTTTTTATAGTATTATTTGCTTTGACTGTAATTATGATTAGTACTTTTTTGTTTCAATTAACTGATTTTATTATTATTAAGGAGGTCCCTGTAACAACAGTAATTAAATTATTGATTTATAAGTTACCATCTTTTGTAGTAGAAACTTTAGCTATGGCTGTTTTGTTTTCTACCTTATTATCTTTGAGTAGATTAGTCAAAGATAGTGAGTATACTGCTTTACGGATGGGCGGAATCACTTTTAGTAGGTTGTTAGTGCCGTTATTAATTTTAGGCTTTTTAATTAGTGGCGTAACTTTCTTTCTTAATGAGCGGATAGTACCGTGGGCTACTACTAGATATGAAACAATTAAAGATACCCTAGTTAATCAAAAGGAGGAGCCTCATTTAAAAAAAGATATTTTCTTTAAAGGCTCAAATAATAGATATTTTCATATTAAAAAATTAAATAATAAAAACAATCAAATAGATTATATTTTAATTTATGATCTTAAAAACGAGCAATTAATTACTGCTAAGTCAGCTAAAGTAGCAGGGACTACGATTAATTTGCAATCAGGAATTATATCTAGTCTTAGTAATGATGGTTATTTAGATAGTCAATCTGAATTTGAAACAGAAGAAATAAAGTTGAATACAAATTTAAATAAATTGATTAATAAACAGAAAGAATCTAGTGAACTTAATCGAAATGAATTAAAAAGAAGGATTAAAGTATTTAGAGAAAGTGGTATGGCAACTACTAAATTACTAGTGGAATATCATTTCAAATTAGCCCAATCTTTAGCTTGTTTAATTTTTGTTTTAATTGGAGCTCCTTTGAGTATTAAATCTGACCGGGGGCGAATAGTGGGTGTGATTATTAGTGTAGTAATTATTTTTATCTATTATGTATTATTGTCTGTAGCAAAGTCATTAGGGAAGAATGGCATGTTGAATCCATTTATGGCAGCTTGGTTGCCTAATTTAATCTTTATTCTATTAGGTAGTTTTTTAATCTTTAGAGAAGATAAAGTTATTACTTAAGGAGAAAGAGGTGGGGAGAATTAAAGTTGTTAGATATTTATTAGTAGTAGTGCTTGTAGTTGTTATTTTTAGTTCTGCTTCTTGGGCTAAGACTAAGGTTGATTTAACGGCAGATGATGTGCAGTATTACAAACAAGAAAATTTAGTAGTAGCTACAGGAAATGCTAATTTAAAAACATCAGAAATTGATTTATCGGCTGATAAGCTAGAGATTGATATGAATAAAGAACAAGTAATTGCTACTGATAATGTTAAAGTTAAAGATGATGATGGGACAATAGAGAGTGAAAAATTAGAATATGATTTAAAATTGGCTGAGGGACTCTTTATTGAAGCAGAGAGTATTATTGTAGATGATAGTCTTAACGATGAGTTGTACTTAACTAGTCCCAAAATTAATCATAGTCAGGACAAAAGTGAATTAGAAGATGTAGTGTCAACTAGTTGTGATTATGATCATTCGCATTATGAAATAACATCTAGTAGCATAGTTATTTATCCTGATGATAAAATCATTGCCTATAATAATTTTATTTGGGAGTTTAATGGGACAGTTCCTATTTTATATTCTCCAATTTTAGTTTATTCTTTAAAGAATGAACAACAAGTTTTAGAACATGAAATTGGTCGCAGTGCTAAGCGGGGTTGGTTTTTAAAGAATACTTATAACTATCACCTTGCTAATAATTATGAAAATGTTTTAGCGAATCAACTAGCTGAAGATCAGGGTCAACTTTATGTTGATTATTTTGAAGAAACTGGTTGGGCCCTTGGATTAAAACATTATTATCATTATCAAGAAGATAAACATGCTTATTTCTACATCTATACAGAACAGGATAAATTAAATCCTAGTTATTCTCCCTTGGTAACTGCAGAACTTGATAGTTATTTAAAAGAACATAATCTAACTCGTAAATACAATTTAAAGTATAGTAATCATAAAAGTAATTATTGGAGTAATCCACAAAACGTAACAGATATTGATTTTGAGTTTAGTCAAGATAATGAGTGGGAAAATTTAGAGAGTGAAGTGGATTTTAATTATGATAAAAATAGTAGCTATGAGCATAAAACTGATTCAAATATTAATCTTAGCGGAGATTTAAGTAGTCAAGATGAACTAGAAGTGGATATTAATCATGTATTTGAGCAAGATAATGATAGCCAGTCTAATATGGAACGAAATTATGACCTTGCTATTGAATATGACCGTGAATTAAGTAAAGAACATTATGGGGATGATTTAGAATTAGATTTAGATTATGACTATGATGAAAGCCGAGATATATTAGAGGAGCATGGAGCAGATTTAGCTGTAAAAAAACACTTTACTGAGGAACATTATTTTGATTACCAATACAATTATGATAATCCTTTAGATAAAGGTCTGATTGAGGATAATTATGTAGAAGAAATTGAAGATGATAAAATTGGTGAATTGCATTATTTGGAGTTTGGTAAAGACCAAGGGAATAGTTTTTATGATTGGGAATTAATTACTCAATCATTTCAGCAAGATGGTGAAATAGGTTATTACTATTTACCAGAAGTAGAAGGAACTATTTATCCAGGTTCAATTTGGAATAATAAATATGTGAGTAACTTCGATCTGTCTTTAGGTGGTGCTAATAAATATGCCAATAGCTGGGGACGTAGAGAACAGAATGCTTATTATAAACTAGGCTATAAAGATGTAGTTAGTGCTCCTTTAAATAATAGTATTATCATTGATCAACAGTTACAGCAAGATATTTATAGCAATGGTCTAATGCGTTGGTTTCACGAGAGTAGATTAGAATTTAATACTAAGATATTGGAGAATTGGAATAACGAATTGAAATATAATTATAATTTTGGTCAAGGGAAAGCTCCAGATAGATTTCGGCAGAAAGAGGAAAAACATACTATTGATGAACGTTTGGAGTGGAAAACAGATGATAGTCGATTCTATATTAAAACTGCTTATGATCTGTTAGATGAAACTTATGACCCGTTGAAAAGTGAGTTGAATATTGAATTTAATGAACATTATGATTGGCAAGCAGCTGTAACTTATGATTTGAATGATGACCTTTTTGAGAAAGCTACTACTGCTTTAGATGTGGAATATAATGATTTAACCTATAATACTGATGCAGAATTTGATTTAAATGAGTCAAAGATGATACAATGGGATAATGAATTAGATTGGGAGTTTGGCCCTTCCGAGTGGGAATGGAACTTAGCTTTAAAGAATAGCTATGATTTTGAAAAAGAAGAGCATACTACAGCTAAAATTAGTATAGAAAAACAATTGCATTGTCGAAGTGTTTCTTTGTCTTATGACCATAGTAAAGAAGAAATCAGGTTCAAATATGATATTTTAGCTTTTCCCCAAGGTAGAGCTGAAATTGGTTCTAATGAAGAAGAAGGATGGTTATTTAATGAGGAGGGAGAGCTAGGAGGTTTTCTGGATGATGTCAAGAAAGAATAAATTATATATTATATTAATTATCATAATATTTGTAGGAGTTAGCTTGTTATGGCTTTATTCAAATGACAAGTCAAAATCAGAAACCTCAGATGAGGTTGCTGATTATCAATACCAAGTCCAACAGCCTCAATTGTTAAGTTATAGTAATGGTGAAAAAAGGTGGCATGTTGAATCAGAAACTATTACCCAGCCTAAATCTGAAGAAGATAGTAAAGTAAAAGTTATTCTGGAAGATATTAAAGAAGCAAAACTTTATTCTAATAATAAATTAAAATACGAGGTTGATGCTGCTAAAATAATTTATTTTGAGAAAAGTAAAGATATTGAATTGCGTGGTGATGTCTGTTTAGAAGAGGTTAATGGGGATAAAATATTCTCTGATTTTTTCAAGTGGGATGAAGAAGATAAGAATTTGAAGACTGATGATGGTGTTAGAGTAGAAATGGAAACAGGAAATTTAACAGCAGAAAAGATGAATTTAGATTTGGAAACTAATATAATTGATTTTACTGATAATGTAAGAATGAATTTTCAAGTAAAGGGAGCTGACAAGGATGAGAAATAAACTAATTTTACTACTGATTATGCTATTAAGTTTTAGTATCGGGTTCCCTAGTAGAGCAAATTCTGATCCCAATAATAAAACTAATAATCAAGTAGAAAAAGACAATAAAGTTGATTTGAAAGCAGATCGAGTGCAATATAAAAAGAAGAAGAATTTGCGGGTAGCAACTGGTAATGTCAGTTTGGATTTTCAAAAGAATAATGTTCAGTCAAATAAACTAAAAATGTATAATGATACTAATATGTTAGTTTTTACAGATGAAGTTAAATTAAAGCGACCAAATGAAACAATAACTAGTGAATTGATTGAATTGGATTTAGATGAAGATCAACTAGTAGCTCAAGATAATGTCGTTTTAGATACTAAGAAAAATGATAAAGAATTACATTTGACTAGCGAATATTTGAAATTATGGCTAGAAACTGATGAGATGTTAGCTAGAAAAAATGTAGAAATGGATTATGATGGACAACAGATTAGAGGAGAAAATTTGGAATATAATGCTGAAGAAGAAGAGATGGTAGTTAATAAAGAAGCTGAAATTAAAGAGGATGAACAGTGGATTCAAAGTGATAAAATTATAATTGATTTAGAAACAGGTAGTATTGATGCAACTGGCAAGGTGGAAATGGAGTTTGAATTTGGGGAATAATTGCAATATCCATAATTTACTAGCAGGATTTTGTTTACTCTGTCGCGAACTTGAGGTATAATTTTTGCGGATGGGAGTGAAGAAAATGCTGCTTTTTAAATCCTATTTTAAAAAAGATTTGGTAATTTTGTTCGTAATTACAATTTTATTGAGTTCAGTACTTTCATTAGTAATTGGATATGCAAGTGATTATTATTTTGGTGATGCTATTAACAGCTTAATTGGTGATTATGAAAATAATGATTTATTATTAATTATAGACCAACAAAGACGAGAAGTAACCATAGAGCAGATTGAAGAAGTTATAGCAGAGAAAATACCTGGCTCTGAATTAATTACAGGGATTAGTTTAGTGGGCAAGAGTAATTCATTTATTGCTTTAGCTGATAAATATAAGAATCGAGAAACATTTCTAGAACTAGAGAATTATTTTAAAAAGATTAAAGGAGTAACTACTACTTCAATTATGACTGAACCACGTTTGACAATTGATGGGGTTAAAACAGAGACTAAAAAATTATTAAGAAATAAAATAGGACAATTAAAAAATGTTGATTTTACTTTTCCTAATGGTGATAAGTTAGAGGTAATAGTTAGCAAACCACAATTTAGTGGTCAAGTTAAAGAAGAAGTTAATGATATTTTAGAGCAATATCAAACTTTGAATCTTAGATTTCCCATTGATAATCAACGAGATGATTTATTTGCTTTAGGAGAAAAATTAGAATCTAAAGTGAGTTCTGATTTTGAAGTAGCAGCTTCTAATATAACTGAGACAAAATCTAGTGATATGGATTCATTAGTAAAGACAATGAATCAGATGAAAGGTTTTTTGTCAAGTTATGCAACAGAAGTGAAAATTGAATTATTCGAAAATAAATCCTTAAAAGCTGGTGATGAATTAGTAATGCCGGCTAAAAACGATGGTCAACTACACTTGCGGGTTAGTAGTGTAAATGATATGATAGCAACAGCGGTAGTTACTGTTGGAGATAGTAGACAAATTTTGGACAATTTAGCTTATAAAATAGATTCTACTACCCAAACAGAAGCAATTGGAAGTGTAGAAATTAATAATCCTCGGCAAGATTTAGCTTATTTAGTAACTGAGTTAAATAAGTTAGTACCACAGTTAAATCATCTGTTTACTGATGCTAATTCTTTAATTAATAACTTAGAAGAATTATTTTCTTCTTTTGATTTGTTAGATACTGCTCTAGAAGATGTAGAATCTTTAAATCATAAATTAGCTTCTTACACTCAAAATATAGAAAAAATTGATGGGCAAGTTTTAAAATCAGATCTTAATTCTCTAGAACAGAGATTAGCTCAGTTGCGGTTTGTTATTGAAAAATTAGAGTTAATGCGAGAAATGATTTTAAGTTTTGAAGAAGAGTTAGCAGATATAAAATCACAGGTAACTGTGGCTAAACAGGAGTTTAGCCCTGAATCTATGTATTATAATAACTTAGAAGAATTAAAGATAACAGTTTCTAATTTGTCAAAAGAGTTAGAGTCTAATACTGATGGTATTATAGATTATATTAATCAATATAACCCTTTATTAACAGAAATTAAAGCTTGGCAACAACGAGTGCAGGAAATTAAAGTTGTTAGTCAGCAATTGATAGTCGAAGATAAGACTGAACTTGCTACTAATTTAGAGGAAATTACTAATTCAAATTTAATAGCGGAGATTAAAGAAAATAGAAGTGCAAATTTAGAACAGAAATTAGAAAGAATTAAGAATCAATTAGATGAGCTTAAAACGATTGACTTTGCAGAAATTACCAAAGAAATAGAATATATTCAGCGGTCTTTACCTAAACTAAAAGATGAGGAAATAACTTCTAGTATTGATCTGTTAGATAATTATTTAGCGGGCAAGGTGATACCAGGAGGAGAAGTTTCGTTGTTATTACCTGCTACAGATCTTGATTTTAAAAAAGTTAAGCAAGAAATAAGAGCAATTGTAGATGAAGAAATTAATTTTCAATCTTCTGCTCCAGGAGCTATAGTTCCTAACTTGCGGAGCCAAATTTATCAGATTTTGAGTGAAGTTAAGATCTTGTTAACTGCTATAACTGCTCTCCTTTGTACAGTATTATCATTGCTATTTGACCAAGGATTAATTATTAGTTCTTTACAAGAGCTTAACTCTGATAAAAGTTGGTATCGTAATATTGCTTTTTATTATAGCTTAGCGGCTGGAATATTAACTTTTGGAGGAATTATCTATTTAACAGGTGTTGATAGTTATTACCTTCCTTGGTGGCTTATTTTATTTTTAGGAACTTGTTTAGGTTTATTAGTTTTTAAAGAAGCTAAAGCTATAACTGGTGTTTCTTGGGATGAATTTAGAGCTGGAGAGGCTTTAGGTTTTAATTATGGTGAAATAATGCAGGAAATTATTATTCCGGCTGGAAAACCAGGGATTTTAAAATTTTTAAATCAACGTAAAACTTATTTCTAAGATGGAGGAATTATGTTAGAAGTTATTAATTTAACTAAAAGTTATGATTCTCATCAAGTTTTAAAAGGGGTTAATTTTACTGCCCAAGCTGGTCAAACAGTTGTTATTATGGGTCCTAGTGGTTGTGGCAAATCGACTACTATTCGGTGTTTGAATCGGTTGACTGAGCCAGATGGAGGAAAAATTTTATTAAATGGAGTATCTATGTTAGAATTAGGTACTGAGAGATTATTACAATTGAGAGAACAAATTGGATTTGTCTTTCAAGGGTTTAATTTAATCCATCATTTGACTGTTGAAGAAAATGTTATGTTACCTTTAATCAAGAAAAAATTAGATAGAAAAGTAATAAAAAAAAGAGCTAAAATTGCTTTGCAGCAGGTTAAATTATTAGCTAAAAAAGATGATTACCCTAGTAATTTAAGTGGCGGGCAGAAACAACGGGTGGGAATAGCCCGCGCTTTAATTATAGATCCTAAATTATTATTATTAGATGAGCCTACTGCTTCTTTAGACCCCATTTTGGTTAAAGAAGTTTTAGATGTAATTGAAGAATTAACTACTGATGAAAACAATCGAATTGTTATTATTGTAACTCATCAAGTATCGTTTGCTTTAAAAGTAGCTGATTTAATTTTATTATTAGAGCAGGGTGTGGTTGTAGAAGAAGGTGGACCTGAACAGATTTTTTATAATCCGCAGTCTGAACTAGGTCAGAAGTATAAACAGTTATTGGAGTATTATCAAAATTAGCTGAAAATATTCATATGAAAGGGGGAGATCATTTGGAAAGGATGCAGCATACTATAAAAAAGGAATTTAGTTATGTTGGAATTGCCCTTCATACTGGTCAGGATGTTAGCATTAGTTGTCATCCTCTCCCTGTTAACAATGGAATCATTTTCAAACGAGTAGATTTACCTGAGGAACCGGAAATAGAGGTTGATGTTAATAATATAACATCTACTAAGAGGTGTACTACTATTGGTAATTCTGGAGCAGAAATTAATACTATAGAGCATTTGTTGTCTGTAATTAATGCATTAAAGATAGATAATTTATTGATTAAAATTGATGCTGATGAACCACCAGTTACTGATGGAAGTGCTAAAGTTTTTTATGATTTGTTTACTGAAGCAGGGATTAAAGAACAAGAAGTAGCTAAAAAAATTCATCAAATAGAAGAAGCTATTTATATTAGAGATGGTAATCAATATTTAACTTTATTGCCGGCTGAAGAATTAAAAATAAGTTATACTTTTGTAGGTGATCATCCAGCAATTTCAGATCAATTTTTTGAATTTGATTTCGCTAGTGATGATTATCAGGATTTGATTGCTCCAGCGCGGACTTTTGGTTTTGCTAATGAAATAAAAAAATTACAAGAAGCAGGCTTAGCTTTAGGAGGCAGTCTTGATAATGCTGTTTTGGTTGATGATAGTGGGCCAATTAATAAATTGCGTTTTCAAGATGAATTTGCGCGACATAAAGTGCTTGATTTGATTGGAGATATCAAGTTAGCTCCTTCATTTACTGGTCATATTATTGCTGTTAGGTCTGGTCATAGTCTTAATTCTAAATTAGCTAAAAAAATAAAAAAGAAATTAATAGGGAGGAATTGAAAAAATGTTAGACATTGATCAAATTAAAGAGATTTTACCCCACAGATATCCTATGTTATTGGTAGATAGAGTTTTAGAAGCTGATCCAGAAGAAAAGATAGTAGCAATTAAAAATGTTACTACTAATGAACATTTCTTTTCTGGACATTTTCCAGGACATCCAATTATGCCTGGTGTATTAATTATTGAAGCAATGGCTCAGGTGGCAGGTATTGGTCTGTTACAGACGGTTGAAAACCCAGAAGAAAAAGTACCTTATTTTGGTAAAGTAGATGGAGCAAGATTTAGAAAGCCTGTTAAACCAGGTGATCAGTTACGGATGGAAGTTGAAATTTTAAAATTAAGAGGACGCATGGGTAAAGTAGAAGCTAAGGCTTATGTTGATGATGAGTTGGTAGCAGATGGAAAATTAACTTGCTTTGTCCAGGATAAATAATTAGAGAGGAGTTAAGATAGAAATGGGCACAGAACAAGATAATGTAGTACAACTAAAAGATATTCATGAAACTGCTGTAGTTCATCCTGATGCTCAAATTGGTAAAGAAGTGAAAATTGGCCCATATGCAGTAATTGGAGAACATGTACAAATTGGTGATGGTACTGAAATTGGAGCGCATGCAGTGATTAAAGGTTGGACTGAAATTGGCGAGAATAATCATATTTTCAATAGTGCTTCTATTGGCCAAGAGCCACAAGATTTGAAATTTCAGGGAGAAAAGAGCTTTCTAGAAATTGGAGATAATAATACTATTCGTGAATTTGCTACTATTCATCGTGGTACTGAAGAAGGCGGTAGTATTACTAAAATTGGTGATAATAATTTATTGATGGCTTATACTCATGTTGCCCATGATTGTAAATTAGGCAATGATATTATTATGTCTAATAATGCTCAATTGGCTGGTCATGTAGTAGTCGAAGATAAAGCAGTAATTAGTGCTCTTGTAGGAGTTCATCAGTTTGTTCGGATTGGTGAAATGGTAATGATTGGTGGAGATTCGAAAGTTGTTAAGGATGTTCCACCTTATATTTTAGTAGATGGACATCCTGCTACATCAAATGGAATTAATGTAGTTGGCTTAAGACGAAATGATATCGAACCAGATGATAGACAGAAGATCAAAAAAGCATATCGGATTTTATATCGTTCTAATCTGAATGTTTCTGAAGCTATTGAGAAGATGGATCAAGAGCTTGATAATAGCCCGATGGTTGAACATTTCTTGCGTTTTCTAAGAAATGCTCAACGAGGGATTTGTAAGTGAGACAGTAAAGAGCAATTGATAATGTAAAAT
>JBNJDB010000008.1:0-25321 GCA_051744465.1 Bacillota bacterium | reverse complement strand
GTAACAAATGCCGATACTGAAGATGATGCAAATGTAGGACAATGGGGTGCTACAGGTCATCCTACTCAAGAATGGATGATTTATCCTGTGGGCGATGGATATTATAGATTGCAAAATAGAAATAGTTTAATCTATCTGGAAGTAGAAGGTGCTAAAACTGAAGATGGTGCAAATGTTATTCAATACAAAAATACAGCTAAAGCTAATCAAGAGTGGGGGTTAGTTAGTACTGGAGATGGATATTACAAGATAATTAATAGAAATAGTGGCAAAGCTCTTGATGTCAATGCTCGTTCTACTGACGATGGAGCAAATGTTATTCAGTGGTCAGATAATGGTGGATATAATCAACATTGGGAGTTAGAATGGGTTCAGTATTAAGCTGGAACAAAAAATAGTTTGATAAGTCATGGATTTTAACAAGTTAATATCTAATTTCTAAAATCCATGACTTATTTATAATTAAGAGAATGATTAGGAGGATAAAAAAGATGAAAAATTTTTTGGCTTCAATCGTAATAATATTATTTATTATAACAGTAATAGGTTGTTCAGGAAGTAATGAAACTGGAGGAGATGACTTAGAAGCTTACCAAATTACAACTCAGGTTCAAGGAGCAGGTCAAATAAAATTAGATCCAGATAATGATAGTTATCAATCGGGAACTGCAGTAGATGTAGAAGCGATAGCAGATACAGGTTATAGTTTTGATAGTTGGACTGGTTTAGATGGAACTAGCATGAAACAGACTGTAGTAGTAGAAGATAATTTGACCATTGGAGCAAAGTTTATTAAGGATGAAGATAATCAAGATGGGCCAAGAGAGTGGGATTTATCTGGCGATATAGGGGCTCATGATCCTTCAATTACAAGAGAAGGAGATACCTGGTGGCTCTTTCATACAGGCAAGGGGTTGCCAGTAAAGTATTCAGCTGATGGTCATAATTGGACTCAAAGTGCTCCAATTTTTTCTGAATCACTTGATTGGTGGTCAGATTATGCTCCAAATTATGATCCTGACAATGATGTCTGGGCGCCTGATATAGAATATTATAATGGTAGATGGTGGTTATATTATTCTGTTTCAGAGTTTGGTACAAATAATTCAGTGATTGGATTAGTATCAACTGATAGTATAGCTGGAGGAAATTGGCGCCGGGATGGTAAAGTCATTGCTTCTGCCCAGGGTGAAGATGCTTATAATGCTATAGATCCTAATTTAGTGATTGATGATGCTGATAATCCGTGGTTGGTATTTGGTTCCTGGCAGGATGGGATTCATATTACTCGGGTTGATCAGACTACTATGAAGCCTACTGGTGAACGTTATTCTATTGCCCAAAGATATGTTGGTGATAGTAGTGAATCGGCTGGTTTAGAGGGAGCAATTGTTACGTATAATAATGGTTATTACTATTTGTTTGCTTCTTTTGATCATTGTTGTAAGGGTGTTGACAGTGATTATAAAGTAGTCTATGGACGTTCTGAAAGTATAACTGGTCCGTATATTGATAAAAATGGTATTGATATGAGAGACGGTGGAGGAACAGTGATGACTGCAAGTGGTCCTAGGTTTAAAGGACATGGGGGCCAAGATGTATACAATGATTTATTAGTCCATCATTCTTATGATGCTGATTCTAATGGTTGGCCTACTTTAAAAATCAAGGAATTATCCTGGGAGAATGATTGGCCTAGCTTAGGTGATGATGATATTAAAGGATATTATAGATTGAAAAATAGAAATAGTGACAAGTATCTAGAGGTAACAAATGCCGATACTGAAGATGATGCAAATGTAGGACAATGGGGTGCTACAGGTCATGCTACTCAAGAATGGATGATTTATCCTGTTGGAGAAGGATATTATAGATTACAAAATAGAAATAGTTTAATCTATCTGGAAGTAGAAGCTGCTAAAACTGAAGATGGAGCAAATGTTGTGCAAAATAAAAATACATCTAAATCTAATCAAGAGTGGGAGATAGTTAGTATTGGAGATGGATATTACAAGGTGATTAATAGGAATAGTGGTAAAGTTCTTGCTGTAAATAATGATTCTACTGATGATGGCGCAAATGTGATTCAGTCTGAAGATAATCAATTAGATAGTCAGCAGTGGGAGTTAGAATGGGTTCAGTATTAATTTGTTTTGTGTGAATTATGCCCTTGATATCTTATTTATATAAATGGATTTAAAAGTTTATAATAATTCTCGGCTATTTCAGCAATTGGAGTAGCCGAGATATTATAATTTGTAGAGGAGGAAATTTAATGGAATTATTAGATATGCCCTTAGAGGAACTGAAAACTTATCAGCCTGAATTGACTAAAGAAGATGATTTTGATTTATTTTGGGATCGTCATCTGCAAGAATCAGCTGAGCAACCACTTAATATAGAATTAGAAGAGGTAGATTATTTAATTGATAGAGTTAAAGTATATGAGTTATCTTTTGATGGGTTCAGAAATTCTAGAATTCATGGCAAATATATCTTGCCCCAAGATGCTAATAAAAATAGTCAGCTGCCAGTAGTAGTAGTTTATCATGGGTATAATTGGAATGATTTAGTGATTAGTGATCTATTACATTATTCATTAATGGGCTATGCAGTCTTATTGATGGATATTAGGGGCCAAGATATTACTAGTCCCGATCATAATTCTTATGACCATGGCGGGACAGCAGGCTGGATGACTAAAGGAATTCTTAATCCGGATAATTATTATTATTTATATGTCTATCTAGATTCTGTTAGAGCCATTGATTTTATTAGGACTCGCGAAGAAATCAATCAGGATAAAATTGCTGTTGAAGGAGGAAGTCAAGGTGGTGGAGTAGCTATTGCGCTAGGAGCTCTTGTTGATCAGATAGCAGTAGTAATGGCAGATATACCTTATCTATCTCATTTCAGACGTGCGATAAAGCTCTATAATGAAGGTCCTTATAGTGAAATATATCATTATTTTAAAGTTCATGATAGCTTACATCAGACAGAAAAGCAAGTTTATAAAACCTTAAGTTATTTTGATGGGATGAATTTGGCTGATAGAATTGATGCTAATGTATTATTAAGTGTTGGTTTAGAAGATGGAATTTGTCCTCCATCAACAGCGTTTGCTACTTACAATCATCTAACTACTAAGCAAGAAATTAGAATCTATCCTGAATTTGCTCATGGAGGTTTTAGCCAGCAGCAAGAAGAGAAGATTGCTTTTTTGGCGGATCTATTTTAGATTGATTAGTTATATAAATTTATTGATTAGATTTTATATGATTCTTTTGAATTAATATAGTGAGGAGTATGGTTATGAATGTATTAAAAAAAATATGGGGTTATGTAAAGAACTATAAATTGATCTTTTATAGTGGGATTTTATTTATTATTTTAAATGTTTTAACTTCAATGGTCCCTGGTTATTTAAATAGAAAGATCATAGATCAAGTAATTAGAGGATCTAAAACTGAACTTTTGGCTGGTTTTTTAATTGCTTATATGGTGGCAACTGTACTACGGTCAATATTTATTTTTGTACAGCGATATTGTACAGAACGAGTATCACAAAATTTGATTAGAGATTTGAAACAAGAAGTTTATGATCATTTACAGGAGATGTCTTTTAATTTTTTTAATAATACTAGAACTGGTGAATTAATGTCCCGTATGACAGGTGATATGGAAGCTATTAGAGTCTTGTTTGCCGAAGGTATGATTCAATTCACAAGAGCAATTTTTTATATTATTTTTGTATTTGCAGTGTTGATTCAAGAACATGTGCAATTAACTTTGATTTCTTTAGCAGTAAGTCCTTTGATTGCTTTTTTTGCGTATAGACTTTCTAGTAGAATCCGACCTATTTTTAGTAATATTAGACAACAGTATTCAGATTTAAATTCTACTGTTCAAGAAAACATTTCGGGGATTAGAATAGTAAAAGCTTTTCATCAGCAATGTTATGAAATGGAAAAATTTGATGAAGAAAATAATGAATATTTTATAAAAAACTATAAGGCTGCTAGAATTTGGGCGATTTTCTTTCCGATAATTGAATTTTTAGGTGGCTTGAGTACGGTATTCTTATTATATTTTGGTGGTCGATTAGTAATTCAAGGTGAAATAACATTAGGAGTCTGGATGCAATTTAATAGTTATTTATGGATGATAATTATGCCGATGAGAATGATAGGTCATATAGTTAATATGTTTAATAGAGCTATTGCTTCTGGGGAGCGAATTTTTAATATCTTAGAGACTGAAGTTGAAATTAAGAACCAAAAAGAAGTAATTACTAAGGATAGAGTGGCAGGTGCAGTAGAATTTAAAGATGTTTCTTTGCAATATGATGAGCAGTATATACTAAAAGATATAAATTTTTCTGTTGCAGCTGGTGATACAGTAGCTATAATGGGCCCAACAGGTAGTGGTAAGACTTCTTTGATTAATTTAATTGCTCGTTATTATGAACCTACTACTGGTGAAATTTATATTGATGGGATTAATAATAAAAAATTTGAGTTAAAGAATTTGCGCCAACAGATTAGTATAGTAATGCAAGATGTATTTTTGTATTCAGAAACAATAAAGAATAATATAGCTTATGGTAGTCCAGAAGCTAGTTTAGAGCAGGTTAAAAGAGCGGCTGATATTGCTGGAGCCCACGAATTTATTGCAGCTATGGAACAAGGATATGAAACAGTAATTGGCGAACGCGGTATGGGACTATCAGGAGGTCAAAAACAACGTGTATCTCTTGCGAGGTCACTCTTAGAAGAGAGTCCTATTTTAATTTTAGATGATGCGACCTCGGCAGTTGATATGGAGACTGAACATAAAATCCAAGAGTCATTAGAGGCATTGGATAATGGAAGTACTATCTTTATTATTGCTCATAGGATATCATCTGTTAGAAATGCTGACCAAATAATAATTCTAAAAGATGGTGCAATTGTTGAGCGTGGTCAACACCAGGAATTGCTAAAAAAGAAAGGTGAATATTATAAGATGTTTACAGAGCAGTATAAAGAAATTATTGAAGATGAATCTTTTGCAGAGAAGTTGGTGATTCCTAATGGCTCGGAATAGATATTTTGAAGATGAAGAGCTTAATTCTTTCGATACTAATAATATTAAACGAGTATTGAGCTATCTTAAACCTTATAAGTATAAAGTTACCTTTGTACTCTTCTTGATGAGTATAGCTGCTATTGCAGATTTGATGGGACCTTATTTGACTAAAGTAGCTATAGATGAATATATTGAAGTTGGTAATTTACGTGGCCTAGTTGGTATTAGTCTAGTTTATATTTTATTATTAGCAGTTAATAGTATTTGTGTCCGATTTAGAGTACTGATTATGAGTAAAATAGGTCATAAAGTAATTAAAAAGATTAGAAAGGATTTATTTGAGCATTTGCAAAACTTATCTTTTAGTTACTTTGATGAACGACCAGCCGGGAAGATAATCGTTAGAGTAATGAATAATGTTAATTCACTACAGAATTTATTGGAGAATGGTTTGATTAATCTAATTACAGATTTAATTAGATTTTTTATTATATTAGTTATAATGTTTAAATTACATTTTAAGCTAACACTCTATGCTATTGCTGTAATGCCAATATTGATCTTGACTGTTTTTTTAATGAAGAAAAAGATTAGAATTGGTTGGCGTAATGTTCAAAAGAAAAAGTCTAATTTGAATGCCTATATTCATGAGAGTATGACGGGGATGAAAATAACTAAAGCTTTTGTTCGCGAAGAAAAAAATAAGAATATCTTTGCTGATTTGTTGGATGAAAATTTAACAAAATGGATGCGGACAGTTATGTTAACTCATAGTATTTGGCCCATTGTACTAACGATGAATACTATTAGTGCTATTTTAATGTATCTGGTGGGGATGGATTATTTGGCAAAAGGAATAGTGACGATTGGTACTTTAATTGCTCTGTTGCAATATATTTGGCGGTTATGGCAACCAATTATTAATATAAGTAATTTCTACAATCAAATTTTAGTTGCTAATTCAGCAGCGGAAAGAATATTTGATGTATTAGATACAGAGCCGAATATTGTAGATGCTCCTGATGCGCAGGAACTTCCTGCTATAGAAGGAAAAGTAGAATTTAAAGATGTTAGCTTTAGCTATGAGCAAGAAGAGAATATAATTTCAGGAATGAACTTTAAAATCGAAGCTGGTGAGACAATAGCTTTTGTTGGTGCTACAGGAGCAGGGAAGAGTACAATTATTAATCTATTAACTCGTTTTTATGATATCAATCAAGGCAGTATTTTAATTGATGATATTGATATTCGAGATGTAACACTTGAGTCATTGCGCAGTCAAATAGGAATGATGATGCAGGATAGTTTTATTTTTTCTGGCACCATTATGGATAATATCAAGTATGGGAATTTAGATGCTTCTGAAGAGGAAGTGATTGAAGCTGCTAAAAGAGTTCATGTCCATCAATTTATAATGGATATGGAGGAGGGTTATCAGACTGAGGTTAATGAACGAGGTTCTCGTTTGTCAGTTGGACAACGGCAATTGATATCCTTTGCTCGTATATTACTTTCTGCTCCTGAAATTTTGGTACTTGATGAAGCAACATCAAGTATTGATACTCAGACAGAAATATTAGTTCAACAGGCGACAGAAGAAGTTTTAGAAGGTAGAACATCGTTTGTTATTGCTCATAGATTATCAACTATTAGAAATGCTGATAGGATTATGTTTATTGAGGATGGGGAAATTATTGAGGTAGGAAGTCATGAGCAACTGATGGAAGAAGAAGGAGCCTACTATGAATTATATCAAGCTCAATATAATCGTGTTATGTGAGGTTGAATTAATTGTGCAATCTAAATGATTTGTTTTTAGGGAGGGAGAAAGATGGGAAATGTTAAATTGCTGGAAGGTATGTTTAATAAATCGCAAGAAGTTGGAAAAAAATATTTATTAAAGCTTGATTTAGATCGATTGTTAGCCCCAATTTATGAATCAGCTGGTCAAGAGCCGAAAAAACCAACTTATGGAGGTTGGGAATCACGAGAGATTAGTGGTCATTCATTAGGGCATTGGTTATCGGCTGCTGCTCAAATGTATCAAGTAACAGGGCAAGCGGAATTAAAAGAAAGAATGGATTATGCAGTGGCAGAACTGGCTAAATTACAAGAACTTGATGATAAAAATTATATTGGTACTGTACCACGAGGTACCTTTGAGCAGGTCTTTAGTGGTCAGTTTGAGGTAGGAAATTTTAGTTTGGCAGGAAAGTGGGTGCCCTGGTATAGCCAACATAAGATTTATGCTGGTTTAATTGATGCTTATCAGTATGGAGCTAACAGCCAGGCCCTTGAAATTGTTATTAAGTTGGCTGATTGGGCCAAGCGAGGAACAGATAATTTAACTGAAGAAGAATTTAAGAGAATGTTGATTGCCGAGTATGGTGGCATGAATAATTCATTAGCTATTTTATATGAAATTACTGATAATCAAGATTATCTGGAATTGGCTAAGCGATTTACTGATCAAAACCTATTAGATCCATTAGCTAATAGAGAAGATATTCTCGAAGGAAAACATGCCAATACTCAAATCCCTAAAGTGATTGGTGCAGCTAAAATTTATGAGCTAACCGGTAACGAAGATTTTAAGCAAGCGACAGAATTCTTCTGGAATCGCATCATTAATCATCGCAATTATGTGATTGGAGGTCATAGTAGGGATGAACATTTTGACCCTGCTGATACAGAAAAGTTAGGAGTTACTACTGCTGAAACTTGTAATACTTATAATATGCTAGAATTAACTGAGTATCTATATGATTGGTCTCATGATGTAGAGTATATGGATTTTTATGAAACTGCTCTTTATAATCATATTTTAGCGTCGCAGGATCCTGATTCAGGAATGAAAACTTACTTTGTAGCTACTAAGCCAGGTCATTTTAAGGTCTATTCTGATCCTGAAGATTCTTTTTGGTGTTGTACGGGAACAGGGATGGAGAATCCAGCTCGCTATACTAGAGGAATTTATTATCAGGAGCAAAATAATTTGTTTGTTAACTTATTTATCTCTTCGGAACTTGATCAGCCCGGCATTAAATTACAACAAAAGACTAATTTTCCTGAAGAGGATACAACTAAACTTGTCTTTCAAGAAGTAACTGGAGAATCCTTGGCCCTTAAAATTCGTGTTCCTAAGTGGTCAGCGGGAGCAGTAACTGCTATAGTTAATGAAGAAGAAAATTATCATCAAGCAACTAATGGCTATTTAACAATTGAACGTGTCTGGAAAGTAGGCGATACAATTGAAGTTAAGCTACCAATGAAGTTACATTTAGATGTTGCTATGAATGATCCACAGAAGGTAGCAATTAAGTATGGGCCAATTGTTTTAGCTGGAGCATTAGGCAAGGAGAACTTCCCTGAGGCTGATATTGTACCCGATCATCTGCAGTATAATAATTATCCTGGTATTGATGTACCAACGCTTGTAATTGGAAAACAAAATGTAGAAGAGTGGGTCAAAGCAGTAGCAAATAAAGCGTTAACTTTTAAAACTACTGCTATTGCTCAACCTGGTAATCAGGAAATAAAATTAATTCCTTTTTATAACTTACATCACCAGAGATATACAGTTTATTGGAAGAAAATGACTCATGATCAGTACCAAACTTGGCAAGAACAAAAGAAAGGTAAAGAGGAAAAATTAGAAGCTATTACAGTTGATTTGGTTAAACCGAATCAACAACAATCAGAGATAGAGCATAATATTGAGCAACAAAATTCTGATTCTGGTTACCTAGCTGGTGCAGAAAAAGGTTGGCGTCATTGTTATGATAGAGGTTTCTTTAGTTATGATTTAGCAGTTAAATCGGAGCAACAGATGTATTTAGTGGTAACTTATTGGGGTAGTGATGCTCCTATGGCTATCGATGGCCAAGTCCGAGAACGTGATTTTGATATTGTAGTCAATGGTCAAGTGATTGCTAATCAGAGTTTAGATAATAATCAGCCAGGCGAAACATTTAAAGTAAGTTATCCTTTACCAGAAGAGTTAACTATTGAAGAAAAAATTACAGTTAAATTTGCTTCTCAAGAAGGAACAATTGCAGGTGGGGTATATGAAGTGCGAGTAACATCTGAATTATTATAATTAAACTTGCAATTAATAAATAAAATTAATTGAGGTTAAACTATTGACATTTTTAATTAATAGCTGTATAATTAAATTAAGATATTTTTTAAATTCAATTTCTAACCGGTTAGAAATTTCTATTTACTCATTTTCTAACCGGTTAGAAAAATTAAATATTATAATATTAATAAGGGAGTGTTGATTTTATGTCTGAAAAAAAGGCAACAGTAAAGCTGGATAAGGGTTTTAAAGTTGGGGAGGTTGACGATCGAATTTATGGTTCATTTATTGAACATTTAGGTCGTGCTGTTTATACTGGTATTTATGAACCAGATCATGAAACAGCAGACGAGGATGGGTTTAGAGAAGATGTTATGGAGCTTGTAAAGGAGCTAGATGTTCCAATTGTAAGGTATCCTGGTGGTAATTTTGTTTCTGGCTATAAGTGGGAAGATGGTGTTGGGCCAGTAGAAGAACGACCTAATAGACTTGAATTAGCTTGGCAAACTGTTGAGACAAATGAAATAGGAACTAATGAATTTATGGATTGGGCTGACAAGGCTGGTACTGATGTGATGATGGCTGTTAATTTAGGAACTAGAGGTATAGATGCAGCTCGTAATTTAATAGAGTATTGTAATCATCCTGGTGGAAGCTATTATAGTGACTTAAGAAAAGAACATGGTCAAGAGGAACCATATGATATTAAGACATGGTGTTTAGGAAATGAGATGGATGGTCCATGGCAAATCGGTCATAAGACTGCTGAAGAGTATGGTCGTCTTGCTTGTGAAACTGCTAAAGTTATGAAACAAGTAGATCCTGAAATTGAGTTAGTTGCCTGTGGGAGTTCTTATCGAGAAATGCCAACTTTTGCAGAATGGGAAGCTACTGTTTTAGATCATACTTATGAGCATGTAGATTATATCTCTTTACATCAATATTTTGGGAATAAGGAAGATAATCTTGGAAATTATTTAGCTCAGCCAGTAGGGATGGATGATTTTATTGAAAGCGTGATTTCTACTTGTGATTATGTAAAGGCTAAAAAGAGAAGTGATAAAGAAATTAATTTATCCTTTGATGAATGGAATATATGGTTTCATTCAAATGAGGCGGATGATGAACTTGAACCATGGTCCAGTGCTCCTCCTCAATTAGAAGATATTTATACTTTTGAAGATGCTCTAGTAGTGGGGATGATGCTATTAAGTTTATTAAAACGTGCTGATAGAGTAAAAATGGCTTGTTTAGCTCAGTTAGTAAATGTTATCGCACCTATTATGACAGAAGAGGGTGGCGATGTATGGATGCAGACAATTTATTATCCTTATCTTCATGCTTCTAAATATGGAAGAGGTACAGTATTAAAACCAGTTATTTCTTCACCAACATATGATAGTGATGATTTTGATGATGTGCCATTAGTTGATACAGTCACTGTGATGAACGAAGAGCAGGATGAAATAACTATTTTTGCTGTTAATAGAGATCAAGATGATTCCTTAGCTTTTGAGGTAGATTTAAAAGGCTTTGAAGATTATGATTTAGAAGAGCATATTGTATTGGAAAATGATGATATAAAAGCTAGAAATACTGTTGATAATCCTGATAATGTAACACCTCATAATAATGGTAATGCACAGGTGACAGGAAATATTAGTGTTAAAGCAGATTTAGCTAAACTTTCTTGGAATGTGATCAGATTAAAAAAGAATAATTAATTCTATTAAGAATCTGCGCTATTAAAAAACAATGATGGGGAGTATTTTAGCTCCAAATCATTGTTTTTTTGTTATTATCTTATAATTTGTGCTCATTAGAGCATAATTATACAATAAAACAGATAAATCCCAATTATTTTTGCAAAGATATTGAAATATTTTTTATTGGAGGATATAATAATATTAGCTGAATATTGATTATTTAATTTGTTTAAAGGTTTAACAAACCTGTGGGAGGTAAAAAATGACGATCAACAAGAAAGCTAATATTTCTCTGAATAAAAATTTTCAAATTGGTGCTATAGATAATCGAATTTATGGATCTTTAGTTGAATACTTGGGTCGCAATGTTTATACTGGCATTTATGAAGCAGATCATCCTCGGGCAGATGAAGCTGGTTTTAGAGAGGATGTAATTGAACTAGTTAAAGAATTAGATCCTTCGATCATTCGTTATCCTGGTGGTAATTTTGTTTCTGCCTATAATTGGGAAGATGGAGTAGGTCCTAAAGAAGATAGACCAACTAGACTTGAAATAGCTTGGAAGACTATTGAAACCAATGAGATTGGAACTAATGAATTCATGGATTGGGCTGCCAAAGTAGATGTTGATGTAATGATGGCTGTTAATTTGGGGACTAGAGGAATAGATGCTGCTCGCAATTTAATTGAGTATTGTAATCATCCTAGTGGTACTTATTATAGTGATTTAAGACGAGAGCATGGTTATGAAGAACCGCATAATATCAAGACTTGGTGCTTGGGAAATGAAATGGATGGAGCATGGGAAATAGGCCAAAAAACTGCTGAAGAGTATGGCCGGTTGGCTTGTGAAACTGCTAAAGTAATGAAACAAGTAGATCCCGAGATAGAATTGGTTGTTTGTGGTAGTTCTTATCGAGATATGCCGACGTTTGGTGACTGGGAAGCTACTGTTTTAGAGCATACTTATGAGCATGTAGATTATATTTCTCTGCATCAATACTTTGGTAATCGCGATGAAGATCTTGGTTATTATTTAGCTCAAACAGTTGAAATGGATGAATTTATTGAATCAGTTATATCTATCTGTGATTATGTAAAAGCAAAAAAAGGAAGCGATAAAAAAATAAATTTATCTTTTGATGAATGGAATGTCTGGTTTCATACACGCAAGCCTGATGAAAATTTTGAACCATGGTCAATTGCTGCTCATTTACTTGAGGATATCTATACATTTGAAGATGCTGTAGTAGTTGGTCTGATTTTGATTACTTTGCTTAAACATGCAGATAGAGTAAAGATTGCTTGTTTAGCTCAATTAGTAAATGTAATTGCTCCGATTATGACAGAAGAAGGAGGAGCAGCTTGGAAACAGACGATTTATTATCCTTTTCTTCATGCTGCTAAATATGGGCGAGGCACTGTTTTGGAGACAGTTATATCGTCTCCTACTTATGATTGTACAAAAGTTAAAGATGTGTCATTGCTTGATGCTATTGCAGTTATGAATGAGGAGAAAGAGGAGTTGACAATTTTTGCAGTAAATCGTGATCAGGAGGATTCTTTAAGTTTAGAGTGTAACTTGACAGAATTTGAAAGTTATGAGCTTTTAGAGCATATTGTATTAGAGAATCAAGATGTTAAAGCGAGGAATACTAAAGATAATAGTGATAATGTGGTTCCTCATAATAACGGTGATGCAGTAGTTGAAGATAATAAAATAATAGCTAATCTAACAAAATTATCTTGGAATGTTATTAGATTACAAAAAAAGTCTAAATAAATCAGATATCAAGATTTTTTGATTAATATTGACATTGATTTATTTTTTTAGTATAATTTAATTAGATTATTTTTTAATTTCGATTTAACCGGTTAGAAAGCAAAAGGGGTGAATTTTTTTATACCCTATCTAACCGATTAGAATTATAAAAATAGGAGGGGTTTCAATTATGAAGCCATTTAAGAATTTAGAAGTTTGGTTTGTAACAGGAAGTCAGCATTTATATGGTGATGAGGTATTGGATAAAGTTGCGGAAGATTCGCAGGAAATAACTAAATTTTTTGATAATACAGAGGAAATTCCAGTAGAGGTTGTTCATAAACCAACTTTAACTGGAGCTGAAGATATTAAAGCGTTAATGCAAGAGGCTAATGCTGCTGAAAATTGTATTGGATTGATTACGTGGATGCATACATTTTCTCCAGCTAGAATGTGGATTAGGGGTTTAAAGTCTTTAGATAAACCATTTGTACATTTGCATACTCAATTTAACAGAGATATTCCTTGGTCAGAAATTGATATGGACTTTATGAATACTAATCAATCTGCTCATGGCGGTCGTGAATTTGGTTTTATTGGGTCAAGAATGGGTTTGAATAGGAAGGTAATTGCTGGTCATTGGCAAGATGATAAAGTGATTGACCAATTAGGAACTTGGATTCGTGCAGCTGCAGCTTGGGCTGATGCTCAGGGAGCTAAAATAGCTCGTTTTGGTGATAATATGCGCCATGTAGCTGTGACTGAAGGAGATAAGGTAGAAGCACAGATTGAATTAGGTTATGAAGTAAATGGATATGCTGTAGGTGATCTGGTTGAATATTTAGATAGAGTAACTGAGGAAGAAATTGATTACTTGATTGAAGAGTATCAACAAGAATATATTGTGGGACAAGAGTTATTAGCTGGTGGAGAAAAGCACCAATCTCTAAGAGATTCAGCTAGAATTGAAATAGGGATGAAAAGATTTTTAGAAGCTGGTGATTTTAAAGCCTTTACTACAACTTTTGAAAATCTTCATGGGCTAAAGCAACTACCAGGTCTTGCAGTGCAGAGATTAATGGCTGCTGGTTATGGATTTGGCCCCGAAGGTGACTGGAAGACTGCTGCTTTAGTTAGAGCTATGAAAGTAATGGGCCAAGGTCTTGATGGAGGAGCATCCTTGATGGAACATTATACTTATCATCTTGAACAAGAGGATACAAAAGTTTTAGGTTCTCATATGTTAGAAGTTTGTGAAAGTATTTCTGAGGGCAAAGCATCTTTAGAAGTACATCCGCTTGGGATTGGTGGAAAAGAAGCTCCAGCTAGATTAGTATTTGATGTACCAACAGAACCAGCAGTTAATGCATCTATTATAGATATGGGAGATAGAATGCGATTAATTCTTAATGAAGTAGATGTTGTGGAAGCTAATGAAGATTTACCTAACTTACCTGTAGCAAGAGTAGTCTGGAAGCCAAAACCTGATTTACAAACTGAAGCAGCAGCTTGGATTTATGCAGGAGGAGCTCATCATACTGGATTTAGCCAGGCTATAAGTAATAAACATTTACAGGATTTTGCTGAAATAGCTGATTTAGAGTGTTTGGTAATTGATGAAGATACTACAATTCCTGAGTTTAAAAAAGAGTTAAAGTGGAATGAAATTTATTATAGATTTAAAGGTATGTAATTTGAAGTATATATAGTAATCAATCACTAATTAATATTCAAATGATAATTAGTGATTGATGTCAAATAAGGAGGTATTATTGATGTTAGAAGATTTAAAAGAAGAAGTTTTAGCAGCTAATTTAGAGTTGCCTAAGCAAAATTTAGTTACTTATACTTGGGGCAATGTAAGTGGTATTGATAGAGAAAAAGGCTTAGTAGTAATTAAACCTAGTGGAGTTGCTTATGATCAAATGAAAAAAGAAGATTTAGTAGTAGTTGATTTAGAAGGGCAGCAAGTAGAAGGAGAGCTAAAACCTTCCTCCGATACCGCAACACATCTAGTTTTATATAATAAGTTTCCTCAAATTGGCGGAGTAGTTCATACTCATTCTCCGTGGGCAACAAGTTGGGCTCAAGCTGGCAGAGAAATTCCAGCGTTAGGAACAACCCATGCTGATTATTTTTATGGTCAAATACCTTGTACTAGAAAGATGAGTGAATCTGAAATTAGAGGTGACTATGAAAAAGAAACTGGTAATCTAATTGTTGAGGAGTTTCAAGAAATATCAGCTCTAAATATTCCTGGGGTTGTTGTCAATAATCATGGTCCTTTTAGTTGGGGGCGTGATGCTTCTAATGCTGTTCATAATGCAGTTGTACTAGAAGAAGTAGCTAAGATGGCTTATCATACAATTAATTTAAATCAAGATATTAGTGCTATTGAACAGTCTTTATTAGACAAACATTTTTTAAGAAAACATGGTGATGATGCTTATTATGGGCAATGATGAGTAGTAAAAAATTAGAAACAAGGGGGGTTATTTATGAGTACATCAAAAAAGACAAAGCAAGAAATAATAAATAATGGAAATACTATTTTAGGTATTGAATTCGGCTCAACACGTATTAAGACAGTTTTACTGGCTGAAAACAATGAAATAATTGCTACAGGTAGTCAAAGTTGGGAAAACAGTTATATAGATGATACCTGGACCTATAGTATGGAAGAAATTTGGGAAGGTCTTCAGGATAGTTACAGGAATATGGTTGAGGATGTTAAAGAAAAATATGATGCTGAATTGACCCAAATTGCTTCTATTGGTTTTAGTGGCATGATGCATGGATATTTGCCCTTTGATAAAGATGATCATTTGCTTGTACCATTTAGAACATGGCGTAATAATTTCACCTCAGAAGCAAGTGAAAAATTAACGGAAGTTTTTGAGTATCCAATTCCACAGCGCTGGAGCATTGCCCATTTATATCAAGCTATCTTGAATGATGAAGAACATGTATCTGATATTAGTTATATGACAACTTTAGCAGGTTATATTCATTGGAAACTATCTGGGAAAAAAGTATTAGGTGTTGGCGATGCATCAGGGATGTTTCCAATTGATATTGAAACAAACTCCTATAACCAAGAAATGCTTAATCAGTTTAATCAGTTAATAGCAGATTATGATTTTTCTTGGAATCTAGAAGATGTTTTACCGACAACATTAACTGCAGGTGAAGATGCAGGTAGGTTGACTGAAGAAGGAGCTAGCTTGCTTGATACTTCGGGCCAACTTGAAGCAGGAAGTTTAATGTGTCCACCAGAAGGAGATGCGGGAACAGGTATGGTAGCTACTAATAGTGTAGCTGAACGAACTGGAAATGTATCAGCAGGCACATCAATTTTTGCAATGGTAGTTCTTGAACAAGAGCTTAAAGAAGCTCATCCTGAGCTGGATTTAGTAACAACCCCATCAGGAAAACTAGTTGCTATGGCTCATTCTAATAATTGTGCATCTAATTTGGATTCGTGGATTAATATTTTCAAGGAAGTAACTACTTCCTTAGGTTTTAAGGTGGATATGGATACCTTGTATGAAACTTTATATAACAAAGCACTTGAAGGAGACAAAGATTGTGGCGGTCTTTTAGCCTATGGATATCTATCCGGCGAACATATAACAGATTTTGAAGAAGGTCGTCCATTGTTTGCCAGATCTTCTGATAGTAACTTTAATCTAGCAAACTTTATGCGTGTTAATCTGCAGAGTGCATTAGGTGCTATGAAAATGGGGATGGATATTCTGTTAAAAGAAGAAAATGTTAAGTTAGATAAAATGCTTGGTCATGGAGGTCTCTTCAAGACTAAGGGGGTTGCCCAGCGTTTTATGGCTGCTGCTGTTGATGCCCCGGTTGCTGTTATGGAAACTGCTGGTGAAGGCGGTGCTTGGGGAATTGCTCTATTAGCATCTTATCATTTGAATAAAGATGATGATCAGAGTTTAGAAGAATTTCTCCAGCAAAATATTTTTACAGTTCAAAATGAATCAATTATTGAACCGAACCCTGAAGATGTTGAAGGCTTTGAAACCTTTATGGAGCGATATAAAGATTGTCTTCCAGTTGAAAGAGCAGCTGTAGAATGTTTGAAATAATGAAATATTTTTGATTTAGTTAATTAAGTGTCTCTAAAACTAGAGGCACTACTAATATAATAAAGGGGAAGTGAAAAAATGAAATTTTTTATTGATACTGCTAATTTAGAAGAAATTAAGAAAGCCGCTGCTTTAGGTGTAGTAGATGGTGTTACTACTAATCCTAGTTTAGTAGCTAGAGAGGGAGATGTTGATTTTCATACTCGAATCAAAGAAATTTGTGAGCTTATTGATGGACCAGTAAGTGCTGAGGTGATTAGTCTTGAAGCAGAAGGAATGCTTGCAGAAGCAAGAGAATTAGCTAAATTAGCTGATAATGTAGCTGTTAAGATTCCAATGACTGAAGAAGGATTGAAAGCAGTCAAAGTTTTAGAAAATGAAGGAATTAATACTAATGTTACATTAGTATTCTCAGCTAATCAGGCTCTTTTAGCTGCTAAAGCAGGGGCTACTTTTGTTAGCCCGTTTGTTGGTCGCTTGGATGATAGAGCTCATGATGGTATGCAATTAATTGAGGATATCAATACAATTCTTGATAATTATGGTTTGGATAGTGAAATTATTACTGCAAGTATTAGAAGTCCTCGTCATGTTAAAGAAGCAGCTTTAGTTGGAGCAGATATTGCAACTATTCCATTGTCAGTAATTGAAAAAATGTCCCAACATCCATTGACTGATATTGGAATTGAAAGATTTTTAAGTGATTGGAATGAAACACAAGAATAAAAAAAGAAGATAATTTATATTAAAATTGAGAATACTTTCAGCTGGATTTTTTCTGCTGAAAGTATTCACTTAATTAATCGAGGGGGAAATTATGTTAAAAAAAATAGCTAATACAGTTAGAGGTTTGTCTGCAGATGCAGTTCAAGAGGCAAATTCGGGTCATCCTGGCTTGCCATTAGGATGTGCTGAAATAGGAACATTGCTCTATCAAGAGGTAATGGAGCATAATCCAGCTAATCCAGAATGGGTTGATCGAGATAGATTTGTATTGTCTGCTGGTCATGGCTCGGCATTAATCTATTCTTTATTGAATTTATCTGGTTATGATCTATCTCTAGAAGAGTTAAAACAATTTAGACAGTTAGGATCTAAAACACCAGGGCACCCTGAATATAATGATACACCAGGAGTCGATACAACTACTGGTCCTTTAGGACAAGGCTTTGCTAATGCTGTGGGAATGGCAGTATCAGAAAGAATGTTGGCTGAAAAGTATAATACTGATCAAATTAATCTGATTGATCATTATACTTATACATTATTAGGGGATGGATGTATGATGGAAGGTCTTACTTCTGAGGCAGCATCTTTAGCAGGTCATTTAGGATTGGGGAAATTGGTTGCTATCTATGATGATAATAGTATTTCAATTGCTGGTAGTACTGACCTTAGTTTTACTGAAGATGTAGCGACTAGATTTGAATCTTATAATTGGCATGTGATAGATGATGTAGATGGCCATGACTTTGATGCTTTGCGGGAGTCAATTGCTGAGGCTAAAAAAATAACAGATAAGCCAACTTTAATTGTAGCTCAAACTAAAATTGCTCATAATGCTCCAACTAAAGAAGGAACCAGTGCTGCTCATGGAGCACCTTTAGGTGATGAAGAAATTAAAGGATTAAAAGAAGCTATTGGTTTGCCAGTTGATCAGAAATTCTATGTGGCAGATGAGGTAGCTGAGTTTAGAGAGAAAAAATTAAAAGAACTAAAAGCCTTAGAAGATGATTGGCAAAAAGATTTTGATAAATGGGCAGCTGAGAATCCAAAATTGAAAGAGGATTGGGAGCAAGCTAATAGTTTGGAATTGCCTGATGATTTCAGAAAAATTATAGAAGGTGTAGAAATAGAAGCTCCAATAGCTACTCGAAGATCAGCAGGTGCTGCATTGAAAAAAGTTGCTGATGAAGTACCTTATTTAGTTGGTGGTTCTGCTGATTTAGCACCATCTAATAAGACTTATTTAGATAAATATGGAGAGATACAAAAGAATAGCTATGATGGGCGTAATTTTCGGTTTGGAGTAAGAGAACATGCTATGGGTGCTATTGCAAATGGGATATCATTACACGGCGGATTAAGACCATTTGTTGCAACTTTTCATGTGTTTTCCGATTATTTGCGACCATCAATTAGAATGGCAGCTTTAATGGAACAACCAGTTGTTTATGTTTTGACCCATGATTCAATTTATGTGGGCGAAGATGGTCCAACTCATCAGCCTGTAGAACAGACAGAGGCTTTGCGTTTGATTCCAAATTTACAAGTTATTAGACCAGCTGATGAAGAAGAGGCAAAGGCTGCTTGGGTTGCCGCTATGGAAAAGACTGATGGTCCAACTGCACTAATCTTAACTAGACAAGATTTAGCTCATGTTGAAAAAGAATCAGGTTTAGATGGTTTTTATAAAGGTGGTTATTTAGTTAAGGATGCTGATGATGCTGAAGTAACTTTGATTGCAAGTGGAAGTGAAGTTTCCTTAGCAGCAGAAGTTGCTCAATTATTAGCAAAAGAAGGTAAAGAGGCTAGGGTTGTTTCTGTACCGGAAAGAATGAAATTGAAATACTGTAGTCGACAATATGTCAAAGAATTGTTAGGAGATACTAAATTAAGAGTCGCCATGGAAGTTGGTGTTGCCCAGGGTTGGCATCAGTTTTTACGAGAACAAGATTTAACAATTAGTATGGATAGTTTTGGGGCAAGTGGTCCTGGTAATGAGGTAGCTAAAGAGTTTGGTTTTGATGCTTCTCAGATAGTAAACAGAATCTTATCTAAATTATAAAGATAGTTGTTGCTATGGTTAAGATAAAAATCTATAACAGCTTTAATTTAAGTTGTTATAGATTCTTATCTTAATAAGTTAAAAATTCACTCTTGAGGAGATGAAATAATGGAGATAGAAGAGAAAAAATTTGGTGAATTAAATAATGGTGAAGAAGTAATTGAATATATTCTAACTAATCAACAGTTACAGATTAATATCCTTAATTATGGAGGGATTATTAGAAAAATTTATGCTCCTGATCAGCAAGGAAAGCAAGAAAATATAGTTTTAGGATTTGATAATGTAGAAGATTATCAAAACAAATCTCCTTATTATGGAGCGATAATAGGTAGACATGCTGGAAGAATAGCAAATGCAGAATTTGAAATTAATGATCAAAGCTATAAATTATCTAAAAATGAAAGTAATAATAATTTACATGGTGGTTTAGTGGGACTTGATCAAAGAATTTGGGAAGTAAAGAAGATAGAATCGGGTTTGGAATTAAATTATTTCAGCCCCCATTTAGAGGAAGGGTTTCCAGCTAACGTAGAATTTAGAGTTAGATATTTGTTAATAGATAATCAATTAAAAATAGAATATAGTGCTAAACCAGATCGAGAAACGATTATTAATTTAACTAATCATAGTTATTTTAATTTAACAGGTGGAGCTAAAACAGATATTTTGAATCATCAGTTACAGCTAAAGGCTCAAAAAATATTAGCTCTTGCTAAAGATTCAATACCTACTGGAGAGCTTATAAATGTACAAGGAACTCCTTTTGATTTCAGAGAGTTTAAAAAGATAGGGGCAGATATTGAAGCAGACTATCAACAGCTTCAATTTACTGGAGGATATGACCATCCGTTTGTATTAGAAGAAAGAGATGATTGTGCAATTCTAAAAGAAGAAAATTCAGGTAGAATTTTGACTATTTCAACTGATCAACCTGCTATAGTTTTTTATGATGGGAATCAGCTTAAGAATGATCGTTTAGGCCTTTGTTTGGAAACACAAGACTATCCAAATGCTATTAATTTAGATGGTTTAGCAGCTAAAACTTATACTCCAGATAATATATATACTGCTAAGACTAGTTATAAGTTTGCTACAGTTTAATAGTTTTGCTTATAGTCAGTTATCCATTAAATGAACTTTAAATATAGGAGGGATTATTGTGGAAAATTCAAAATCAAAATGGGATAATTTAAAGTCGAAGAGGGATAAGTTAATGGCAAAATTTAAAGATTTAAGTTTGAAATGGAAGATGTCAATAGTAATAATAAGCATAATAGTAGTTATATTATCTATCATTAGTTTTACAGTTAATATGTATACACAAAATACTGTATTTGAACAAGTTAATAATCAGATTGATATTATTAATGAATATCAGAAAGAAAATATTATAAGTTTCACAAAAAGAGTAGAGAAGAGAATCAAACCCGCATTAGATAATGGTACTATTAAGTCTTATATTAATATGGCGGATGGTTTTGAAGAAAAAGATTTATCTGAAAGTGCAGAATTAACTACTGATAGTGGAGCGCTTACATTTAAAGGATTAGTATTTAGAGATTCTTTTATGTACAATACAGGTAAAATACTAAATAAGAGATTAGAAGAAATACCAGGGGCTAAATTAGGATATATAACAACTGTTGATGGTATTGTTATTGCTGATTCCCGAATAACTAGTCTTTCAGAAAGAAAAAAGGCTAAGCAATATGTAGGTAAGACTTTAGCACCGGAAAAATATAAAGATTTAGAGTTTGGTGATTTAGAGTATATAAATGAAAAACCCAGATTGTTATTATCTAATCCAATTTATAAGAGTGGTTCAGAAGAAGATATAATGGGTTATTCTGTTATAGCAGTATCACTTGATTTATTTAGTAATAATTTAAAGACATCATTAGGAAACTATGGTTCAGCAGCATTAATTAATAAACAAGGAACTATTTTAAATCATTCTAATGATGAATTGTTGACCGAAAAAATAGAGGATAAGTGGTATTTAGAGCAGATTGATAATAAGATAATATCTAACAAAAAAACTGTTAAAGGTAATTATAAAAGTATAAATAAGATTCCAGAAAGCAGTCTGTACTTAATAGGTAATATCCCTGAAGGAGAAATTAAGTCATCAGTTATAGGAATTAGGAATATCATAATTATTATTTCTTTAATTGGGATTTTTATGGCTATCGGTATAGTTATTTATTATATAAGATATATAACCGAACCGATCTTAGAATCGATTAAGTTTGCTGAAGAAATTGCTGATGGGAACTTGAATGCTGATGAATTAAATGTAAAATCTAATGATGAAATTGGAAGTTTAGTGAGAAGTTTAAATCATTTACGTAACAATTTAAAGACTGTTGTAAGTAATTTATTTAATGCAATAGAAGATATTTCAGCTTATAGTCAGCAACTTTCTGCATCAGCAGAAGAAAGTAATGCTGCAATAGAGAATACAAGTGATACTTTAGCAGAAATGACAAACATTATTCAGAAAGTTTCTTCTAGTAGTCAAAGAGTAGCAGAATCATCTGCAACTGCTGATGAACAAGCTCAAGCAGGTAATGAAAATATAGAGCAAACAGTTAAAAACATGGAAGAAATTAATAGCGAGGTATCCCAGGCAGTAACTGTTATTAATAATTTGAATAATGACTCAAAGGAGATTGGTCAAATTATAGAATTAATTAACAATATAGCTGATCAGACTAACCTTCTTGCCTTGAATGCAGCAATTGAAGCTGCTAGAGCAGGAGAAGCAGGAAAAGGTTTTGCAGTAGTTGCGGAAGAAATTAGAAGTTTAGCTGAAGAAACTTCTCAGGCTACTAAAAAGATTGATGGTATAGTAAACGATATTCAAGAAAAATCTGATACTGGATTAGAAGCTATTAAAAGTTTAAAGGATAAGGCGGAAACTGGTAAAGAAGTTGTTCAAGATACTGGTTATGTATTTAGTGAGATTAGAGATTCGATTGATAATACAGTTTTAGAGATTAATGAAACGAATTCTTCAGCTCAGAAATTAGATAATAATAGTAATGAGTTATTAGAGATTTCTAAGGATATTAGTGATATGTCTACTGAAGTATCTAAATCTTCTCAAGAAATGTCTTCTATGGCTAGAGAACTGAAAGATCTAATTGATGATTTTGATTTTTAAGTCTATGGTAAGGGTAGGTGGTTATAATATGAAGAAGATTTATAAAAGAGTAATTTCTTTTCTGATGTGGATTTTTTCGAATCTAAGTAGTTTTTTAATCTTTATGTTAGCAATTAATATTATCAACTTCCGGATGTTAAAAGCTGGTTATTTAGATGGTGGGGGGAATATTCAATTTGCTAAAGTTTATTTTGGAATTCCACTTCTCATATTAATTACTATTTTTTGGTTTGGTACTGCTCTTTTCACTTATGATTATTATAATGAAGGAGTTGAGAAGGGTAGTTTAATTAAACGTTTTTCTTTAGTGACTACAATAGAAATGTATTTATATCCAACAACCATTTTTATTTATCAAGTTGCTTTTCCTATAAAGATGTTGACTATGGATTGGATTATTCTGAGTGGAGGTTTAGTATTAGGAACTATAAGTTTATATATTTACCGCGTGAATAAAAGTTGAGTTATTTAAATTTGGGGGTGGAGAGTAATAAATTTAGTTAAATTAATTAAAGGGGGGGATATTGTGAAAAACTTAAAGAAAAAATTTCAGAGTTTAAGCTTAAAATGGAAAATATCTGTAGTAATAATTTCTATAATAATAGTTATATTAGCTATTGTGAGTTTTGTAGTTAATCTATATACCAAAAATGTTGTTTTTGAGCAAGTTAATAATCAGATTAATACAATTAATGAGTATCAAACCAATAGTATTACAAATTTCACGTCCCGAATCCAGAATAAAGTTGAGCCAGTATTGGATAATGGTACTATTAATTCGTATATTAACATGGCAAATGGATTTGAAAAAACTGATTTGTCTGAAGATGCCAAATTAAATACTGATTCTGGTGGTCTTACATTTAAAGGATTATTATTTCAAGATTCTTTTATGTATAACTCAGGTAATATATTAAAAGAAAAGTTAGAAGAAATTGAAGGTGCTCAGTTGGGCTATATTACTACTGTTGAGGGGATAGTTATTGCTGATTCTCGCATAAATAGCCTTTCACAAAGAAAAAGGGCTAAAGAATATATTGGTAAACAGTTATCTACTAAGGATTATAAGGATATAGAATTTGGTAATTTGAAATATATAAATGGGAAACCTAGATTATTATTATCTACACCAATATATAAGAGTGGTTCGCAAAAAGATATAATGGGCTACTCTGTTATAGGTATATCACTTGATCTATTTAAAAATAATTTAAAAACATCTTTAGGTAAGTATGGTTCAGCTTCATTAATTAATAAAGAGGGAAATATTCTAAATCATAAAAACAAAAATTTATTAACGCAAAATTTAGAGGATAAATGGTATTTAGAGCAAATCTCCAATTCGAATAAGGAAACAACTTCTACTAAAAAAGTTGTTAATGGTAGTTATAAGAGTATCAATAAGATTCCCGGTACGGAGCTATATTTAATAGGAGATATTCCTATAAGTGAAATAGAAGATTCAGTTGTGAAAATTAGGAATATTATCATTGTTATTGCTCTATTAGGAATTTTGTTGGGGATAGCTATAGTTCTTTATTTTGTAAGATATATAACTGACCCAATTATAGAATCTAATAAATTTGCCAGAGAGATTGCTAATGGCAATTTAAATTCTCCTAAGCTAGAAGTAAATGATGAGGGAGATGAGATTGATGAATTGAGTAGTAGCCTCAATGAAATGCAGGATAATTTACAGGATACAATAGTTAGAATTTTAGAAGTAACTAGAGATTTATCTTCTTATGAGCAAAAAATAATTGAAGTGGATGGAAAAATTCATTATGCTTTTGAATTTATTCAAGATGTAAAAATTGGAAATGAAGAAACAGCTAATTCTGTAGATGAGATTTCACTTTCACTTAGTGAAATAGCTAAAGGAACTGAAGCATTAGCTATTAAGGCTGAAGATATTTCAAAGCTGGGTGATGAAACTTTTTCAGTAGTTAGAAAGACAGATGATAAAATTAATTCAGGGAGTCAATTAGTAAATCAAGCGGTTGATGTAATGAAAGAATTGAGGACTAGTGTTAATCAAGTTGATCAAATATCTGAAAATATTATGGGGATAGCTGAACAGACTAATTTATTATCATTAGATGGAGCAATTGAAGCAGCAGATGGTGAAGGATCCGGAGGAGGATTTGGAGCAATAGCTGATGATATTAAAGATTTAGCTGATGAAAGTATGGAGTCAGCTAAAGAAGTAAAACAAATTGTTGCTGACGTAAAAGATGTAACAGATAGAGCAATAAATATCATGATTCCTGCCCAAAGCTCTGATCAAAATATTGCTGACATTTTTGATGAATTAGAGGCTTTATCTAATGATCTAGTAGTTAAAATTGACAAAGTAACTGATGCTACAGCCGATCAAGTTGCATCGACAGAAGAAATAAGTGCATCAACAGAAGAAATTTCTGCTGCTAGTGAAGAAGTATCTGGTCAGGCTGATGAAATGTACCAGAATGCTAAGGAGTTAGAAGAAATAATGAGAGAAATTGCAGAATTTAATGAAAACTTAGGTCAGCAATTTAAAGAACAGACTAAAAAATCTGAAGAGCAGTTAGAAGCAATTAATGTAGATTTATAATAGTTTTTTCTAATTCTAAGATTGGTAGTATTTCCTACCAATCTTAGAA
>JBNJDB010000007.1:0-26736 GCA_051744465.1 Bacillota bacterium | reverse complement strand
ATCATCTAGTTTATATTTTATTATATATTTGGCCCACATAGCTCAGGTGGTAGAGCGCATCCATGGTAAGGATGAGGTCACCGGTTCAACTCCGGTTGTGGGCTCCACTTTTTATTAATACATAATTCAAGGGGGCAAAACGATGGCAAAAGATAAGTTTGAAAGAACGAAACCGCATATTAATATTGGAACTATTGGACACGTAGACCATGGAAAGACAACAACAACAGCAGCAATTACAAAAGTATTGGCTAGAGATGAGAACAGTGTTGCAAATTTTGAAGATATTGATAATGCACCAGAAGAAAAGGAAAGAGGAATTACAATTGCGACGTCTCACGTAGAGTATGAAACAGAGAATAGACATTATGCTCACGTAGATTGTCCAGGTCACGCAGACTATGTAAAGAATATGATCACAGGAGCAGCACAGATGGATGGAGCATTGTTGATTGTATCTGCAGCAGATGGTCCAATGCCACAAACAAGAGAGCATTTACTATTAGCTCGTCAGGTAGGAGTACCGAATATTGTAGTATTCTTAAACAAAGCAGATATGGTTGATGACGAAGAATTAATTGAATTAGTAGAGATGGAAGTAAGAGAGTTATTAAGTGAGTATGAATTTGATGGAGATAGCGCTCCAGTAATTGTAGGATCAGCTCTAAAAGCACTAGAAGAACCAGAAAGTGAGTGGGGCGAAAAGATCTTAGAATTAATGGATGAAATTGATGATTATATTCCTACACCAGATAGAGATACAGACAAAGATTTCTTAATGCCTGTAGAAGATGTATTTAGTATTACAGGACGAGGTACAGTAGCAACAGGTCGTGTAGAGTCTGGAATAGTAAATGTAGGAGATGAAGTAGAATTAGTAGGAATTAAAGATACAGAAGAAACAGTAGTTACAGGTTTAGAGATGTTTAGAAAAGAAATGGAGCAATCCCAAGCAGGAGATAATGTAGGTGCTTTATTGAGAGGTATTGACAAAGAAGATATTGAACGAGGTCAAGTATTAGCAAAGCCAGGTTCAATTACACCACACACAAAGTTTAAGGCAGAGGTATATGTATTAGGTAAAGACGAGGGTGGACGACATACGCCATTCTTTGATGGATATAAGCCACAATTTTATTTCAGAACAACAGATGTAACAGGAACAATTAATTTACCAGGAGATGTAGAAATGGTAATGCCGGGAGATAATATTGAGATGGATGCAGAATTAATTTCTCCAATTGCAATGGATGAAGGATTAAGATTTGCAATTAGAGAAGGAGGAAAAACTGTAGGAGCTGGTGTTGTTACTGAAATTGTTGAGTAATAACTATTTTTTAAAATAAAATAGTTATAATCAGGAAAAGCGGGTATCGATACCTGCTTTTCTATTGGTTTTAGAAACAAAACTTGTCACCTATAAAATATTGACTTTTTTAAGAAGATATGATAAAGTAGACAAGGCGTAGTTTTGAATTAATTGATTTGCTTTTCTGAGGAGGTGGCAGCTGTGAGAGAGATAGTTACTTTAGCTTGTAAAGAATGTAATAGAAGAAACTATTCGACTACAAAGAACACAAAAAATCAACGTGACCGCCTAGAACTAAAGAAGTATTGTAAGTTCTGCCAGAGTCACACTGTGCATAAAGAAACAAGATAGATTGATTAAAAGGTGATAAGACAGGTTGTAATTTGGGTCTGGATTTTGTGTTTATTAAAATCATAAACAGGTCAATCATAATTAATGAGGATGTGGAATAGATGGCTAAAAGAAATTTTTTTGAAAAAACAAAAAAATTCCTACAAGAAGTAAAAATTGAATTAAAAAAAGTCAATTGGCCTAACAAACAAGAAGTGGTGTCTTATACAGTAGTAGTTTTAGTGACTGTTTTATTTGTTGCATTTTTTATTGGTGCTATTGATTTAGTTGTGTCAAAAGCAATTAGTCCTATTATTTTCAATTAGGGAGGTGTGGGGTCGAGTTTTTTAGATCCCATCAAATATTATGAGTGATGAGAATGAATATGGTTGGTATGCCATTCACACTTATTCAGGTAGAGAGAATAAGGTGGAAAAGAATTTAGAGCAAAGAGTTAAAAGTATGGGGATGGAAGATAAGATTGTGAATGTCTTAATCCCGACTGAAGATGAAGTTGAGATGAAAGATGGAGAAGAAACTGTAAAAAAGAGCGAAATATTTCCGGGGTATGTATTAATTAAAATGAATTTGGATGATGAATCATGGTATGTTGTCCGCAATACACCGGGAGTTATTGGTTTTGCTAGTGCTGGAAATAATCCAGTTCCAGTTACTGAGGAAGAAGTGCGTAGGATTAAGCAAGATATGGGTATGGATGTTATTAATAAAGCTAATATAGATTTAGAACTAGGTCAAAAAGTTAAGGTTGTTGATGGAGTTTTAGATGACCATGTAGGTGAAATTGAAGAAATTGATTATGAAAAACAAGAATTAACAGTTTTGGTATCAATGTTTGGTCGTTCAACTCCAGTTGAATTAAATTTTGACCAAGTAGAAAAAGTATAAGGAGGTGCAAACTATGGCAAAAAAAATTGTAGGTGAAATCAGTTTACAGATTCCTGCTGGGGAAGCAAATCCTGCTCCGCCTGTTGGTCCTGCATTAGGTCAGCATGGAGTTAATATTATGGAATTTTGTAAAGCGTTTAATGCTAAGACTGCTGATCAAGCTGGTAATATTATTCCGGTTGAAATAACAGTTTATGCTGACAGATCTTTTGATTTTATAACAAAGACTCCACCCGCTGCTGAATTATTGAAAAAAGCTGCTGGATTAGAAACTGCTTCTGGCGAACCAAATATTGATAAGGTGGGTACTGTTAGTGAAGCTGATGTACAAGAAATTGCTGAAACAAAAATGGAAGATTTAAATGCTGCTTCTTTAGAAGCTGCTATGAGCATGATTAAAGGTACTGCTCGTAGTATGGGTCTTGAAGTAGAGTAATAAATTATTAGATTAATAAATCTGTGGGAGGTAGTACCGTTATTACCACAAGGGGGTATTTGTAATGTCTAAAAGATATAATCAAGCATTAGAGCAAGTTGATTTAGAAAAGAAATATGAAATTAAAGATGCATTAGAGTTAGCGCAAAAGACAGCTACTGCTAATTTTGATGAAACTATTGAGGTTTCAGTTAGATTAGGTATTGATTCAGGGCAGAATGACCAACAAGTTCGTGATACAGTTGTTCTTCCTGAAGGAACAGGTAGTGAGGTAAAAGTTGTTGCCTTTGCTCAAGGAGAAAAAGAGAAAGAAGCCGAACAAGCTGGTGCTGATGTTATAGGTGGAGAAGAATTAGCTGAAAAGATTGAAGAAGGTTGGATGGATTTTGATGCTGTAGTTGCTACACCAGATATGATGCAAGTTGTAGGTAAGTTAGGGCCTATTTTAGGACCACAAGGTTTAATGCCTAATCCTAAAACAGGAACAGTAACTTTTGATTTAGAGCAAGCAATTGGTGACCTTAAAGCTGGTAAGATTGAATATCGAGCTGATAAAGGTGGTAATGTTAATGTTCCATTAGGAAAAGCTAGTTTTGATTTAGAAGAACTGTATAATAACTTTGAAGCTTTCACCGATGCTTTAATTAGATCTCGTCCTAGTGGAGTAAAAGGTAGATATATGTTAAACGTAGCAGTTTCTGCTACAATGGGTCCAGGAATTAAAATTGATCGTGATGAAGTTTTAGAATTATTTTAAATAAATTAGTGATACTTCTTGACTCAGATGAAAAAAAGTGTTAAAATCCTAGTTGTGTGTTGAAAAAAAGAATATTCAACCAAAGACCGTAGGTGCTGTTCAAGCTTAAAATTACCTGCCGAGGTTGGGGCCTTAATGGACTAAATTGTTATTTGTTAGATTGTGTGTTATGCAAATAATGAATTGAGTGCATAAATCAGTATCAGTCTCCAGCTTGCGGCAGTGGAGACTTTTCTATTTTTTTGAAACCGGAGGTGACAAGATGGCCACAAAAGAGAAAAAAAAGGTTATAGATGATTTGACGGTTAAGTTTGATGAAGCTAAATCAGCCGTTTTAACAGATTATCGTGGTTTAAATGTAGAACAGATGACAGAATTGCGAACTAAACTTCGCGAGGCTGGCGTTGATTATAAAGTTGCTAAGAATACATTGGCTTATTTAGCAGCTAAAGAAGCAGATTGTGGAGAAATTAAAGAATACTTAAAAGGGCCAACTGCTATTGCTTTTTCTGATGATGATCCAGTTGCTCCAGCTAAAATTCTATCCGAATTTGCTGATGAAAATGAAGCTTTAGAGATCAAGTCTGGTCTATTAGATAAAGGTGTGCTTAATGTTGATGAAATTGAATCTTTAGCTAATGTGCCATCAAGAGAAGAATTGCTTGGTAGACTTGCAAGTGGGTTGAAAAGACCACTTAATGGTTTAGTTCATTGCTTGAAAGATCCAGTTAAGAGTTTAGCATATGCTCTTAAAGCAGTAAAAGATACTAAAGAATAAAACTAAAATTGTTGCAAACAAATAGGGAGGAAATAAAAAATGACTAAAGAAGAAATTTTAGATGCAATTGAAGAGATGTCTGTTTTGGAATTGGTTGAGTTGGTAGAAGAGATTGAAGAGAAGTTTGATGTAACTGCAGCTGCTCCTGTAGCTATGGCTGGCGGTGCTGCTGGTGGTGCTGACGAAGAAGAAGAACAAACTGAATTTGATGTTGTTCTTACTGCAGCTGGAAGCAGCAAGATTAAAGTAATCAAAGCTGTTAGAGAAGTTACTGATTTAGGTCTTAAAGATGCTAAAGGTTTAGTTGATGACCTACCTAATCCAGTAAAAGAAGCAATTGAAAAAGAAGATGCAGAAGAAATCAAAGAAAAGTTAGAAGATGCTGGTGGAGAAGCTGAAATTAAGTAACTTTTAATCCAATAAAGTGAATATATTTAAATAAAAAAGCACTCTGTTCTGAAACAGAGTGCTTTTTTACCTGATAGGACTTTAATCTTGACAATGATTTTCTAATATGTTACTATTACTTATTGTTACGACTAGAATATTAGGGGTTCAAGCTTAAAATTGCATATTATTATTTTAATATGCGGATAATATCTTATGAAAAGCTTAGTGGCTTTAATATAAATATATAAATGTAAATTTGCTCATCGTGATAAAAACCTCGGAGGTGATGACTTTAATGTCCAATCCATCACATTCACTTAAAAGGAACAGGCGTAATTTTGCAAAAGTTGAGCCTGGAATGGATGTACCGTATTTAATTAAGACACAAAAGAAATCGTATGAATGGTTCTTAGAAGAAGCAGTATTGAATTTGTTTTCTGAGATTTCTCCAATCACAGATTTTTCAGAAAACTTGGTATTAGAATTTATTGATTATTCACTAGACGATCCGAAGTATGATCGAGTTGAAAGTAAGAACAGAGATGTTAGTTATGAGGCAGCTTTGAATGCAAAAG
The DNA here is from genome assembly GCA_051744465.1 of Bacillota bacterium. Lineage (GTDB taxonomy): Bacteria > Bacillota > Halanaerobiia > Halobacteroidales > Halobacteroidaceae > Halanaerobacter. Next base: position 21,255 of record JBNJDB010000007.1, on the reverse strand, counting down.
TTAGATTGATTAATCAAGACACAGGTGAGATTAAAGAACAAGATGTATTCATGACTAATTTTCCCTTGATGACTGATAAGGGAACATTTATTATTAATGGAGCGGAACGAGTTGTTGTTAATCAGCTAATCCGTTCTTCAGGTACTTATTTTGACAAAGAAGTAATCAAAGATGGTCGAATATTATACGGAGGAAGCTTAATTCCTAACCGTGGTGCTTGGATTGAATTCAAGTACGATAAGAAAGCAATAATTAGTGTCAGGGTTGATCGAAATAGAAAGATTAAAGGTACTGTTTTACTTAGAGCATTAGGTTATGGTACTGATGCAGAATTATTAGATTTACTTGATGATCATCCAATTATTAAGGATACAATTGAGCGTGATAATACTGAAACTCAAGAGGAAGCTTTAATTGAGTTGTATAAAAATCAACGGCCGGGAGAACCCCCTACTGTTGAAAGTGCTCAAAATTTAATCGAATCACTATTTTTTGATCCTAAAAGATATGATTTAGCTAAAGTAGGACGTTACAAAATTAATAAGAAGTTAGGGTTAAATACTGACCCTAACCGTCGAACTTTGACTAAAGAAGATATTGTTGAAACTGTAAAGTATCTTTTGAAATTGGTTGATGATAATGGTGAAGCACAAGTAGATGATATAGATCATTTGGGAAATAGACGATTGAAAACGGTAGGAGAACTACTACAGAATCAATTTAGGATTGGATTGTCTAGGATGGAACGGGTAGTAAGGGAACGAATGACAATTCAAGATTTAGATGTTATTACCCCGCAAAATTTAATTAATACTAGACCGGTAGCAGCTTCTATTAAAGAATTCTTTGGTAGTGGCCAGTTATCGCAATTCATGGATCAAACTAATCCTTTGTCTGAATTAGTTCATAAAAGAAGATTGAGTGCATTAGGACCTGGTGGATTAAGTAGAGAACGAGCTGGGTTTGATGTTCGTGATGTGCACCATACTCATTATGGACGAATTTGTCCGATTGAAACACCTGAGGGTCCAAATATTGGTTTAATTGGTTCGCTCTGTATTTTTGCAGAAACTAATGAATTTGGATTTCTGCAAACGCCATATCGAAAAGTAATTGATGGCGAAGTTACTGAGGATATCAATTATTTAACTGCTGATGAAGAAGACCGATATACTATTACTCAGGCTAATGAGCCAATTAGTGATGAGGGTGATTTGGTAAACGATAAAGTGTTTGCCCGTCATAATGGTGAAGAAATCAAAACTGCTCCAGCAGAAGTTGATTATATAGATGTAGCTCCAAAACAAATTATTGGAGTTTCAGCAGCTTTGATTCCATTTATTGAAAATGATGATGCAAACCGTGCTTTAATGGGAGCTAATATGCAGCGTCAGGGTGTTCCATTGTTGAAAACTGATGCCCCACGAGTGGGAACAGGGATTGAGTATGCTGCAGCTAAAGATTCAGGAGCAACAACTGTTTCTAAGAATGCAGGAGAAGTAATAAAGGTAACTGCTAATAAAATATTAGTTAAGACTGATGATGGCACAGTAGATAAATATAAGTTAACTAAATTTGCTCGATCTAATCAAGGTAGTTGTATGAATCAGAAGCCAATTGTTCGCAAAGGCGATTATGTAGAAGCGGGAACAATTATAGCTGATGGTCCTTCTACAGACAAAGGTGAATTATCATTAGGTAAGAACTGTTTAGTTGCCTTTATGGCTTGGGAAGGATATAACTACGAGGATGCTATTTTGATCAATGAGAATTTAGTTAAGGATGATGGGTTAACTTCTGTGCATATAGAAGAGTATGAAGCAGAAGCTAGAGATACTAAATTAGGTCCTGAAGAAATCACTAGAGAAATTCCAAATGTTGGAGATGAATCATTAAAAGATTTGGATGAACGTGGAATTATTAGAGAAGGTGCTGAAGTTGAAGCTGGTGATATCTTAGTAGGGAAAGTAACTCCTAAAGGAGAAAAAGAATTATCTGCTGAAGAAAGATTGTTAAGAGCTATTTTTGGTGAAAAAGCAAGAGAAGTGCGAGATACTTCACTTAAAGTTCCTCATGGTGAAGAAGGAACAGTAGTCGATGTTAAGGTCTTTGATAGAGAAGATGGGGATGATTTGAAGACTGGTGTTAATAAATTAGTTAGAGTTTATGTAGCTAAGAAATTGAAGATTACTGTCGGAGATAAATTAGCAGGTCGTCATGGTAATAAGGGTGTAATTTCTCGTATTTTGCCTGAAGAAGATATGCCTTATTTACCTAATGGAGAACCAGTAGAAATAGTTTTAAATCCGCTTGGGGTACCATCAAGAATGAATATTGGTCAGGTGCTTGAGACGCACTTAGGAATGGCTGCTAAAGCCTTAGATATTCATGTATCTACTCCTGTCTTTAATGGTGCTACAGAGCAAGAAGTAGAAGATACTCTAGAAGAAGCAGGTCTGCCACGAGATGGAAAGACTAAATTGTATGATGGTAGAACTGGTAGAGCCTTTGAAAACAGAGTAACTGTTGGTGTAATGTATATGCTTAAGTTACATCATTTAGCTCATGATAAGATGCATGGTCGTTCTACAGGTCCTTATTCTTTAGTAACTCAACAGCCACTTGGTGGTAAAGCACAATTTGGTGGACAGAGACTTGGTGAAATGGAAGTTTGGGCTTTAGAGGCGTATGGTGCTTCTAATACATTACAAGAGATGTTAACAGTTAAATCTGATGATGTAGTAGGAAGAGTTAAAGCTTATGAAGCAATTGTTAAAGATGAGAATATTCCGGAACCGGGTATTCCTGAATCATTTAAAGTATTGGTTAAAGAAATGCAAAGTATTGGTCTTGATGCTAAGATTTATTCTGAGGAAGAGGAGCTATCCATTGAAGAAGAAGAGATAGATGAAACGGATACAAAGAAACTTGGGTTAGATATTGCTTCCGAGGATGATGAAGCCGAAGAAGAATAAATAAAATTATTGAAGAGGGGAGTGATAACCCTTGTTTAATGTAAATAGTTTTGATTCAATGGAAATTGGGTTAGCTGCACCAAAGAAAATTAGGTCCTGGTCTAGTGGTGAAGTTAAGAAGCCAGAAACAATTAATTATAGAACTTTGAAACCAGAAAAAGAAGGATTATTTTGTGAGAAAATATTTGGACCTACGAAGGATTATGAATGTCATTGTGGTAAGTACAAGAGGGTTAGATATAAAGGGGTAGTCTGTGATAGATGTGGTGTAGAGGTTACTAAGTCTAAAGTAAGAAGAGAGCGAATGGGACATATTGAGTTAGCTGCTCCTGTATCTCATATTTGGTTTTTCAAAGGTATTCCTAGTCGCTTAGGATTAGTAATGGATATGTCACCGCGTTCATTAGAAAAGGCATTGTATTTTGTTTCTTATATTGTTATTGAAGCGGGTGATACTCCACTGAGTGAGAGACAATTACTAAGTGAGAGTGAATATCGTGATGCTAAAAGAAAATATGGAACTGAATTCAAAGCTGGTATGGGTGCGGAAGCAATTAAAGAAATTCTCAAGAATATTGATTTAGACTTTGAGATTAAAGAATTAAGAGAAGAAATTGAAGGTATTTCTGGACAGAGAAGAAAACGAGCCGTCAGAAGGTTGAAGGTTTTAGAAGGGTTGAATGATTCTGGTAATAAAACAGAATGGATGGTTTTAGAAGTATTGCCGGTTATTCCACCTGAACTGCGACCAATGGTTCAATTAGATGGTGGTAGATTTGCTACTTCTGATTTGAATGATCTATATCGAAGAGTTATTAATCGAAATAATAGGTTGAAAAGATTATTAGACCTTGGAGCGCCAGAGATTATCATTCGTAATGAAAAGAGAATGCTGCAAGAAGCAGTAGATGCTTTGATTGATAATGGTAGACGTGGTCGCCCAGTAACTGGTGCTAATAATCGACCGCTGAAATCTTTAAGTGATATGTTAAAAGGTAAGCAGGGTCGTTTTCGACAAAACTTATTAGGAAAACGTGTAGATTATTCAGGACGATCAGTTATTGTTGTTGGTCCAGATTTGAAAATAAATCAATGTGGATTACCAAGAAAGATGGCTTTGGAATTATTTAAGCCATTTGTAATGAAGGGATTAGTTGATAGAGACTTAGCTCATAATATTAAGAGTGCTAAGCGGATGGTTGAAAATGGAGAGGGAGAAGTCTGGGATGTATTAGAGGATGTAATTAGAGAGCACCCGGTTTTATTAAATCGTGCTCCGACATTACATAGATTAGGTATTCAGGCTTTTGAACCTGTTTTAGTTGAAGGGAAAGCAATTAAAGTTCATCCATTAGTCTGTCCAGCTTATAATGCTGACTTTGATGGTGACCAGATGGCAGTTCACGTGCCTTTATCAACAGAGGCTCAAGCTGAATGTCGAATGTTATTGATGTCGACTTATAATTTATTGTCACCATCTCATGGAGAAGCAATTGCTGTGCCAAGTCAAGATATGGTTTTAGGAGCTTATTATTTAACTATCTTAGATGATGATGCTAAGGGTAAAGGTAAGTTTTATGGTTCTGTTAATGAAGTTATTAAAGCTTACGAGAATGATAAGGTTGAGTTACAGACTAAAATCAAGTATAGAAAAAAGAATGGCGAGTGGGTTAATACTGGTATTGGTCGAGTAATATTTAACTCCATATTGCCAGAAGAATTTGGTTTTTATGATAAAGTTATAGATAAAGATGAACTAGGAAATATAGTAACTCGTTGTCATAAAGAGCTTGGCCCTGATAGAACAGGAGAATTTTTAGATGATGTAAAAGACTTAACTTTCCATTATGCTACTAAATCTGGTATTACTATTGGTGTAACAGATGTAGCAATTCCAGATGAAAAGGAAGAGATTTTAGCCGAATCAGAAGAAACAGTTAAAAAGATAGAAAAACAGTATCGCCGTGGTTTAATTACTGATGATGAAAGGTATGAAAAGACAATTGATGTCTGGGGCGATGCTAAAGATGAAGTTACTGAGGCATTAATCGACAACTTGGGTGAATTTAATCCGATTTATATGATGGCTACTTCTGGTGCTCGAGGTAATACATCTCAGATCACTCAGCTTGGTGGAATGCGTGGTTTGATGGCTGATCCGTCAGGCCGGATTATTGATATGCCAATTAAAGCCTGCTTTAGAGAAGGATTAACGGTATTAGAATACTTTATTTCCACTCACGGTGCTCGAAAAGGATTAGCTGATACAGCATTGAGAACAGCTGATTCTGGTTATTTAACTAGAAGATTAGTGGATGTATCTCAAGATGTAGTAGTTCAAGAAAAAGATTGTGGCACCGATAAAGGATTAACTGTTGAACCAGTCAGAAGTGACGGGGAAATAATTGAAGAATTAGAAGAACGAATTAGTGGTCGTTTTTCTTCTGAAGATATAATTCATCCTGATACTGGAGAAGTAATAGTTGCTGATGGTGAATTAATAAAAGAAGAACAGGCAGCAGAAATAGATGCTTCTGGACTAGAAAAGGTTGAAATTAGAAATGTATTAACTTGTCAAACTGAAGATGGTATTTGTCAGAATTGTTATGGTATCAATCTTGCTGATGGGAATTTGATCAGTGTAGGAGATGCCGCTGGGATTATGGCTGCCCAATCAATTGGTGAGCCTGGTACTCAGCTAACGATGAGAACATTCCACACAGGTGGAGTTGCTGGCGATGATATTACACAAGGTTTGCCGAGAGTAGAAGAGCTATTTGAAGCACGAACTCCAAAAGGACAGGCAATTGTGACAGAATTATCTGGCCAAGTGAATATTGTTGAAAAGGGTAATTCTTATAAAGCAGTTATTAAAACTGATGAAGGACGGCAAAAGACTTATCAGTTGCCTTATGGAGCAGAATTTAATATATCTGATGGTGATCGAGTAGAATCTGGGGATAAGTTAACTAAAGGTCCTTTAGATCCAGAAGACATTCTTAGTATTATAGGAAAGAGAGAAGTACAACAATACCTATTAAAAGAAGTACAAAATGTTTATAGATCACAGGGTGTAGGTATTAATGATAAGCATATTGAAGTAGTTGTTAGACAGATGATGAGCAAGGTTAAGATTAAAGAAGCAGGAGAAACAGAATTATTGCCTGGTGATTTAGTAGATGTATTTAAATTTGAAAACGAAAATGAAAAAGCTATTGCAAATGGCAAAGAACCTGCAACTGCTATTCCACAAATATTAGGAATAACTAAAGCTTCTTTAAATACTGACAGCTTTTTATCTGCTGCATCTTTCCAAGAAACTACTAGAGTTTTAACTGAATCATCTTTAGCAGGTAAAAAAGATGATTTAAAAGGTTTGAAGGAAAATGTTATTATAGGACAGTCAATTCCTGCTGGAACTGGGATGAAGAAATATCGTGATGCAGAACCAGAAATTGTTGAATAAAATTAAAAAAGTGTTGACAGTTCAAACATTAAGTGTTAAAATTCTTAAGTGTGTTGTAATAAAGTAATTAAATTAATTAATTATAGAATTTTCAAGATTATAAACAAAAGGAGCTATGTAGCTCCTTTTGTTTAACAGTTTTGTATAAAATTTGGAAGGGGGTGTATTTAAATGCCTACAATAAACCAATTGATCCGAAAAGGAAGAAATAAAGTAAAAAAGAAGAAAGGTGCTAGAGCTTTAGAAGGAGCGCCGCAAAAAAGAGGAGTTTGTACTAGAGTTTATACAGCTACTCCTAAGAAGCCAAACTCTGCTTTGAGAAAAGTTGCTCGTGTGCGTTTGACTAATGGTAAAGAAGTTACTGCTTATATTCCAGGTATTGGACATAATTTGCAGGAACACTCTGTAGTATTAGTTAGAGGTGGTCGTGTAAAAGATTTACCGGGGGTAAGATATACTATTGTTCGAGGTACTTTAGATACTGCTGGTGTTGAAGATAGAAAACAGGGGCGTTCAAAATATGGAGTAAAAATGCCTAAAGAGTAATTTTAGCTAACTGAAATGGAGGGGGGGAAATTTAATGTCTGAAGAAAATACTAAAAAAAGAAGAAGTGTAGCTGCTGATCCAGTATATAACAGCAAACTAGTAACTCGTTTTATTAATAAAATAATGTATGACGGGAAAAAAAGTTTGGCTGAAAATATTTTTTATGATGCAATGGATATAGTTGCAGAAAAAACTGGAGAAGAATCTGTAGAAGTTTTAAAAGGTGCTTTAAATAATGTGATGCCAGTTTTAGAAGTAATTAGTAGAAGAGTTGGTGGAGCAAACTATCAGGTTCCAGTTGAAGTTGATAATCATCGTAAGATTACTTTAGGATTGAGATGGCTTGTAAGTTCTGCTCGTTCTAGAAGTGAAAGAAAAATGGTAGATAAGCTTGCAAATGAAATTATTGCTGCTTATAATGAAGAAGGTGGCGCTGTAAGAAAGAAAGAAGATGTACATCAAATGGCAGAAGCAAATAAAGCATATGCACATTATAGATGGTAAATAAAGTATAAAAGATAGGGGAGGGTGTTTTTAGTGCCCAGACAATTTTCGCTAAATAATACGAGAAATATTGGTTTGATGGCCCATATTGATGCTGGGAAGACGACAACTACAGAACGTATGTTGTATTATACGGGACGTACTCATAAAATTGGAGAAACTCATGATGGAGATTCTCAAATGGACTGGATGGATCAGGAAAAAGAAAGAGGAATAACAATCACTTCTGCAGCTACTACATGTGAATGGGATGATCATAGAATTAATATCATAGATACGCCCGGACACGTGGACTTTACTGTTGAAGTTGAAAGATCTTTGCGAGTTCTTGATGGAGCTATTGGAGTTTTCTGTTCTGTTGGTGGAGTTGAACCACAATCAGAAACAGTTTGGAGACAGGCTGATAAGTATAATGTTCCGAAGATAGCTTTTGTTAATAAGATGGATAGAACTGGTGCAGATTTTTATAATGTTGTAGATATGATGGATGAAAGAATTGATGCTAATCCACTTCCAATTCAAATTCCTATTGGTAAAGAAGAGGACTATCAAGGTTCTATTGATTTAATTAATATGGAAGCAATTGTTTTTGAAGATGGAGAAATGGGAACTGAATTTGAAATTGAAGAAATACCTGAAGAACTAAAGGATAAAGCACAAGAATATCATGAATTATTAATTGAAAAGCTTGCAGATGTAGATGAAGAAATTATGATGAAGTACTTAGAAGAGGATGAGATTACTGTAGAAGAAATTCAAGCTGCTGTACGAAAAGGTACAATTGCTAATGAGTTTACTCCTGTTCTTTGTGGGACAGCATTAAAGAACAAAGGTGTGCAACCATTATTAGATGCAGTAATTGATTATTTGCCTGCACCAATAGATATTCCACCAGTAGTGGGTATCGACCCAGAAACTGAAGAAGAAACTGAGCGACCTGCTGATGATGATGCTCCATTTTCTGCTTTAGCTTTTAAAATTATGACTGATCCATATGTAGGGAAATTAGCATTCTTTAGAGTATATTCTGGAATTTTAGAGTCGGGTTCATATATTTACAATTCTACTCAAGATGAAACTGAACGAGTTGGTAGAATTGTTCAGATGCACGCTAATGAGCGTCAAGAGCGTGAAGAAGTATATGCTGGAGATTTAGCTGCAGCAGTTGGTCTAAAGAATACTTCGACTGGAGACACTTTATGTACAGAAGAAGAGGCAGTTATTCTAGAATCAATGGAATTTCCTGAAACAGTAATTGATGTTGCTATTGAGCCTAAGACTCAAGCTGATAGTGATAAATTAGGAGAAGCTTTGCAGAAACTTGCTGAAGAGGATCCAACATTTAATGTCCGAACTGATGAAGAAACTGGGCAGACAATTATTTCTGGTATGGGTGAGCTACACTTAGAAGTAATTATTGATCGTTTAACTAGAGAATTTGGTGTTGAAGCTAATATTGGAGAACCTCAAGTTGCTTATCGAGAGACTATCACTCAAAAGTCTGAAGTTGAAGGTAAGTTTATTAGACAGTCTGGTGGACGTGGACAGTATGGACACGTAATTATGGAAGTTGAACCACTAGATGTTGGAGAAGGATTCCAATTTGAAGATAATGTTGTTGGAGGAGTAGTTCCACGAGATTATATTAGTTCTGTTGAAGAAGGGGCTAGAGAAGCTTTAGAAAATGGTGTTTTAGCTGGATACCCAGTTGTAGATGTTAAAGTTTCTTTAGAAGATGGTTCACATCACGAGGTTGACTCTTCTGAAATGGCATTTAAAATAGCTGGTTCTATGGCAATTAGAAAGAATTCTCACAGATTAAAGCCTGCATTATTAGAGCCTGTTATGAAAGTTGAAATTACAACTCCAGAAGAATATATGGGAGATGTAATTGGAGACCTTAATAGTCGTCGTGGTCAAGTAGAAGGAATGGAACAACGAGGAAATGCAAAAATAATTACTGGTTATGTTCCATTGTCAGAAATGTTTGGTTATTCTACTGATCTACGGTCAAAAACTCAGGGAAGAGCTCAATATGTAATGCAGATGGATCATTATGAGCAAGTACCTAAAAATATTGCTAAAGAAATTATTGAAGAAAAATAAATATTAAGTTAGCTAAAATAACTTAACATGGGGGTAAAAAAAGATGGCAAAAGATAAGTTTGAAAGAACAAAACCGCATATAAACATTGGAACTATTGGACACGTAGACCATGGAAAGACAACAACAACAGCAGCAATTACAAAAGTATTGGCTAGAGATGAGAACAGTGTTGCAAATTTTGAAGATATTGATAATGCACCAGAAGAAAAGGAAAGAGGAATTACAATTGCGACGTCTCACGTAGAGTATGAAACAGAGAATAGACATTATGCTCACGTAGATTGTCCAGGTCACGCAGACTATGTAAAGAATATGATCACAGGAGCAGCACAGATGGATGGAGCATTGTTGATTGTATCTGCAGCAGATGGTCCAATGCCACAAACAAGAGAGCATTTACTATTAGCTCGTCAGGTAGGAGTACCGAATATTGTAGTATTCTTAAACAAAGCAGATATGGTTGATGACGAAGAATTAATTGAATTAGTAGAGATGGAAGTAAGAGAGTTATTAAGTGAGTATGAATTTGATGGAGATAGCGCTCCAGTAATTGTAGGATCAGCTCTAAAAGCACTAGAAGAACCAGAAAGTGAGTGGGGCGAAAAGATCTTAGAATTAATGGATGAAATTGATGATTATATTCCTACACCAGATAGAGATACAGACAAAGATTTCTTAATGCCTGTAGAAGATGTATTTAGTATTACAGGACGAGGTACAGTAGCAACAGGTCGTGTAGAGTCTGGAATAGTAAATGTAGGAGATGAAGTAGAATTAGTAGGAATTAAAGATACAGAAGAAACAGTAGTTACAGGTTTAGAGATGTTTAGAAAAGAAATGGAGCAATCCCAAGCAGGAGATAATGTAGGTGCTTTATTGAGAGGTATTGACAAAGAAGATATTGAACGAGGTCAAGTATTAGCAAAGCCAGGTTCAATTACACCACACACAAAGTTTAAGGCAGAGGTATATGTATTAGGTAAAGACGAGGGTGGACGACATACGCCATTCTTTGATGGATATAAGCCACAATTTTATTTCAGAACAACAGATGTAACAGGAACAATTAATTTACCAGGAGATGTAGAAATGGTAATGCCGGGAGATAATATTGAGATGGATGCAGAATTAATTTCTCCAATTGCAATGGATGAAGGATTAAGATTTGCAATTAGAGAAGGAGGAAAAACTGTAGGAGCCGGTGTTGTTACTGAAATTGTTGAGTAATTAAATAAAACTAGGAGAAAATGAGGAGTGAGTATCCTCCTCATCTTTTTTCTGCTTTAATTATGTAATCGGGGGTGAAAATAATGGCTGAACAAGCTAGAGAAAAGATTCGAATCAAGCTAAAAGCTTATGAACACCAAGTATTAGATAATTCGGCAATCAAAATTGTTGATACAGCTAAAAAGACTGGAGCAAGTGTTTCTGGTCCAGTACCATTACCAACTAAGAAAGAAGTATTTACTATTCTTCGTTCTCCGCATGTTAATAGTAAGTCGCGAGAACAATTTGAGATGAGAACTCATAAACGATTAATTGATATTAAAGAGCCGACACCAAAAACAGTTGATTCTTTAATGAGATTAGATTTACCTGCTGGTGTTGATATTGAAATTAAATTATAAAAGAAGTTGTTGATAAGGAGGTGTATTTAAAGATGAAAGGTATTTTAGGAAAAAAGATTGGAATGACACAATTTTTCAAAGAAAATGGAGAAGTAGTTCCAGTAACAGTAGTTAAAGCTGGGCCTTGTCCAGTAGTTCAAACAAAGACTGAAACTATTGATGAATATGAAGCTGTGCAATTAGGATTTGAAGATGTAAAAGAGCATCGAGTTAATAGACCAGAGCAAGGACATTTTGAGAAGCATGGTATTGAGCCTAAAAAATATGTTAAAGAATTTAGAATGTCTGGTGCAGAGGAGTTAGAAACTGGAGATGAGGTCACAGTTGATAACTTTACTATTGGAGAAAAAGTCGATGTAACTGGTACTTCTAAAGGAAAAGGATTTGCTGGTACTGTTAAGAGATGGAACTTTAGTACAGGTCCTAAAACTCATGGTTCTCGAAATTATAGATTACCAGGATCTATTGGGCAGAGTGCTGATCCAGCAAGAGTATTTAAAGGAAAGAAAATGCCAGGAAGAATGGGTGGCGAAAGAGTAACTATTCAAAATTTAGAAGTTGTAAAAATTGATTCAGAAAAGAATCTGCTATTAATTAAAGGTGGATTACCAGGACCTAAAAAAGGATTATTAAGAGTTACTGAAACAGTTAAAAAGTAGTTTGAGAGAAAGGAGGAAAAAAGATGCCAGAATTAAATTTGCATAATTCTAATGGAGAAAATGTAGGAGAAGTTTCTTTAAATGAAAAAGTTTTTGATATCGAAATAAATGAACATGTTGTACATGAAGCAGTAACTGCACAATTAGCTGCTAAACGAGCTGGTACTGCTAAGACAAAGAACCGAGGAGAAGTTAGTGGCGGTGGTCGAAAGCCTTGGCGCCAAAAAGGTACTGGCCGAGCTCGACACGGAAGTATTAGATCTCCAATTTGGGTTGGTGGTGGAACAACTTTTGGTCCGCAACCGAGAAGTTATGAAAAAGATATTCCTAAAAAAGTAAAGAAATTAGCTGTTAAATCAGTATTAACTGATAAAGTTAGAGATAATGATTTGATTGTGATTGATGCTCTTACTTTTGAACAGCCAAAGACTAAAAAAATGGTATCTGTTTTAGATAATTTAGATGCCAAAGACCAGAAAGTATTAATTGTTCTAGATGATATTACTGATAATGTATATAAATCTGCTAGTAATATTCCTGGAATTAGAATTGTTAGTCCTAATCAAGTAACGGTTTATGATGTTATAAATAGTGATAAAGTTATTATGCAAGAAGATGCAGTTAGCCAGGTTGAGGAGGTGCTAGTAGTATAATGAATTTACGAGATGTTATTATTGAACCTCATATTTCTGAGAAAACAATGATGGATATGGAAACAGATAATTGGTATACATTTAAAGTGGCTGTTAAGGCTAATAAGACCCAGGTTAAAAAAGCAGTTGAAAGCATTTTTGATGTAGACGTAAAGAATGTTACTACTTGCCGCATGCCTGGTAAGAAGAGAAGAGTTAGATATAATGAAGGAAGAACTTCAGAATGGAAGAAAGCTAGAGTTAAGTTATCTGAAGATGATAATATAGAAATTTTTGAAGGAGTTTAATTTTTAGAAGAAGGAGGGAATAAAAATGGCAATTAAAAAATTCAAACCAACAACTCCATCTAAAAGATATATGACTGTTGATTCTTTTGATGATGTTACTACTGATCAACCAGAAAAGTCTTTACTTGAACCATTGAAAAGAACTGGTGGTCGTAATTCTAACGGTCGAGTTACTGTTAGACATCAAGGTGGAGGACATAAGAGAAGATATCGAGTTATTGATTTTAAGCGAGATAAAGATGGAGTTCCAGCAAAAGTTGCTACAATTGAGTATGATCCTAATAGATCTGCTAGAATTGCATTATTAAATTATGCTGATGGAGAAAAAAGATATATTATTGCACCAAGAGATTTAGAAGTTGGCGATAATGTTGTTTCTGGTCCAGATGCTGAAATAGAAGATGGTAATGCTTTGCCTTTATCAGAAATTCCAGTAGGTACTGTAATTCATAATGTAGAATTGAAACCTGGCAAAGGTGGGCAATTAGCTAGATCGGCTGGTACGCAAGCACAGTTGATGGCTAAAGAGGGACAATATGCGCATATTAAATTACCATCTAGTGAAGTAAGATTGGTAGAACAGAAATGTAGAGCTACAATTGGTCAAGTTAGTAATGTAGATCATGAGAATATTACTATTGGAAAAGCAGGTAGAAATCGTTGGTTAGGTAAGAAACCTAGCGTTCGTGGTACAGCGATGAACCCGCATGATCATCCGCATGGTGGTGGAGAAGGTAAAAAAGCAGCAGGTAGACATCCAGTTACACCTTGGGGACAATCTACTATGGGTAAGAAAACAAGAAAACGAAAAGAATCAGATAAATATATTGTTAAAGGACGTCATGAATCTAACAAGAACAGAAAATAATTAATTCTAAGGAGGTATATGTGTGGCTAAAACAAATAATCGACCTTTTGTGGAAGAAAAGTTATTAGCTAAGGTCCAAGAAATGAATGAATCTGATGAGAAGCAAGTAATTAAAACTTGGTCACGAAGTTCAACTGTTTATCCGCAAATGGTAGGGCATACAATTGCAGTTCATGATGGTAAAGAACATGTTCCGGTTTATATTACTGAAGAAATGGTAGGTCATAAATTAGGAGAGTTTGCACCAACTAGAAAGTTTACCGGACACGGAAAACACACAGAAACATCTACAGCACTTAAATAGTTTTAATATAAAGGGGGTAAGACTATGGAAGCAAAATCTATTGCTAAAGAAGTTCGGATTTCCCCAAGAAAAGCTAGGTTAGTTATTGATTTAGTAAGGGGTAAGGATGTTGCAAAGGCAATTGGTATTTTAAGAAATACGCCGAAAAAAGCGTCAGATATTATAGAAAAAGTTCTTAATTCAGCTATTGCTAATGCTGAAAATAATCATGGGATGATTGTTGATGAACTTAAGGTTTCTGAAGCGTATGTAGACCAAGGGCCAACAATGAAACGATATAAGCCGCGAGCAATGGGGCAAGCAAGTCCGATTAATAAAAGAACTAGTCATATTACTATTAAAGTAGCCGAAAAGGAGGGATAATGAATGGGACAAAAAATAAATCCACATGGTTTAAGAGTTGGAGTTATCAAAGATTGGGATGCTAAATGGTATGCTGAACCAGACGAATATGCTGATTTACTACATGAAGATTTAGAAATTAGAGAACATGTTAAAGATGCAATGTATGAAGCTGGGATTGCTAGAATTGTTATTGAGCGAGCAGCTGATAGAGTTAAATTAGACATTCATACAGCACGCCCAGGAATGGTAATTGGTAAAGGTGGTTCTGAGGTTAATAAGCTTCGGGCAGATTTAGAAGAAATAACTGATAAAACTGTACAGGTTAATGTAGTAGAGGTTAAAAATCCTGATCAGAATGCACAATTAGTTGCAGAAAATATTGCACAACAATTAGAAAATAGAGTTTCTTTCCGCCGAGCTATGAAGCAGGCTATGAATCGTGCTATGCGTCAACGTTCTGTAGAAGGATTTAAAATTGAATGTGCAGGTCGATTAGGTGGAGCTGACATGGCTCGTACTGAAGGATATGATGAAGGTAGTGTTCCGCTTCATACGTTAAGAGCGGATATTGATTATGGCTTTACAGAAGCTTATACTACTTATGGTAAAATTGGAGTTAAGGTTTGGATCTATAAAGGAGAAGTCTTACCAGAAATTGATGATGAAGAATAACAGAAAGGAGGCCAACTAAATGTTAATTCCAAAAAGAGTTAAACACAGGAAACAACATCGTGGACGCCTTAAAGGTAGAGCCACAAACGGAACAGAAGTTAGTTTTGGAGAATTCGGCCTACAAGCTTTAGAACCAGTTTGGATTACTAATCGACAGATTGAAGCAGCTAGAATTGCTCTTACTAGATATATTAAGCGGGGAGGAAAAGTTTGGGTTAATGTTTTCCCTGATAAGCCTGTAACTGCTAAGCCTGCAGAAACAAGAATGGGTAGTGGTAAAGGTGAAACTGAAAAATGGGTTGCTGTTGTTAAGCCAGGTCGTGTGATGTTTGAGATTTCAGGTGTTAAAGAAGAAATTGCCCGTGAAGCTATGAGATTAGCTTCTCATAAATTGCCTATTGATACTAAATTTGTAATGCGGGAAGATATGGGTGGTGACACAGATGAAAGCTAATGAATTAAGAAAAATGACGTCGGAAGAGTTAGAACATGAGTTAAGTGAATTAAAAGACCAATTATTTAATTTACGTTTTCAGAATGCTACTGTTCAATTAGAAAACCCAATTAAGATTCGGGAAGTTAAAAAGACTATTGCACGAGTAAAGACAATTTTAAACGAGCGGAATTTGGGTATTAATCAAGGTTAATTAATAAGGAGGTATAAAATGGCCCCTAATCGTAAAGAGAAATTGGGAGAAGTTGTTAGTGATAAGATGGACAAAACTGTTGTAGTTGCAGTGGAACGGAAAGTACAGCATGATTTATATAAGCGAGTTGTTAATCGTACTTCTAGATTTAAGGTTCATGATGAAGAAAATGAATCTAAGGTTGGCGATAAAGTTAGAATAGTTGAAACTAAGCCAATTAGTAAAAGTAAGAATTGGAAATTAGAAGAAATTGTTCGAGCAGCTAAATAGATAATTAGTTTTATTCGAAAGGAGGAATTAGAATGATTCAAGCAGAATCAAGATTGAAGGTAGCTGATAACTCAGGTGCTAGAGAGTTATTATGTGTTAAGGTTCTAGGAGGATCAGGCAAGCGATTTGCTTCTGTTGGAGAAGTAATTGTTGCTACAGTTAAAGAAGCGATCCCTGATGGTATGGTTAGTAAAGGTGACGTTGTAAAAGCAGTAATTGTCAGAACTAAAAAAGAAGTTGGTAGAGATGATGGTTCTTATATTGGCTTCGATGAAAATGCTGCTGTAATTATAGAGAATAATAATGAGCCAGTTGGAACAAGAATTTTTGGTCCAATTGCGCGTGAACTTAGAGGTAAAAGCTTTAATAGAATTATCTCTTTAGCACCAGAAGTATTATAGTTTTTCTGTTGTAATAGAAGGGAGGTCAAATTATGTCTAATGGTAAATTGCATGTAAAAAAAGGTGATAAAGTTGAAGTTATTGCTGGTAAAGATAAAGGAAGAGAAGGAGAAATTTTGAAAGCTTTTCCTGATAGAGATAGAGTTGTTGTAGAAGGTGTTAATATAGTTAAGAAGCATCAACAACCAACTCAGGATAATCCTCAGGGGGGAATTCAAGAACAAGAGGCACCGATTCATATTTCGAATGTTATGCTAATTTGTAAGCATTGTAATGAAGCCTCTCGAACTGGAAAGAAAATTTTAGATAATGGTGAAAAAGCTCGATACTGTAAGAAGTGTAACGAAATTGTAGACTAGAAGGGAGGATAATTGAATGAGTGTATTAAAAGAAGAATATAAAGATGAAATGATTCCAGCATTAATGGAAAAGTTTGAATATGATAATGTAATGGAAGTTCCAGCATTAGATAAGGTAGTTATTAATATGGGTCTGGGAGAAGCTCCAGAAAATGCAAGTATTTTGGATGAAGCTGTAGAAAGCCTGCGAGCAATTACTGGACAGGATCCTGTAATTACTAGAGCGGACAAATCTGTTGCAAATTTCAAAATAAGAAAAGGTATGCCAGTAGGATGTAAAGTAACATTAAGAAAGAATAAAATGTATGAGTTCTTATATAGATTAATTAATATTGCTTTACCTCGAGTTCGTGATTTTAGAGGACTACCTACTAAATCTTTTGATGGAAGAGGAAATTACTCTTTAGGTTTGACTAATTATACTGTATTTCCTGAGATTGATGTAGAGGAAGTTAGTCAAATTTTAGGGATGGATATTGTAATTGTTACATCTGCAGAAACAGACGAAGAAGCTAAAGAGTTATTATCTTTAATGAATATGCCATTTAAAAAGTAACTGAGGAGGTGGCAAAGTGGCTAAAACATCTAAAGTTGAGAAGTCCAAACGTGAACCTAAGTATTCAACAAGAGAAGAAAAAAGATGTCGTCGATGTGGGAGACCAAATGGTGTCTTGCGAAGATTTGAATTATGTAGAATTTGTTTTAGAGAATTAGCTCATGCAGGAAAATTACCGGGAGTTAAAAAAGCTAGCTGGTAATAAATTTCGGTATAATTTGAGAGGAGGTAAGATTTAATGACTGATCCAATAGCTGATCTGTTAACAAGAATTAGAAACGCTACTCAACTTTCTAAAGATAGAGTAAGAATACCTGCTTCTAACGTGAAGGAAGCAATTGCTAATCTTTTATCTGAAGAGGGTTTTGTTAAAGGATATAAGAAGTATGCTAATAATGATCAAGGTACTTTAGAAGTATTTTTAAAGTATGGTGAAAATGATGAAAAAGTAATTACTGGGTTGAAACGAATTAGTAAACCTGGTTTAAGAGTTTATGCAGGTAAAGATGAATTACCTAAAGTATTAGGTGGTTTAGGAGTTGCTGTTATTTCTACATCACAGGGTGTAATGACAGATAAAGAAGCAAGAAAAAATGGAATTGGCGGAGAAGTTCTTTGCTACGTATGGTAGGTAAAAATAGAAGGGGGTGACTTTTTATGTCGCGAATTGGTCATTTGCCAGTTGAAATTCCAGAAAAAGTTGATATTTCAATTACTGAAGATAATGTGTTAACAGTTGAAGGACCAAAAGGAAGTTTGACTGAAGATTTATCACCACGAATGAATATTACAGTAGATGAGGATGAAGTTGTTGTAGCGCGTCCTACTAATTCTAAAAAAGATAAATCTACACATGGATTAACAAGAACTTTAGTTATTAATATGATTGAAGGAGTAACAACTGGATTTAAAAAAGAATTAGAAATTAATGGTGTTGGATATAGAGCAAAGAAAAAAGGAAACAAGTTAGAAATAGAGGCTGGATATTCACATCCAGTAGTAGTTGACCCAGAAGCAGATATTGAATTTGAAGTAGGAGACGATGGTAAGATTGTTGTTAAAGGGATTAGCAAACAACTTGTAGGTCAAGTTGCTGCTAATATTAGAGAGATTAGAAAGCCAGAACCATATAATGGTAAAGGTATTAAATATATTGATGAGCATATCAGACGTAAAGAAGGAAAAACTAGTTAATTGATAAAGGAGGGACTACAATAATGAGCGAGTTAAGTAAGAGAGAAGCAAGAAAAAGAAGACATCAACGACTTCGGAATAAAGTAGTAGGTAAACCTGATAGACCTCGCCTAAGTGTTGATCGAAGCAATAAACACATTTATGCTCAAGTTATAGATGATTTTTCTGAAAAAACTTTAGCTTCTGCTTCTACTGTAGATACAGAAATAAAAGATGAAATAGAAGTAGGGAGTAATATTGATTCAGCTAAAATAGTAGGAAAATACATTGCTGAGCGCGCTTTGGATAATGGTGTTACAGAAGTTGTGTTCGATCGTGGTGGATATGATTATCACGGACGAATTAAAGCTTTAGCAGAAGCCGCGCGAGAAAATGGTTTAGAATTTTAATTATAAGGAGGGGAAGAAATGCCAAGAAATATTATTGATCCCAGTGATCTAGACTTAGAAGAACGGGTTGTTGATATTAGTCGAGTTGCTAAAGTAGTTAAAGGTGGACGTCGATTCAGTTTTAGTACTTTAGTAGTAGTTGGAGATAAGAACGGTCATGTAGGAACAGCAATTGGAAAAGCTAATGAGGTTGCTGCCTCTATTAATAAAGCTATTGCAGCAGCTAAAAAGAATCTGGTTAAATTCCCATTGGAATCTACTACAATACCGCATGAAATTACTGGTGTTTTTGGAGCTGGGCGAGTACTTTTAAAACCTGCTTCAGAAGGTACTGGAGTAATTGCTGGTGGTCCAGTTCGTGCAGTTGTTGAATTAGCTGGAATTAGCGATATTTTGACTAAATCTTTAGGGACAGATAATCCATTAAATGTAGTAAAAGCAGCTATTCAAGGATTAGATAGTCTTAAAAATGCTGAAAAAGTTGCTGAACTAAGAGGTAAAACAGTTGAAGAATTATTAGGTTAATTCCTCATAATATATATTTTAGGAGGTGAATTTAAATGGAATTACATGATCTACAACCTGCTAAAGGAGCTAAGAAAAAGAGAAAACGTAAAGGGCGTGGTATCGGATCTGGATCTGGTAAAACAGCTGGCCGAGGACATAAAGGACAGAATTCTCGATCTGGTGGAGGAACAAGACCTGGTTTTGAAGGAGGTCAAACACCTTTCTTTAAGCGTTTCCCAAAACGAGGCTTTTCTAATGCTAAGTTCAAAACAGAACATTCTGTTGTTAATGTTGAAGATTTAAATCGTTTTGAAGATGGATCTGAAGTAACTATTGCTGACTTAAAAGAAACAGGCATGATTAAAAAAGTTAAAGATGGTCTTAAGATTTTAGGTGGTGGTGAATTAGAAAAATCTTTACATGTTAAAGCTCATCAATATAGCCAATCTGCAGTGCAAAAAATCGAAGCTGCCGGAGGGGAAGCAGAGGTGATTTAATAAAATGTTATCAGCACTAAAGAATGCTTGGAAGGTAGAGGAATTAAGAAACAAGATTTTGTTTGTTTTAGCAATGATTGCGGTTTATAGAATTGGAGCACATATTCCAGTCCCTGGAATTGATCCTCAAGCTTTACAAAGATTTTTCCAAGGTGATGGTGTTTTAGGGTTCTTAAACATGTTTTCTGGTGGAGCTTTAAGAAGGTTTACTATTTTTGCAATGAGTATTAGTCCATACATAACTGCATCTATTGTAATGCAGTTATTAACGGTAGTTGTACCTAAATTAGAAGAATTATCTAATCAAGGGCAAGAAGGTAAGAAAATAATTACTAAATATACTCGGTATGCTACAGTTGTATTAGGATTAATTCAAGGAACCGGAATTACATTGATGATTAAGAATACTGGTGCAATTGCAAATGATAATTTCTTTAATTTAGCTACAATTGTTATCACTTTAACTGCTGGAACAATATTTTTAATGTGGCTGGGGGAACAAATTACTGATAAGGGAATTGGTAATGGTATCTCAATCATTATTTTTGCTTCAATTATTTCTCGTTTTCCAACGGCTTTAATGAACACATTTGAAAAATTACAAGCAGGAGCTATAAATTTCTTTAATGTGTTAATCTTTGCTATAATTGCTGTAGTAGTTATTGGTGTAGTAATTTATATTCAACAAGGACAGCGAAAAGTTCCAGTTCAATATTCAAAACGAGTTGTTGGTAGAAAAGTATATGGGGGAAGATCTACTCATATCCCAATGAAAGTTAATCAAGCTGGTGTGATTCCCGTAATTTTTGCTTCATCAGTATTATTATTTCCGGCAACTATTGCGCGGTTTATTCAACATGATTGGGCTCAAGCAGTATCTAATGCTTTAAGTCCAGGGACACCATTATATATCATTTTGTTTGCGTTAATGATTATATTCTTTACTTATTTTTATACTGCTATTCAATTTAATCCAATTGAAATTGCAGATAATATGAAGAAAAATGGTGGTTTTGTTCCCGGGCGTAGACCTGGCCGACCAACTGCTGAGTATCTAGATAAGATTTTAACTAGAATTACTTTAGCAGGAGCTATATTCTTAGCTGCAGTAGCTGTATTACCGAACTTTGTAATCGGGTTAACTGGTATTGAGGCAAGATTTGGTGGAACGGCGTTATTGATTGTAATTGGGGTTGCCCTGAAAACAATGCAACAGGTTGAAACCTACTTATTATCTCGCCATTATGAAGGATTTATGGATTAGAATAAGGAGTGATTTAGATGAAATTAGTATTGCTTGGACCGCCTGGAGCAGGTAAAGGAACACAGGCTGCTCGATTAGAAGCAGCTTATGACCTGCCTCATATATCTACTGGAGATATATTTAGAAAAGCAATTAAAGAAGAAACTGAATTAGGAA
>JBNJDB010000006.1:0-26938 GCA_051744465.1 Bacillota bacterium | reverse complement strand
TAAATTATCAATTATGATAGAGGAGGTGAGAATAATCAATTATAAAACCAAACTAATAACAAGAACTGGTTTATTATTAGCATTAACCATCGGATTGCAATTATTATCCCGTTCTTTAGGTAGTGCAGTATTATTTACTGGTTCTTTAGTTAATATGATGTTAATTATTGCTGTAGATATTTTGGGGTGGCAAGGAGGAGTTTCTCTAGGAGTATTTACTCCGATAGTTGCTTTTTTACTAGGTATTATGAAGGTTCCTTTGATAGTACCATTTATTATAGTTGGGAATAGTGTTTTAGTTTTAGCTTATTATTTTCTAGAGGATTATAATTCTTATGTGGCTTTAGTGGTTGGAGCAGTAGTTAAATTTTTAGTTCTTGCCCTAGCAGTAGAATATGTGCTGCAAGTACCACCACCTGTAGTCAAATTGATGCAATTACCACAACTATATCATGCTTTATTGGGTGGAGTGTTGGCTATATTGTTTATCAAGGTATTGAAAAGAACTGATATTTAGAATTCAACTGCAAATTATTTGCAGGGAACTAGACCTTGTGATATAATGATTAATTAGTTAAAAGCAAAGAATACTTACTCTAATTTAATTGTAAAGAATTTAAATAAGGAGGAAAAAATAATGAAACTTGATCAAGAGACTGTTGAGAAAGTTGCTCATTTAGCACGATTAGATATTACAGAAGAAGAACAAGAAAAATTTACTGATCAATTGAGTGATATTTTAGATCATGCTGAAAAATTAAATGAGCTTGATACAGAAGATGTAGAGCCGATGGCTCATGCTACTGATGTTAACAATGTTCTCCGTTCTGATGAAGTTAAGGAATCATTAACACAAGATGAAGCTGTTGGGAATGCTCCTGATGCCAACAAAGGGATGTTTAAAGTTCCACAGATCGTGGAAGATTAGAAAAATTGGAAATTGATAGTTGAGAATTGACAATTAAAATTCAAAACAATAAAAAATAGATGTACATTAATTATAATTATGTTTTGAATTTTAACTTCAAACTATCTCTTTGAGTTTTAAAATATAAATCTCTTTGTGTAGTTCTAGTTGTATTATTTATTGCTACAGCATTGGTTGCGTTCTTTTAATTATCAATTTTCCATTTTCAATTCTCAATTTGTTTGGAAGTGGATGGTAATTTGCAATCTAGTTTAGTACTGTGATAATAGTGATGAATTTAGCTGAGATTATTCTGTATTATAATTCGGGGAGGGAAAATAATGAAATTGTATCAATTACCTGCTCATAAGTTGCATCAAAAAATGAAAGCAGGGGAAGTTACAGCCGTGGAAATTACAAAAGCGGTCTATGATCGAATTGATGAGGTTGAAGATAAAGTGCAAGCTTATTTGAAACAGACAAGAGAAGATGCTTTAGAACAAGCTCGGAAAGTAGATCAAAAATTAGAAGAGGGAGCAGAAATAAGTCCGTTAGCTGGAATTCCAGTTGCTCTCAAAGATAATATGTCTACTAAGGGAATTGAAACTACTTGTGCATCACAAATTTTAGAGGGTTATCAGCCACCTTATAATGCTACAGTTGTAGAAAAATTAGCGGCTGAAGATATAGTTATGACTGGAAAGACTAATATGGATGAGTTTGCGATGGGTTCTTCTACTGAGAATTCAGGAATTAAAAACACATATAATCCGTGGGATACTAATCGAGTACCAGGAGGTTCTAGTGGTGGTTCTGCAGCTGCAGTTGCAGCAGGAGAAGCGACTATTGCTTTAGGTTCTGATACGGGAGGATCAATTCGACAGCCAGCTGCTCTGTGTGGAGTAGTAGGAATGAAACCGACTTATGGTCTGGTATCTAGATATGGATTGGTTGCTTTTGCTTCTTCTTTAGATCAAATTGGACCATTTGCTAAAGATATAACTGATTGTGCTCTAGCATTAAATTATATTGCCGGGCATGATGAAATGGATTCTACTTCTGTAGACCGAGAAATTCCTGATTATACTGCTGATTTAGATAGTGATATTTCAGGGATGAAGATTGGAGTGCCAAAAGAATATTTTGGTGAAGGAATTGATGATGAAGTAAAAGAAGCAGTTTGGAATTCGATTGAAAAGTTAGAAGAATTGGGAGCAGAATATGAAGAAGTATCATTACCACATACTGATTATGGATTATCTGCTTATTACTTGATTGCACCAGCCGAAGCTAGTTCTAATTTGGCCCGTTATGATGGAGTTAGATATGGACATCGTAGTAGCCAAGCTAATGGATTAATTGAAATGTTTAAGGCAACTAGAGAAGAAGGTTTTGGTGATGAGGTTAAGCGGAGAATTATGTTGGGTAGTTATGCATTAAGCTCTGGGTATTATGATGCTTATTATAAGAAAGCACAAAAGGTAAGAACTTTAATTAAGCAGGATTTTGATCAAGTTTTTGCTGATTATGATATTTTAATTTCTCCAACAACTCCAACAACAGCATTTGAAGTGGGCGATAAATCAAATGATCCATTACAAATGTATCAATCAGATATTTGTACAATTCCAGTTAACTTAGCTGGTTTACCGGCGCTATCAATGCCTTGTGGTTTAGATAGTGGAGATTTACCAATTGGATTACAGATTATTGGTGATCACTTTGCCGAAGAAGAGATTTTACAAGTAGCTTATGCTTTAGAAGGAGAAACTGATTTTGATGTTAATCCTTCTTTATAAAAGTAACTAGTAGTTAATAAATTTTAAATTGTCAATTAATAATTCGTGGAGGTGGAAAGATGTTAGAAGATTATGAAATAACCGTTGGGTTAGAAGTGCATGCCCAGTTGGCTACAAACACTAAAATCTTCTGTGGTTGTAAAAATGAATTTGGTGCTGAACCTAATACACATACTTGTCCGGTTTGTTTAGGTCTGCCGGGTACTTTACCTGTTTTAAATGAGCAAGCAGTAGAATACATAATTAAAGCTGGTCTTGCTTTAGATTGTGATTTAGCAACTTTTAGTAAGTTTGATCGGAAAAATTATTTTTATCCTGATTTACCAAAAGCTTATCAAATTTCTCAGTTTGATCTACCTTTTTGTGAAGCTGGTGCAATAGATATTCAAGTTGATGAAAGAGAATATGAAATTGGGATTACTAGAATTCACTTAGAAGAAGATGCTGGTAAATTAACTCATGCTGGTGATATATCTGATGCTAATTCTAGTTTAGTAGATTATAATCGAGTTGGGACACCATTAATTGAAATTGTAAGTGAACCAGATATGACAAGTCCTCAACAAGCAGTTGCATATTTAAAGAAATTGAAAAAGATTTTAGAATATATAGGAGTTTCTGATTGCGAAATGTCAGAAGGTTCGCTAAGAGCTGATGCTAATCTATCAATTGCTCCTAATGGCAGTGAAGAGTTAGGTACTAAGACAGAGCTGAAAAATATGAACTCATTTAAAGCAATTGAAAAAGCATTAACTTATGAAGCTAAACGCCAAGCAAAAGTATTAAATAATGGCGGTGAAATAGTGCAAGGAACTAGAACTTGGGATGGTGAAGCAGGGAAAACATTAGGATTAAGAGAAAAAGAAGAAGCGCATGATTATCGTTATTTCCCTGAACCAGACTTAGTACCAGTTATCGTCAAAGAAGAATGGATTAAGGGAATTAAAGAGACTATTCCCGAGTTGCCAACTGATAGAATAGAAAGATATGTTGAGCAATTTGGTATTCCTGAGTATGATGCAGAAGTAATTACTGCTGATAGAGAATTAGCTGATTTCTTTGAGGCAGTAGTTGCTGAATTTAATGACGCTAAAGAAGTTAGTAACTGGATTATGGGTGAGTTTTCTCGCTTGTTAAATGAAAATGATGTAACTCCTGTAGAAGTTGATTTCACAGCCCAGGATTTTGCTGACTTATTAGCAATGAAAGAAGAGGATGTAATCTCTAGTAAGATTGCTAAAAAAGTGTTTGAAAAAATGTTTGATAGTGGTACAGATCCAGAAACAATAGTAGAAGAAGAAGGATTAAAGCAGATTAGTGATTCTTCTGAATTAGACCAGATTGTTGAAGGGGTTCTTGCCGATAATCAATCCGCTGTAGAAGATTATAAAGGCGGTAATAAAAATGTAATTGGTTTCCTTGTCGGCCAAACTATGCAAGCTACTGGTGGTAAAGCAAATCCACCAAAGGTGAAAGAGTTATTAAAAGAAAAGTTAGAAGAATAAGAATAATTGAAAATGGGCAATGTAGAATTGAGAATTAAAAAACAAATAAAGATATATAATAAATAAAAGAAGACACCAGCTAGATATCTAGTTGGTGTCTTCTTTCTTTTTTGAATTTTATTTTTAATTGTCAATTGTCAATTCTCAATTGAAAATTGCTTTTTATTCCTCTTTCCGTACTATATGGCGAGTGTTGAAACCATCATATAATTGCTTAGGACGATAAATTTTGTTTTTAACTTCCATATTCTCAACCCAATGAGAGGTCCAACCAATTATTCTTCCTAAGGCAAAAACAGTTGTGAAATATTCTGGCTTAATATCCATTGCTCTTAGAACTAATCCAGACCAGAAATCAACATTAGGATAGATTCCTTTGTTGGCAAATTTATTTAGTGCTATTTGCTCTAATTTTTGGGCTGTATTATATAAGTTTTCTAATTCAGAATCGATATCATTTTCTTCATTAAAGATTTGTGGAAGTATATTTTCTTTTAAATATAGAGCTCGAGGGTCATAAGTTTTGTAAACTCGATGACCAATGCCCATAATTTTTTCTTTGTTTTTAATTTTGTCTGCTACATAGCTTTCCACATTGTCTGGAGCCCCAATTTCTTTTAACATTTTAATTACTCGTTCATTAGCTCCACCATGTAGCGGTCCTGATAGAGAATTAACTGCTGTTGCTATTGAGGCATATAAACTTGCTTTTGAAGAACCAACAGCGCGGACTGAAAAAGTACTATTATTCATTGTATGGTCAACATGTAAAATAAGTAATTGTTCAAAAATATTGATCCATTTATCTTGTTGGGCCAATTCTTCGTTAAAACAATAAAGAATATAGCGAGCTAGAGAATCAAAATTTTCTCCATCAGCAAAGTTTATATCTTTGTTTTTAAAAGTTCCAATAATAGTTGGTAACTTAGCAATTAAACGGACGGCTCGATTTAAATTTTTATTATAGTTGTCAACTTCGAAACAGTCTTGATCAGCACTCTGTAACAATGATACACTTGAACTGAGCATATGCATCGGATGTAAATCATCACTCATAGTGGTTATAGTATTAGCAATACCAGGATCTAGTTCTTTATTAGCTAACAGATCAGCTGTTAAATCTTTTCGTTCTTCTAATAATGGTAGATCTCCTTTGAGTAATAAAAAAGATATTTCTTCATAGGTACCATGTTTTGCTAACTCTTGCACCGGATAACCTCTAAAAGTAAGTAATCCTTTTTTTCCATCAATACAACTAATGCTTGATTTGGCGACGGGAACACCTTCTAAGCCTGGGAAGTAACCTTTTTCTAATAAAGTAGTAATTAGTTGTAGATATTCTTCTTCTAATGCTTGATCATCAAGTTTTGTTAGAGCTTGCTCAATCTTAGGTAACATCTTAAATCTCTCCTTTGTATATAATAATTCACTGAAAATCATAAATATTCATTTCACAGTATATTTATTAATCATTTTATCATATTTTTTGAGCAATTACAATTGATTGACAACTGAGTATAGAAAAGATATAATGAACAACGATTAAACTCTTTAAAATTTAACTTTATTATTAAAAACTAAAAAAACTATAAGTGAGGAGTGAGAAAAAATGTATAATGTAACTTTGATACCTGGTGATGGGATTGGCCCAGAGGTTACAGGTGCAGTTCAAGAAATAATTTCTGCTGCGGGTGTAGATATTAATTGGGAGACTGTTAATGCTGGTGCTAATGTAATGGATGAGTTTGGAACGCCTCTACCAGAAGAAGTATTAGAATCTGTGAGAAAGAATAAAGTAGCATTAAAAGGACCAATTACTACTCCAGTAGGGAGTGGGTTTAGAAGTGTTAATGTCGCAATTAGACAGAAATTAGATTTATTTGTGAACTTGCGACCTGCTAGAATTTTGTCCGGAGCTCCAACTAAATTTGAAGGTTTAGATGTAGTTATTTTTCGCGAGAATACAGAAGGTTTATATGCAGGAATTGAACATAATGTAGGTGAAGATGCTGCAGAAAGTATTAAAATAACAACACGAAAGGCTTCAGAAAGAATTGTTCGAGCAGCCTTTGAATATGCTCAAGATAATAATCGTGAGCAAGTAACTGCAGTTCATAAAGCTAATATTTTAAAATTGAGTGATGGTTTATTTAAAGAGGTGGCTGAAGAAGTAGCGCAAGATTTTCCTGAGATTGAATTTGATAATAAGATAGTTGATAATATGTGTATGCAATTAGTGCAGTACCCTGAAGATTATGATGTTTTAGTATTACCTAATCTTTATGGGGATATTGTATCTGATCTATGTGCTGGATTAATTGGAGGGTTAGGATTAACTCCTGGAGCTAATTTAAATAATGAGTTGGGTGTTTTTGAAGCTGTTCATGGTTCAGCCCCAGATATTGCTGGAGAAAATAAGGCAAATCCAATAGCAATGTTGTTGTCTGCTTGTTTGATGTTAGATCATTTAGGAGAAGAAGTAGCAGCTCAAAATATTGAGTCTGCTATTGAACAGGTGCTAGAAGAAGGTGCAGTATTAACTGGAGATTTAGGTGGTACTGCTAGTACTGATGAAATTACTAATGAAATTATTAGCAATTTAGACTAAATAGAGTAATTTCTTCGTTGCTTTTTTCGTTTGCGTTTATTAATTTGTGCTTGGATGCTGTCCTCTCTTTTTTTAGAGATGATACCCATAATTAGAACTGAAAATATACTAGCTAAATAAAGCCAGAGTAAAGGGTTGTACTGTAGCCAAAAATTATTAATTAGATTACTTTCAATAATTGGTTCTGCTATTTTTTGATTAAAATTTGATAAATAGTAAGCCGCATAAATAATAGTTGTGAATATTAACCAACCTACAGTTCTTAAATTAATATATTTCATATTACAGCCTCCAATTCCAAATAGTTTTAATTTAAGTCGACCTAATAAATAAGGGTCGGCTTTTTTGTCTAAAATAATGATAAGTTAAATTGTCTAAAATAAGATTGTTTTTATGTTATTATATCAAAAATAATATATTTGTGCAGGTTTAATTTGAAATGAATATTATTTTGTTAGATAAGAAGGTAAAGGAGTCTGTTATGAAGAATTGTTATTATTAGTTAGAAATTTATCATTAGAGGGGGAAACTATGTCTACACAGCCAGTTAGTAAAGAAGATATAGTAACGATTAGATTAGATAATATAGCTTATGGTGGAGATGCAGTAGGTCGGAAAGATAACTTTACTATTTTTGTTCCCCAAGGGATTCCGGGAGAACTAGTTGAAATAGAAATAACTGAAGTTAAAAGCAGTTATGCTCGTGGTGATATCGTTTCTGTTCTTGAAAAAACAGAAGAAAGAATCGAACCAGACTGTGCAGTTAGTGAGCGATGTGGTGGGTGTCAAATCGATCATATTGATTATCAAGCGCAGTTAAAGTATAAACAACAGATGGTAGAAGATGCTTTAGAACATATTGGTAAATTAGAAGGGATAAAAGTTAATTCTGTGTTGGGAATGGAACATCCTTTTGCTTACCGGAACAAAGCCCAATTACCGTTAGATGTTGTAGATGAAAAAGTAGTTACCGGTTTTTATGCCGCTGGTTCACATGATGTTATTGCTCATGATGAATGTCAGATACAACACCCGGTTATCAATCGAATTGCTAGGAAAATGGTAGAAATGATTAATCATTATGATTTAACAATCTATAATGAAGAAACAGGAACAGGATTAATTCGTAATTTAGTAATTAGAATAGGGGTTTGTACTAATCAGGCGCAATTAATTCTTGTGACCACAGCAAATGAGATTCATCATCTTGATGAGATTACTGCTGAATTAAGATCTGAAATACCAGAATTAATTAGTATCTATCAGAATATAAATGATGAAGAGACTAATGTAGTTTTAGGAGCAAAAATCAAAAAATTAGCAGGGAAAGATTATATTATAGATTATATAGGTGATATTAAGTATCAGATTTCCCCGTTATCATTTTTTCAAGTCAATACTTTACAGACTAAAGTTTTATATGATCAAGTTGTTGAGTGTGCTGAATTAACAGGTGCAGAAAATGTTTTAGATGCTTATTGTGGTTTAGGATCTATTGCTCTTTATGTAGCAGATAAAAGCAAAGAAGTTTATGGTATTGAGGTAGTAGAAGAGGCAATAGATTTAGCTAAGAAGAATGCACAGTTAAATGATATAGAAAATTGTACCTTTAAGACCGGCAAAGTGCGGGAAGTAATACCAGATTTGGAAAATGAATTTGAAGCAGATGTGGTTATTGTAGATCCACCGCGCAAAGGTTGTCATCAAAGCGTATTAGAATCATTTGTTGAGCTTGGCCCAGAAAAGATTATCTATGTTTCTTGTAAACCAACTAGTTTGGCTAGAGATTTAAAGTTTTTAACGGGAGAGTGTTATTCAGTAGAAGATGTACAACCAGTTGATATGTTTCCTCAGACTTATCATATTGAAAATGTAGTTAAGATTGTTAAGGACAATTAGAAGATAAGAGAAAATTATTTTAGTTATGATGTTATAATTTTTAGATTTTGAAGTTGATTTTATGGTTTTAATTGTCTATTTTCCATTTTCAATTCTCAATTTTTCTATCGGGAGGGATAAAAGATGAAATTAGTAGACAAAAATATTGCTATGTTAGTTGGCCCTAAGTATGAAGATTTAGAATTTTGGGTAGTTTATATGAGGATGATTGAAGAAGGGGCCAAGGTAACAATTGTGGGAACAGAAGCAGAGCAAGAGTATCTAAGTAAATCGCATGGTTTGACTGCTGAATCTGAAGTAGCAGCTAGTGATGTAGATAGTTCAGAATTTGATGCCGTTTTAATTCCTGGTGGTTGGGCTCCGGATAAGATTAGACGAGATCAAGGAATTATTGATTTGGTAACAGAAATTAATAAGCAAGATAAAGTAGTAGGAATGATTTGTCATGCCGGTTTAGTAGGTATTTCAGCCGGGATTGTTGACGGCAAAGAAGCTACTGGTTCCCAAGGTATTAAAGATGATTTAGTGAATGCCGGGGCCAAGTGGGTTGATCAAGCAGCGGTTAAAGATGGTAATCTAGTTTGGGGGCGAGTAGTAAAAGATATACCTGATTATTGTCGGCTATTAATAAATACATTGCAATAAGCAAAAAAAGATGCAATATAGGTGCGTAATTAATTAGCTCCAAGCGGATTAATTGCTTGTACATTTTTGATTTTAGCTGTATACTACAAATTGTTAATTATAAACTAATCTAGTAAGGTGGTATAAAGATGAATAAAGAAGGGTCTTATCAGAATATAATTAAAATATTAGAGGGGTTAGTAAAAGATGAATCTAATTTAATTGCTAATTTATCTAATACTGCTGCTGTATTGTATAATAATTTAGCAGATATTAATTGGGCTGGCTTTTATTTGCGTCAAGGAGATGAACTTGTCTTAGGACCTTTTCAAGGTAAAAATGCTTGTATTCGAATAAGTAAGGGGGCAGGCGTTTGTGGAACTGCTTTTGCTACACAAGAGATTCAGCTAGTAGATGATGTTCATCAATTTGCTGGTCATATAGCTTGTGACCCAGCATCTAATTCTGAAATTGTGTTACCAATTATCATTGCGGGTGAAGTTGAAGCAGTTTTGGATATTGATAGTCCTACTAAGGGTAGATTTGATCAGGTAGATCAAAAGTATCTGGAAGCAGTCATTCAAATTTTAAAAAAGGATTTTAGTTAAGTATCGAGAAAGAATTAATATTGTGGAAAACTTTAAAACATTAGGGGGGATTCTAGTGAAAAAGAAACAAGTTACTATTACTAATGGGACTGGATTGCATGCTCGACCAGCATCTTTATTAATTAATAATGCTGTTCAATTTGATTCAGCGATGAAAATGATTTATGATGGAAAAGAAGCTAATTTAAAAAGTATAATTAGTTTAATGTCATTAGCAGTAGGTGCCGGGGAAGATGTTATTATTCAGGCTGATGGTGTAGATGAGGAAGAGGCTTTAGATGCGATTGTTAATGTTATTAACAAAGAGTTTAATGAGCAATAATTATTTTAAGTAGGGAGGATTTCAATGAAACAATTTAAATTTATACTAGTTTTTATAATAGCTTTGGTTTTGATAAACACTAATTTAGTAGCAGCAATGGCCCAAGCTGAAATCGACAAAGGACAATTTTCTTTAGGTTATGGAATGCAGACATTAGAAAGAGATATTAGGGCTTTGAATTTAGAGAGTGGATATGGTTTTTCCCCTAATTTTGGATTAGACACTAGTTATACTTATAAGGAAGGTGATAGCCATTATCTGGATCTCAATTTCAAGATGAGTATTGTAGAAAATCCTGATTATGATTTATCTGCAGTAGTTGGTTATCATACTGAATACAATAAATCAGATTTTACTAACGAAGCTCCACGCTTAGGTGTGTTATATTCTAAAGCAGAAAATCAATATTTGGATTTGAACTTTGGTTTAGATTTTTTATTAAAAAGCCAAAAAGATTATTTAGGATATACATTTGGATTTGATTATATGTTAACGAATGATTTATCCGTGGAGGTAGCCCATAGAAAAACATCGGGCCAAGAGGATACAGAAGGACTAAATGTTTCTTTACGACATTATTTTTAGGATGAGATAGAAGGAGAGATAGTAATGAATTTAGATGATATAGGAGTTTTTATGGATCGCGATGGGACTGTAAGTAAAGAAATTGGTTATGTTAATCATCCAGCCCGTTATGAATTATTACCGCGAACTGCTTTAGCAATTAAAAAATTGAATCAATATGATATTAAAGCTATTTTGGCAACAAATCAAGCCGGGGTAGCACGAGGATATTTTGAGGAAAATATGATTACTAAAGTTCATAATAAATTAGAAAATTTGTTAGCAGCAGAAGATGCGTATTTAGATGAAATATATTATTGTCACCACCACCCTGATGTAGGTGAAGGTAAATTTAATGAAGATTGTAATTGTCGCAAGCCTAAACCTGGGATGTTATTGCAAGGGGCTAAGAATTTAGGAATAGATTTAGAAAAGTCATATATGATTGGTGATAAAATTAGTGATGTAGAGATGGCGCATAAGGTAGATGCTAGTGGTATTTTAGTCTTAACTGGTTATGGGCGAGGAAATTATGAAAATGATCGTGACCAGTGGACAACAAAACCTGATTATATAGCAGAAGATCTTTATGATGCTATAGAATGGATTCTGATGGATGTTGGAGTGGAGGAAGATAATGAATAGTTTACAAGAATATTTGCCAAAATTTAATGGGCAAAATATTTTGGTATTAGGAGATATGATTGCTGATGAATTTATTTATGGACAGCCAGAACGAATTTCTCGTGAAGCTCCAGTTTTAATTTTAGAACAACAAGATAATGAAATTTTACCTGGTGGGGGGACTAATGCTGCTAATAATGTTGCTACTTTAGGTGGACAAGTTTATTTAGCAGGAGTGATTGGTGATGATCGAGTTGGAAGAAATTTGACTCAGCAATTAAATCAAGCGGGAATTAAAACAGAAGGCTTGATGATTGATAATAGTCGTCCTACAGCAGTTAAAACTAGAATTTTAGCTGGTGGTGAA
The DNA here is from genome assembly GCA_051744465.1 of Bacillota bacterium. Taxonomy (GTDB): domain Bacteria; phylum Bacillota; class Halanaerobiia; order Halobacteroidales; family Halobacteroidaceae; genus Halanaerobacter. Next base: position 15,111 of record JBNJDB010000006.1, on the reverse strand, counting down.
GAAACAGTTAAACAACAAGTAGTTCGAGTTGATAATTTAGAGACCCATTCTATTTCTAAAGAGATAGAAGAAAAATTGATGTCTTATATTGAAGAAGTTATTTCTGAAATTGATGCAATTTTATTATCCGATTATGGAAATGGAGTATTTACTGATTCTCTCAAACAAAAGATCATTAAATTAGCTAATGAGAATGATAAGTTAATTACAGTTGATTCCAGATATAGTTTGAAGACTTTTAAGGGAGTTACTATTGCTACTCCTAATCGAGAGGAAGTTGAAGAGGCAGTCGGTTTTGAATTAGATCAGCCAGCCAAGATAGAAGAGGCAGGTAAGAAGTTAAGACAAGAAATAGAAGCCGATGCTATGTTAGTAACTTTAGGTGGCGAAGGAATGCAGGTCTTTACTGCAGAGGATTCGACTCATATCCCCCCCTCTAATTATGCTGAAGTTTATGATGTTACAGGAGCAGGAGATACAGTAATTGGGACTTTAACTTTAGCCTTAGCAAGTGGGGCTTCTATGGTTGAAGCAATGAAATTATCTAATTATGCTGCTGGAATTGTAGTCAGAAAATTAGGAGTAGCTACTACTAATAAACAGGAATTGATTGCAGCAATGGAAGAGAGTGATCAGAATGAGAAATAAAATATATGACAGAGAAGATTTGGCTGAACTGTTAGAAGAGAAGGCAACTGGTCAACAAGTTGTATTTACTAATGGTTGTTTTGATTTATTGCATATTGGGCATACTAGATATTTAGAGCAAGCTAAATCTAAAGGTGATTTATTAGTAGTTGGACTCAATAGTGATTCGTCTGTTAAAAATTTAAAAGGAGATAAGCGACCTTTGATACCTCAAGATGAACGGGCGGAGATGTTATCTAATTTAGAAATGGTTGATTACGTAACAATTTTCTCTGATCAGACAGCAAAGAATGTAATCTCTCAATTGAAGCCTGATATTTATGTTAAAGGTGGAGATTATAGTATAGATGATTTACCCGAAGCAGAGATTGTGCAACAATATGGTGGTCAGATTGAATTAGTTTCGGAAATAAAAGGGGCATCGACTACAAATATAGTAAATAAAATTTTACAGACTTATGATTAAGTATAAGTCTGAGTATAAGTCTGAGTCTAAGCTTAAACTAAAACTTAAACTAAAACCAGATTTTATCCTGAGTCGGCAGTGGCCGACTTTTTATTTTTGTTGAAAAAAATCATGTCGAAAAATGATTGTTAATAAAATATCAATTTTGACAAAAGACTAACTAGCGAAGTATAATGACATAGAAACTAATCAATATAGTGAACATGTTCACAAGAAAAAAGACAGGAGGTAGAAAATATGGTATGTCAGTGTGGAAATGAGGATCAGAACAAAGAAGAATTTTTAGCGCCACTGCAGGAATTATTAGAAGATTATAAGAAAAAAGAAAGATATTTAATTCCAATTCTACAAGAGGCTCAAGAAGAATATGGCTATTTGCCGAAGGAAGTTTTGCGAGATATTGCAGGGTATTTAAGATTATCATTTAGTCAGGTTTATGGTGTAGCAACTTTTTATTCTCAATTTCATTTAGAACCACGAGGAGAAAATATTGTTAGAGTTTGTATGGGAACTGCTTGTCATGTACGTGGAGGAGAGGCTATTTTAGAAAAGTTACAGGATGAATTAGGGGTTGAAGATGGTGAAACTACTGAAAATCTTGAATTTACTTTAGAGTCTGTGGCTTGTATTGGGGCCTGTGGTTTAGCTCCAGTTATTATGGTTAATGATGAGACTCATGGTCGGTTAACTCCTGAGCAAGTTCCAGAAATCTTAGAAGAATATCAATAAAATGCGCGAACTATCATTGCACATTTTAGATATAATTCAGAATTCAATTGCTGCTGAAGCTGATTTGATTAAGTTAGTAATAATTGAAAGTCAGGCAGCAGACCAATTAACAATTAAAATTAGTGATAATGGGGTAGGAATGGACCAAGAAAGTCAAGAGCAAGTATTAGACCCATTTGTAACTTCTCGAACTACACGTGAAGTTGGTTTAGGATTGCCATTATTTAAAGAAGCTGCTGAAAGATGTAATGGTGATTTCAACTTGGATTCTGTTTCTGGGAGAGGCACTGAGTTAGAGGCTAAATTTCAATATAGTCATATTGATCGAGCACCATTGGGGAATATTATTGGAACAATAATTAGTTTTGTGGTGTCTAATCCAGATATTGATTTGCTTTATGAGCATCAAACTGATGGGGACCAATTTATTTTTGATACTCGGGAGATAAAAGGGAGAATTGGTGATGTTAAAATCAACAATTCTGATATAGTAGCTTGGATAGAAGAATATTTAACTGAAGGCTTAGAACAACTTCAAAAGACAAGTGAAGCGGATTAAATTGGTTAGAATAAAACTAGCGATATTAGTTGAATCCAATAAAATTTTCTTAGAGTTATTTTAAATATGGATAATTTAATTATTATGCTGTGAAATTGATTTTACAGCCTTAATTGTCAATTTTCCATTTTCAATTCTCAATTTATTTAACTAGAAGTATTTCAAGACCAATTCGGGGGTGATTATTGTGAAATCATTAGATGAATTAAAAGATTTACGTGAGAAAGCTCAAAAAGATATTCAAAATAGAGAATCAGGCGATAAAGTAGAAATTATTGTAGGTATGGGAACTTGTGGTATTGCGGCTGGAGCACGAGATATTTTGCAAGAAATTATGAAAGAAATTGATAAAAGAGATTTAGATGTAATTGTTAGTCAAACTGGTTGTATTGGAATGTGCGAAAAAGAACCATTAGTTGATGTTAAATTGCCTGGTGAAGATAGAGTTACTTATGGTGAAGTAGAGACTAGTGATGCGAGTAAGATTATCAGTAGTCATGTAGTTAATGGTAGCGTAGTGGATGATTTAGTAGTTGCTAGGTTAGAAGATTAATTAATTTTAAGGAGGTAGAAAAAGTGGAACAATCAATTTATAGATCACATATTTTGGTCTGTGGAGGAACAGGCTGTGTATCTTCGGGCTGTAAAGAAGTGCAAGATGCTCTAGTAGAAGAACTGGAAAATAAAGATTTAAAAGAAGAAATAAAGATTGTTGAAACAGGATGTCATGGTTTTTGTGAAAAAGGGCCAATTATGATTATGTATCCTGAAGGAGTTTTTTATTGTGAAGTTACTCCTGAAGATATGGAAGAGTTAGTAGAAGAACACATTCTAAAAGGAAGAACAGTTGAGCGATTATTGTTTAATGAGCCAATGTCTGATGATAAGATACCATCTTATACAGATATAGATTTTTATAGTAAACAACAGCGGATTGTTTTATCTAATTGTGGTAAAATTGATCCTGAAAATATTGAAGAATATATTGCTAGAAATGGTTATGAAGCAACAGGAAAAGTATTAACTGAAATGGAACCTAGCGAAGTTATTGATGAAATTAAAGATTCAGGTCTGCGAGGACGTGGAGGTGGCGGATTTCCAACTGGACTGAAATGGCAATTTGCTGCTGGTGAAGATAACGATAAAAAATATGTTATTTGTAATGCTGATGAAGGTGACCCTGGTGCATTTATGGATCGGAGTTTATTAGAGGGGGATCCACATCGGATTATTGAAGGTATGATTATTGCTGGTTATGCAATTGGAGCAGATGAAGGATATGTTTATGTTCGGGCTGAATATCCATTGGCTATAGACCGATTGCAGAAGGCAATTGATCAAGCAGAAGAATATGGCTTATTAGGTGAAGGATTATTTGATAGTGACTTTGACTTTGATTTACAGATAAAAGCAGGAGCAGGAGCTTTTGTTTGTGGTGAAGAAACTGCTTTAATGGCTTCTATTGAAGGTAAACGTGGTATGCCAAAACCTCGCCCACCGTTCCCAGCACAAAGTGGTTTATTTGGTAAACCTTCTAATATTAATAATGTTGAAAGTCTTGCTAATGTACCTTATATTATTCGTGAAGGTGCTGATGAATATAATAAGGTTGGTACAGAAGGAAGTAAGGGAACAAAAGTATTTGCCTTAACTGGTAATATTAATAATACAGGATTAGCTGAAGTTCCAATGGGTATTACAATCGAAGAAATCATCTATGATATTGGTGGTGGAATTGGTGGCGGTAAAGACTTTAAGGCCGTTCAAATTGGTGGACCATCTGGTGGTTGCCTAACGGATGAGCACTTAGATTTACCTATTGATTATGATTCATTAATTGAAGCTGGAGCAATGATGGGATCTGGTGGATTAGTAGTGATGGATGAAGATACTTGTATGGTTGATGTAGCGAGATTTTTCCTTGACTTTACTCAAAGTGAGTCTTGTGGAAAATGTACACCATGTCGAGAAGGAACTAAAAGAATGTTAGAGATGTTAGAAAAGATAACTTCTGGCAGAGGCGAAGCAGGAGATATTAAAGAATTAGAAAAATTAGCTGAAACTATTAAAAGTACTTCTTTGTGTGGCTTAGGGCAGACTGCGCCTAACCCAGTATTAAGTACTTTAGAATTTTTCCGAGATGAGTATGAAGCTCATATTTATGATGATTCTTGCCCAGCTGGTGTTTGTGATGAATTAACTGCTGGTTACTATGTTGTTGATGAAGAGACTTGTATTGGTTGTACTGCTTGTGTTAGTGTTTGTCCAGTTGATGCAATTGATGGAGAACAAGGAGAAGCGCATATAATTGATGAAGAAACTTGTATTGAGTGTGGAGCTTGTGAGACTGAATGTCCGGTAGATGCTATTTCTCAGGCTTAAGAAATTATTAAAGGAGTGAAAAAAATGGCGATTACTTTAACAATAGATGATCAGGAAGTTGAAGTAAAAGAGGATGCTACTATATTAGAAGCGGCAGAAAAAGTAGGTATAGAAGTACCAACTCTTTGTTATCATCCTGATTTAACTGAATTTGGTTCTTGTCGAATTTGTGTAGTGGAAAATGAAGAAAGCAATGATCTATTAGCTTCGTGTGTAACACCAGTAAGCGATGGAATGAAGATTAGTACTAATAGTGCTAAAGCTAGAACAGCACGAAAAACTAATTTAGAATTATTATTGGCTAATCATCCGAATGAATGTTTGACTTGTGATCAAAATGGAATGTGTGAATTACAAGATGTAGCTTATGATTTAGGAGTTAATGAAATTGGATTTTCTGGAGCAACAACTGATTATGAAGTTGATGATGTAGGACCTGCTTTAAAGAGAGAACCGAGCAAATGTATTTTATGTGGTCGATGTGTAAGGGCTTGTGAAGAAGTACAAGGGGTATCTGCTTTAGAATTTACTGATCGAGGTTTTAATTCTATTGTGACAACTGCTTTTGATATGCCACAGAGTGAGATTAATTGTGCTAATTGTGGTCAATGTGCAACAGTTTGTCCTACAGGAGCTATCACTGAAAAAAGTTCTATTAAGCAAGTTTGGGATCTGTTAGAAGATGAAGATAAGCATGTAGTTGTACAAACTGCACCAACAATTCAAGCTACTATGGGGGAAGAATTTGGTATAGAAACTGGAACAATTGTTACTAATAAATTGGCTTCTGCGCTAAGAAAATTAGGCTTTGATAAAGTATTTTCTACTGATTTTGGTGCCGATTTAACTATTTTGGAAGAAGGAAATGAATTCATCCAGAGATTCCAAGGGGATAAAAACTTACCGCATATTACTTCTTGTTGTCCAGGGTGGGTTAAATTCTGTGAGCATAACTATCCAGATTTGATGGATAATTTATCTTCTGCTAAGTCACCGATGTCTATGTTTTCGGCAATTGCTAAAAGTTATTATCCCGAGCAGGTGGATTTAGATCCAGAAGATGTTTATGTAGTGGGAGTTATGCCTTGTACAGCTAAAAAGTTTGAGATGGATCGTCAGGAATTAATTGATACTGGTTCTGAAACGGATGCTGTATTAACTACTCGTGAATTAGCTAGAATGATTAAAGAAGTCGGGCTTGATTTTTCTAATTTAGAAGAGCAAGACTATGATGATATGATGGGTACTTCAACAGGAGCAGCAAATATTTTCGGAACTACTGGTGGGGTATCAGAAGCAGCTCTGAGAACTGTTAAAGAAGAGTTGACTGGAGAACCTTTAGGACGACTGGAGTTAGGGTTTGAAGGTATTAATGAGGCTGAAATAGAAATTGGTGATGAAACTGTTAATGTAGCTATTGCTAGTGGACTAGCTAATGCTGCTGAAATCTTAGATGAAGTTCGTGCTGGTAATTCTAAGTATGACTTTATTGAGATTATGGCTTGTCCGTATGGCTGTGTTGGTGGTGGAGGTCAACCAATTCCTGCTAATGATGAGAAGAAAGAAAAACGAGGTACTGGATTAAAGAATATGGATGGAGCTAAAAGTATTAGAAAATCTCATGAAAATCCAAAAATTATTAAATTGTATGATGAGTTCTTAGGTGAGCCTTTAGGTGGAGAATCACACCATTTATTGCATACAAGATTTAAAGAAAGAGAAAGAAATTAAATAAATTAATTTCAATGCAGGTAGGAAATTTTTCTACCTGCCTTTTTTTATTTAGAATTATGTGCTATAATGTTATTACTACTGAGTTATTTACGGAGCGATTCAAATGAAAGTTCAGAATATGTCGTTTATAGAATTAGGTTTTTTGTTGAGTTTAGTTATTGTATTAGTTGTAATAATTTATAAAGTTGCTGGAGGAAATTTAGACAATCTATTGTCAGATGTGATATTGCTTTTAGAAATCAATTAATTAGCGTTGACTTTTTGAGAAAAATGTAGTATAATTAACAATGTTTACTAATGATTTGCCATCATAAAAATAGACTAAGGTGGGGATATAATGAGCGGCCAATATGATCAGAAGCCTGATTGGAGTAATAAATATGAACAGATGGATGAACATAATGTAATTGCGTTAGCACAAAATGGTGATAAACTTGCTGAGGAATATTTAATTGACAATAATATTGATATTGTTTATGCAAAATCTAAATTATTTTATATTAAGGGACTTGGCAACGATGATGTAATTCAAGAGGGATTGGTTGGACTCTATAAGGCTATAAGAGATTATAAAGTGAAAAGAGAAGCTTCTTTTCGTGGTTTTGCTCATTTATGTGTTAATCGACAACTTATTTCTGCGATCAAAACAGCAAATCGTCAAAAGCATATGCCGCTTAATAACTCAACTTCAATTGATAAGAAATTAAAATATTCTAAGGATGATGGAGGTCGGGGGCGGACTTTGTTAGATATATTACCTGATCAACAAGATGATCCAGAACGAAATTATGTTAATTGTGAGTTGGTTAAGGAAGTAACTGGTCAATTAAAAGATATGTTGACAGAATTGGAATGGGAAGTTTTTGATCGTTATATTCAAGGTAAGTCTTATAAAGAAATTGCAAAGGAAATTGCTAGCAGTGTTAAAACAGTTGACAATGCTTTGCAACGGGCTAGACGTAAAATTGATGAATTAAAACAAAATATAGAAGAAGAACTTTATGATAGATAACATATAACTTTTATGAGTTGCCCACTTTCGGGGAACTCTTTTTGTTTATTTTAGAATTAGTCTGTAAAACCTGATGGGGTTGCTTTGTCTCTATTGTTTTTCTGTTACTAGTTAAGATTAAATTTTGATAAAGGATAATGTAATTATTTATCGAATTAATTTAGTATGATTAGAAATGATTTGAAAGGAGAGATATTATTTTATGCCTAATAAAAAAATAATTAGTTTAATAGCAATTTTGCTTGTAGTCTTTACTTTAGTAGCATGCAAGCAAGATAGTGATTTAGCTGTAGTTAATTCTAATTTAGCTGATTATCAGCAGTCAGGAGTTGCTGCAGATACTGAAGAGATCAGTTTGGAATTTAACCAAGAGCTTGCTACAACAGAAGTAACTTTATTAAAAAATGGTACGGAAGTGGATCAATTTGAAACTGATATTAGTGATCAGCAATTAGTGATTAAGGATTTTGAATTAGTTCCAATTGCTGATTATAAGTTAGTGATAGTAGCTAAGGATGTTGATGGGCAAAAGCTAACTAATAGTTATCAATTCACTACTAAGCCAGCTACACATCCTCAAGTTTCTGAGCAAAATGAAACATTATTGCAATCTTTTTATTGGGAATTAGGTAAAGGGGATTATGCTGATGAATATTCTGAGGAAGTCAATTTGTGGAATTTGTTAGCAAAGAGAGCAGATAAATTTGCTGAATTAGGAATTACATCAATTTGGGTGCCACCTGCTAATAAGGGCCAAAGTCCTAATGATGTAGGATATGGAGTTTATGATTTATGGGATTTAGGAGAATTTGACCAAGCTGGTGGGGTTAGAACTAAGTATGGAACTAGAGAAGAGTTAGAGGCAGCGATAGCTGATTTGCATAAAAATGATATTAGTGTCTACTATGATGCTGTTTTAAATCATAGAATTGGTACTGGAGATCGTAATTTAGAGAGGACTGTTTTGAAATCTGGTAAAGAGATTAAGTCTTATACCGATTTTTCTAATTTGAAGGGGCGAGAGCAATACTATAGTAAGGCTGATGAATGGGAGTGGAATTGGAAACAATTTGATGGAGTAGATTATGATGCTAATAGAGGTGAGATTACCCCTCAGACTTTCCAAGGTAAAGAGTGGGATCAGACTTATGATAAAGACTATTTATTGGGAGCTGATATTGATTATCAAAGTGAAAAAGTTATAGATGAACTTAATGAGTGGGGTAGTTGGATAATAGACGATATTGGATTTGATGGTTTTAGAATTGATGCTAGTAAGCATATTGATTCTAATTTTATCGATCAATGGTTATCTACTGTACAAGAAAATACTGATAAAGATGTATTTTTTGTAGGAGAGTCATGGATTGATAATAAAATGGGATTATCATTTTATTTGTCAGAGGTTGATAATCAAGATTTAGCAGTTTTTGATTTTCCTTTACGCAATGTATTTAAGCAATTTGAATCAGGGACGGCTAGTGTTTCTTCGCTTGGCAGTGCTGGTTTAGTAAATGATGAAACTAATGGTCAGCGGGCTGTTACTTTTGTAGATAATCATGATACGGGTAGAGATGTTACTGAATATAATGCTCCAATTAATAAGCGGAAGATGCAGGCTTATACTTATATTTTAACGCGAGCAGAAGGGAAGCCAATGGTTTATTGGAAGGATTACTACCAAAATGATTACCAGAAGGAATTAGATAAGTTATTAGAAATTCGCAAGCATTATGCTTATGGTCCTGAGCGTGAAGTAGATAATAATGGTGATGGAGTTTATTCTTATGTTCGGGATGGCCTAGAAGATAAGCCACGGACCGGTTTAGTAGCAATGATTAGTTTAGGTAATTCTAGAGAAGTAGCAACTAAACGAATTAAAACGAACAAGCCAAATACTACTTTTTATGATTATACTAGAAATATAAAAGAAGCAGTAACTACTGATGAAGATGGTTATGGTGAGTTCAAGGTACAGCAATCTCAAAAGGCTGGTTGGTCAACATGGATACCTAGTAATTAGTGAAAAAATAGCATATAGATTGTTTGGAAGTGCTTTTAATTATTCAAAGTTTTAGATTAAAAATGAAAGGGGTTTTATTGTGAAATTAAATCAGAAATTATTGAGTTTAGTAGTAGTTTTATTGTTAGTAACTTTTGTGGGAGGTTGTTTTCAGCCGGGGGAGTTTGCAGTAACTGATTCTAATATGACTAATTATAAAGAAGAGGGAGTTACTCCAGAGGTAGATGAAATTAACTTAGAGTTTAGTCGTGATTTAGATGATGTAGACGTTGTTTTGCAGGAAAATGAGCAGGAGAAAAAAGATTTAACAGTAGCTAAAGAAGGAAATGAACTAATAATTAGTGAGCTTGATTTAAAACCAATTGCTGATTATAAGTTAACTATTTCAGTCTTAGATGAAGCAGGTAATGAGTTAGTTAATGAATATCAATTTGTTACGGAACCTACTTCATATCCTCAAGTAGAGGAAAAGAATGATACAATATTACAATCATTTTATTGGGAGATTGGAACTGGAGATTATGCAGAAAAGTATCCAGAAGAGAAGGAATTATGGAAGTTATTAGGGGATCGCGCTCCAGGATTTTCTAAGTTAGGGATCACTTCGTTATGGGTTCCTCCGGCTAATAAAGCTCATAATCAAGAGGATGAAGGTTATGCTGCTTATGATTTATGGGATTTAGGTGAGTTCGAACAGGCTGGTAGTACTGAAACAAAATATGGCAGTAAAGAAGAGTTAGAACAGGCGATTTCTGAGTTGCATCAACAGGATATTGAAGTTTATTATGATGGGGTTTTAAATCAGCGTATAGCTCATGGTGAAAATAATCTAGAAGAAGCACCTTTAAAAGGTGGAGAAACAATTAAATCATATAGTAATTTTAGTCCGTTAAAGGGTCGTCAGAAATATTATAGTAAAGCTGATGAGTTCAAATGGAATTGGAAAGCATTTGATGGAGTAGATTATGGGGCTGAACGCGGTGAAATTGGTTCTAAGAACTTCCGAGGTAAGAGTTGGGATGATACCTATGGCAAGGATTATTTAATGGCTGCTGATGTGGATTATGAAAATGAAAATGTGCAACATGAGATTAAAGAATGGGGTAGTTGGTTAGTTAATGAGATTGGATTTGATGGTTATAGATTAGATGCTGTTAAGCATATTGATTCTAATTATCTTAGTGAATGGTTAACTCATGTCCAAGAAAGTAGCGAGAAAGATATATTCTTTGTAGGTGAAGCGTGGATTGAAAGTACAATGGGTTTGCGGTTCTTTATTAATGGGATTGGAAATGAGAACTTAAAGTTATTTGATTTTCCACTACGTAATGCTTTTACAGAACTAAGTAATGGGTCTTTAAATATGTCTTCTTTGGATTCGATGGGCTTAGTTAATGATCCAATGTATGGAGATAGAGCAGTTATGTTTGTAGATAATCATGATACAAGTCGTGATGCTGGCTCCCATAAGACGCCTATTATGCATCGCCAACTGCAAGCTTATACTTATATGTTAACTCGGGAGCAAGGATATCCAATGGTCTTTTGGAAGGATTTATATAATTCTGATGCTCAAGAAGATTTAAAAAGATTGCTTAAGGTTAGAAAGAATTATGCTTATGGACCAGGACGTGAAGTTGATAATAATGGCGATGGAGTTTATTCTTATGTTCGCGAAGGACTAGAAGAACATCCTAATACTGGTCTGGTAGCAATGATTAGTGTCGGAACTTCAGGAGAAGTAGCTACTAGAAAGATAAAGACTAATCACCCAGATACTACTTTTTATGATTATTCTAGAAATATAAAAGAGCCGATTACTACTGATGAAGATGGTTATGCTGAGTTTAAGGTGCATCAATCAGAAGATAATGGTTGGTCAACTTGGGTACCTAGCAATTAAAAGGAACTAGAGTTAATAATAAATTATTTAGTCGTGAGTAATGAGCTGTTGGCTCAAAGCTCACGATTAATTTTTTAGGGTTAATTACAGAGGGGGGCAAATCATGAATTCAGTGATAATGCAAGCTTTCTATTGGGAGATGCAACAAGGGGAGTATGCTACTAAATATCCGGAGGAAAATGATTTATGGATATTATTGGCTCAGCGAGCAGAAGAATTAGCTAATTTAGGAATCACTTCAGTATGGTTACCTCCGGCTAATAAAGGGAAAGCTGGTAGGCATGATGTTGGATATGGCACTTATGATTTGTGGGATTTAGGTGAGTTTGAGCAACAGGGGACAGTCCGTACTAAGTATGGAACTAAAGAAGAGTTAGAAGAGGCGATTGAAGTTCTTCATCAACAAGGGATTGACATTCTTTATGATGCAGTATTAAATCATCGTTTAGGGGCTGATGAATCAGAAATAGTAGAGTTGAAATCTGGTGAATTAGCTGAGGTCTGGACAAAATTTAATTTTTCTCGTGATAAATATAGTGATTTTGAATGGAATTGGAACTGTTTTGATGGTGTTGATTGGAATCAAAGAACTAGACGGGCTGGCAAATATTTATTTGCTAATAAAGAATGGGATGGCTCGTATGGTGAAGATTATATTATGGGGGCAGATATTGACTATCAAAATCCTGAGGTGCGTGAAGAGGTTAAGTCATGGGGCAAGTGGATAGTTGATGAGATTAATTTTGATGGATTTAGGTTAGATGCTAGTAAGCATGTTGATAATGACTTTATTGCAGAGTTTATTTCTCATCTGCAAGAACAAACAGAGAAAGACATATCTTTTATTGGTGAGTCGTGGGAAGAAGATTCGGCTTCGTTAGTAAATTATCTTAAGCAAGTAGGTCATGAGAAGTTACAAGTATTTGATTTTCCGCTCCGTAGTGCTTTTACTAAATTAAGGGATGGGGAATTAGATTTAAGATGGTTTGGTGGGGCGGGTTTAGTCAATCAAAGTGGCTATGAAGATAGAGCAGTAACTTTTGTAGATAATCATGATACAGACCGTGATGGCGAGAATAAATCGATTAGTAAACGCAAACAGCAGGCTTATGCCTATATTTTGATGCGGGCTGAAGGAGTGCCTTGTGTTTATTGGAAAGACTATTATATTTGGGGCATGCAAGAAGATTTGGATAAATTGATAGCAGCTCGACAAAAGTTTGCTTACGGGCCAAGTTATGAAAGTAGTAGTAATGATTATAATACTTATTCGTATATTAGAGCAGGTAGCTTGGAAGTTCCTAATAGTGGCTTGGTAATGATGATTACTCAAGCTGATAGTGGTGGTATGATCACTAAAACGATCAATTCGCAACAAGATAATACTCTTTTTTATGATTATACCGGAAATGTTAGTGAGGAGATTAAGACTGATGATAGAGGAATAGCTGATTTCAAAGTAAAAGCTAGCGCAGAAGAAGGTTGGTCAATCTGGGTACCAAGTAATAAAGCAATTGATAATTGATAATTGAGAATGGATAATTAAAAGAAACAAGTAAACAGTTAGTAAGTGAATAATAAAACAAAGCACTTAACTTGCGTAATTAATTAGCAATAAAAGAATCTAACTTGAACTACATGAGTTGAAAGCTAGTAATTAAAAAGCTAAAATTTGTTTTGAGGGAAGTTTATAATTTTCACGAACAAATTACCTTCTAAATTTCATTTTCGCTCATAAAAATAGATAAAGAGAAGTTGTCAGTCTTGTAGGTTAATAATTGTAATAAAGGAGCGAATATAATGAAGGGAATTAGATTATTCTGTTTTACTTTGTTTATAGTTGTGTTAGTGACGGCAACTTGTTATGCAGATGGAAAGGTTATTTTTGAGATGAAAGATGCTGTTGAGGATGATTATGGCCCGGGTAGTTATATTTATCCACAAGATAGTCAATTTAGAAATAATAATGGTCTGTTTGATTTGACTTATTTTAAAGTAGTAGAAGGAACTGATAATTATATTTTTCAATTTCAATTTAGGGAAATAACGAATCCTTGGCAGGCAAAATATGGCTTTAGTCACCAATTAATTCAGGTTTATATTGATAATGCTGATGGTGGTAGTAGAGAGACTTTTAAACAAGGGGCTAATCTTAAGTTTGAGAAACAACATCCCTGGAATCAGTTGATTAAAATTACAGGATGGAATGTGGAGTACTTTGAAGTAACTAAGCAAACCAAAGAATATGATAATTTGCGTGATGTTGAAGTAAAACTAGAGCAAGATAATTCTATTAAAGTTATTATTCCTCGTGACAAATTGGGAGATTTGTCGGAAGCATATTATTATGTTTTAGTTGGTTCTTTAGATGGATTTAGCTATGATAATTATAGGAAGGTAACTGCTGAGGGGGGTGATTGGAACTTCAGTGGGGGCACTGATAGTGAATTGAATCCGAATGTAATTGATACTTTAGTGCCGGAAGGATTAAGTCAGAAACAAGTTTTGGGTAGTTTTGATTTAGAAGAAGGGGAATTGACTACTTTAAGGGCGGTTGGCCCGGAATTATCTTTATCTTGGAAGTTAGTTATTATTTTTGCTTTTAGTGCGATCTTTTTAGTAACTATTGTAGGAGTCTTAATCAAAGTATTTAGTAACTTATTCCTTCAGAAAAACTAATATTTTCCTGCTATAAAAATAATTTAAAGAGATATACTAGTATTGATAATGTTCTCAGCTAAATTAAATAAATTTTTTAAAAGTGCATTATCTATAAATCATTTAATTGTTAGATTTAGAAGTTGGTTTTGTGGTTTTAATTGTCAATTATCAATTTTCCATTCTCAATTGTTAATTTGTTTGGGAGATGGTAATTGGCAATCTAGTGTAGTGTTATGATAATAGTGATAAAATTAGCTGAGAGTATTCAATATATATAGGGGGGAATAGATAATGGATAATTATAATATAGAAGTTAAACCAACACCAATTACTGCTGGAGAAAGAGTGACGATTTTATATAAAGGGTCATTATCTCAAGCGGAAACTGATCAAGTATACTTACATGCAGGAGTAGGATTTAATGATAAATGGCGTGATATCACTAGTATTCAGATGAAAGAAGCAGAAGAAGGAAAATGGAAGGCAGAAGTGAAAATAAATACAACTGATCGCTTCAATTTTTGTTTTAAGGATGCAGCAAATAATTGGGATAATAATGAAGGGGATAATTGGAGTTTTGAGGTGCATGATGGTGGGAGTTATAGCCAGTAAAGGTAATTGATAATTTAAAATTGAGAATTGAAAATAAAAAAACAAAAGCAAATCGAAACAGAAATAGACAGCTAATCAGGACAAGATGTCCTGGTTAGTTTTTAATTTAAAGGGGGGATTAATAGTCTATAGCATTGACATCTCGAGCTAGAAGGGTTATAATATTAATAATAGTAATCATTATCGTTCAAAACATAGAAAGGGTGATTTTAATGACTATTGAGGTAGGAACTAAAGTTGCTGATTTTACTTTGACTGATCAAGATGATAATCAAGTTAAATTATCTGATTTTGCGGGACAAAAGGTTTTATTATCTTTTCATCCGTTGGCATTTACTAGTGTTTGTGCTAATCAGATGTTAGGTATAGAAGAAAATTATGA
>JBNJDB010000005.1:0-28715 GCA_051744465.1 Bacillota bacterium | reverse complement strand
AGTTGGAGGATTGACCTTAGGAAGTGTAAAATAGAATAATTTTTTAATTACTAATCGAGTGGTTATGATTTTCATGACCACTCGATTTTTTTGCTTAGTGCTTAATTTGTATTTTAGTAGATTATAATATACAATTAATATGGTTAGAATACACTTAAATGTTGAAGGTGATAAATGTGATTAAAGAAGTTATTGTTGTAGAAGGAAGAGATGATTTAGAAGCAGTTAAACGAGCTGTTAATGCAGAGTTGATTATTACTCATGGCTTTTCTCTAAGCGATGAAGTAATCAAAAGAATAAAATTAGCTCAGGAAAATAAAGGAATAATTATTTTTACTGATCCTGACCATGCCGGTAATTTGATTAGAAAAAGGATTAAAAAGCAGGTAACTGGTTGTAAAGATGCTTATCTGTCTCAAGCGCAAGCTATTGAGGGAGATGATATAGGTATTGAAAATGCTGGTCCAGAAGTGATTAGAGAAGCCTTAAATAAGGCTAAAGTTAGCTATCAAAAGCAACGCAAAGAGTTTACAAAACAGCAATTAATTGAATTAGGTTTATTAGGGTCATCTAATGCTAGACAATTAAGAAAAAAGATTGGTCAAGAGTTAGGGATTGGCTATGCTAATGGAAAGCAGTTTTTGAGTCGGTTAAATAGTTATGGAATTAGTAAACAAGAATTGATAACAGCATACGAAAATATTAATAGAGGTGATGATTAATAATGGATATTGCAAAGCCTGATAAAACTAAGGAATTATTAGACAAACATAATTTAGAATTGAAAAAAAGTTTGGGCCAAAATTTTTTGGTAGATAGTAAAATATTGGATAAAATAGTTGCTCAATCAAATGTAAGTGCTGATGATACTGTAATTGAAATTGGCCCAGGAATTGGTGCCCTAACCCAAAAGTTAGCAGAAGTGGCAGGTAATGTTGTAGCAGTAGAAGTAGACCAGAGGTTAGAAGAAGTTCTAGATGAAACGTTAGCAGAATATGATAATGTAGAGGTGGTATTCGGTGATGCTTTAGAAGTTGACTTTGATCAACTAGTTGATGGGAAGTATAAAATTGTAGCAAATTTACCATACTATATTACAACCCCGATTGTGATGAGATTATTAGAAGAACAATTTAATGTAGAACAAATAGTATTTATGGTTCAGAGGGAAGTTGCTGAAAGAATGGTTGCCTCTCCTGGTGGTAAAGATTATGGAATATTATCAATTGGAATTCAGTTTCATACTACAGCAGAAATATTATTTGATGTACCTCCGACTGTTTTTATTCCTCAACCAAAAGTTCATTCTGCCGTCGTTTCTCTAAATGTATTAGAGGAGCCTCCTATAAATGTATTATCTGAGGAATTTTTCTTTAAAATCGTCAATGCAGGATTTCAGCAACGGAGAAAAACGATTAGGAATTCTTTAAGTAAAGCAGCAAATATTAATTTAAGTCGTGACTTGGTAGACCAAGCATTGGAAGAGGTAGATATAGATTCTAGAAGAAGAGCAGAAAAGTTAAGTTTAGACCAATTTTGTAGCTTGAGTAATGCCTTATTTAAATTATTTAATAAATAACCATTGACATCCCAATTTCTTTCTGGTATAATTTATACCTTGACATAAAAATGTAATTGTGGTATAATTACTTAAAATGATTGAAAATGAAAGGTGGGCTGAAATGGGAAATAATATTCTCACTCAGATCAAAAGCGATCTAGACTCTTTTGTAGGTAAAGAAGTACAGTTGAAAGCAAACCAAGGTCGAAGAAAAATCATTCAAAAAGAAGGTATTTTAGTAGAAACATACCCCAATGTATTTGTAATTAAAGTTAAAGATGACCAGACTCCACGCCGAATGTCATATAGTTATGCTGATGTATTGACTGAAACTGTTGAAGTCAAAATAAAAGAAAATAATATGAGAATTGGCTGTATTAGTGTTTAACTCCTCATCCTTGTGAGGGGTTTTTTGATTTCAAAAGGCAGGTATGCTGCAATGCATATCTGCCTTTTTTTATTTGATTTAAGATTTTCCTTTCACGAATTGGAGTGGGTGATGAATATACTGCAATAAGTGAAAGGAGGGGTATCGTGGAAAAAATAAAAAAAATTATAGAAAAATATAAGGATAAGTTTTTTGAATTGGATAATGTTGTTGGAGTGGGCTATGGCTATAAACAAGTTCAGAATAAATTAACTGATAAAGAAAGTATTGTAGTGTTAGTAGAAGAAAAATTGAGTGAAGAAGATTTAGATCAAGAACATATTGTACCACAGAATATTGAAGAAGAACAAACGGATGTTATAGAAGTTGGCAAAGTAGAACTTTTATCTGCTAGTGATGGACTTAGGACAACAGGAAACCGACCGGCTCAACCAGGAGTGAGTATAGGTCATTATAAGATTACAGCAGGAACTTTTGGCGCTGTGGTAAGAGATAAAAAGACTAATGAACAGTTGATATTATCGAATAATCATGTGTTAGCTAATATAAGTAATGGTAAAGATGGTAAAGCCAAAAGAGGAGACCCAGTTTTGCAACCAGGTAGCTATGATGGCGGACAGATTGACAGTGATTTAATTGGTCATCTAAACAGATTCATTCCAATTTATAATCAAAATTCTAATGATTGTCCTTTTATGTCTGGATTAGAAAGATTAGCTGGTGGTTTAGGATCCATGTTCAATTTACCCTATCGAGTTAAACCAGTTATTTTAGAAAACAAAGTAGACTGTGCTTTAGCTAAACCTAAATCTGAAGCTATGATAAGTGAAGAAATATTAGGTATTGGGGCAGTAAATGATATTGCCGATGCTAAAGTAGGGATGAAAGTAAAGAAAAGTGGTAGAACAAGTGGCCTTACTACTGCTAGAATAAAGGCTATTAATGCCACTATTAATGTTCAATTAACAGAAGAAGAGACTGCGTTATTTACCGACCAGATAGTTACTGAACCATTTTCTCAACCAGGAGATAGTGGCGCCTTAGTAGTTAATAGTCGTAATCAAGCTGTAGGATTATTATTTGCGGGGTCACAGAAAAGTAGTGTTTGCAATAATATTAATAATGTAATTGAAGCTTTAAATATTACTTTTTGATTACCATAACTTACATTATTAATCCTATAAGTAGATATGTTATAATAAATCAGCAATTAGAAATAGTAATTAAAATTATTTGATTGTTAATGTATTTAGGAGGGAGATCGTAGCAACAGATGAAGCAATTAATAGCTATTATATTAATTTTTCTAATGATTTTTCCAATATTAGCTGTAGGATATACAACTACTGCATATGCTTTTGCAGGATTGGAGCAGGATAATACTTTTATTAAAATATTAGGAAGTTTATTAGCTCTTTTTTTTCTTGATAAATTAATTGGCTTTGATAGCTCAGAAAGCGTAGATAATAAGCAAACCGATTTAGAGAATCAAGCAAATATTGACTGGAAAGATAAAGAAATAAAAGAGGTTACAAGTGTTGAAGAAAAGATGATAGAATTAGTTAATCAGGCGAGGCAAAAAGAAGGGCTAGAAAAATTAGAATTGGATTATAGATTAGTTAGAATAGCTAGAGAGAAATCAACAGATATGATTAGGAACGATTATTTTGATCATCAATCGCCCACTTATGGTTCCCCTTTTAATATGTTCAAATCTTTGGATATTAATTATTATTTAGCTGGAGAAAATATTGCAGGTGCTTCAGTAGTCGAATTAGCTCATCAGGAATTAATGAATAGTCAACAGCATAGAGAAAACATTTTAGATCCTAATTTCACCCATTTGGGAGTAGGAATTATTGTTGGGGGTCCTTATGGAAAAATGTATACGCAAGAATTTGCAGATTTAAAAAAATAAATTTTTGTTTTTAGGCTTTGCTTTTGAGCAAAGCTTTTTTATTTTTTGGCAATTTAATACTAACAGTTTTTTATTGTTAGTCATATTATATATTAGAAAAAGTAGAAAGGAGGGATTTGAGATGGCAGATGAAATTCAAAGACATGATGATTGTGATAAAAGAGGATTTGATAGTTTATTAGATTGTTTAGAAAAATTTGACTGTAAAAGAGTTGTTATTGTTGTCAAAGCAGGTGGAAGTTGTGGTGATGGTTTCTGTTGTTGCAGACAAGAAGGACTTGTGTGTGATGTGAATCGAGAATGTGGATTAGTTATACTGTTGGATGATGAAGATAATAAAATCTTCATTCCAGTTGATGCTATAGCAGCAGTTATTAAAGAGAAATGTTGTTGCTAAGCAGATTAATTATTTAAGGGGGCAGCTAGTATGCCTCCTTGTTTATTTCCAGGTTGATTTAATATTAACAGATTTTCATTGTTAGGCATATTATATACTAGAAAAAATTGAAAGGAGGAATTGAGATGGCAGATCAAATTCAAATTGAAGGTTGCGATGATAAAAGAGGTTGTGATGGCTTATTAGATTGTTTAAAACAATTTGAGTGTGAAACAGTTATTTGTATTTTAAAATCTGGTGGAAGTTGTAATGATTGTTTTTGCTGTTGTAGACAAGAAGGAATGGTCTGTGATGTAAATCGAAAATGTGGATTAGTTACCTTATTAGATGATGACGATAAAATCTTTATTCCAGTTGATGCTATAGCAGCTATTATTAAAAAGAAATGTTGTGACTAATTAGGTTAATTACTGAGGAGGCGGTTATTATGCCTCCTTGTTTTTATTAAATTTTGGATTTGGAGGTGGAACAATGGGCCGAAATAAAGTTGATAATCATTTTTTGGAAGGTTTTTTAGATGTAGCAACTGAATTATTAGCTTATAGCAAAAATCAAAATAATAGGGCTACTCCATCCTTAAATGATTTTGCTCAGTTTAATCAATCAGAACAAAATATAATTATAAGTAATGAAGAAGCAGATCAAATATTGGATATTTTAGATGAGTTACAAGAGCAAATAGAGGGGAAAGAAGAAAAAATAAATCAATTAGAGTCTGAATTGAATCAAAAAGAAAGTATTATCAAAGAAAAAGAGCAATTAGAAACTAAAAGAGATTATCACCAGGATAGTGATTTTGAAGCTGAGTTACGAGAACATGCTGATACTTTAGATTTAATAACTGTTGTGGTGCAATCGGGTAGTAACTGTTCTGATTTGCTAGGAAATGTTTTTAGAGTTTATAATGATTTTGTAGTTTTATTAGGTGAAAAGAATAATTTAGTAAAGATAGTACTTGATAAGATAGTAGCAATTAAAATTATTAATAATAAAACAGGTCAGGAAAATAAATCATCTGATTGTGAGCCAAGTGATAATACTCAGTTCGAGGAAAAAAGTGATAAACAGCAAGAAAAAAATTTAGAAGCAGTTTGATTTAAAATAAATAAATTTTTTAATTATATTTAATTTGTTAATTACATATGATAAGGAGTAGTAAACTACTGTTTTGAATCTAGCTAGAAATCTAAAAAATCAAAAGGAGGTGACAACCTGGTTATAATCAAAAGATTATGGTCTGTTAGATAGTTGTTTATAACCAGGTGTTAGTGAGATTATCAGACGGAAGTAAAACTAATAGCAAAGATTATAGTATTGGTTTAAACCAAGCCGAAGCTAAAATAGGTATTGGACATTTACCTGAGGAAAATACAAGCCAAACTCCAGGTTATTTAGCTGTTAAAATCAATAATTATCCCTTTAATAATAGTGATCTAAAGTTTTTTGGCGTCAATCGACGTGGGGATTCTATTTCAGGACCAGGGGTAAGAGCAGAAAAAGTTGCTAATCCAACTCAAGAGGAAATGATAGCCTTGTTTGATATTGCTGATTTAGTAGGAAGTGGTCAATTTACTGAAGAAACAGTGGAAGGAATTATTACTGCAGGAAATCGTGAAATTAGCAGAAATAGAGTTAATTCTAATTCTGAGTTTTATTTAGGTTAATTACTTTAAACGATTTCATAAAGCAAACAGATATATCTAATCACTTTGTGGTAGATATATCTGTTTGCTTTTAATAATTAATTTTTGGAAATATATAAAAATCATGAAGATTTTTAGTCTGCTTGCATATAGTATAAATAAGAGTATTTCTTGTTGAGAAAGGCAGGGATTAGGATGGGAATTAATGTGACAAAAGAAAGTGTTAAGGTTAAATATGTTATAGGCAAGAGTTCTGTAGTAGAAACAATGGAGCAGACTTTGGATCTTCCTAGTGAGAAGCCATTTATTGAACGTGTTTTAGATGTAACACCTGAACTAAATGGCACTGTCTCAGCTTCTGTAGGGGACAATGGATTTATTGAATTTAATGAAAACAATGGTGCTGCAATTGATTTGGGTGTAACTTATGTAGCAGCTGAAGAAGAGCAACCGGTTCATTATTTTAGTAGTGACCATACTGGAGATTATATTAATTTAGGAGATTTAGAGAAAACAATAACTATTCCAGAAGCTGAACCAGGAATGGAAGTAGTAGTTGATGTAGATTTTATAGAAGTTGATTATGAAGCTGTTGCTACTGACATGGCATTAGACCAAGTTGTAGTAGATTTAACGATCAAAGTAACGGTAAAAGTTATTGATCACAAAGAGTTTGAAATAATTACTGGAATTGAGGGAATTGATCCTAGTTCTGTTATGACCGAAGATTTAATAGTTGAGGATATAGTATTAGATAAGGATTACCAAAGGCAACTTAGAGACAACAGTTTAGAAATTGAGGAAGAAGTAGAGCGAATATTAAAAGTAGATGGGGCTATTATCAAGACTAAAGAAGCAGAAATCAATGATAATGGAGTAAGAATCCAAGGTGATTTCCAAGTTCGTGTTTTGTATGTTGCAGGAGGTAGTGATCAGCCAGTCCATGTAACAACAGCAACATTTGAAATTGATGAAGATATTTCACTACCAGAACTAACTGAGGATAGTAATATCTATGTAGATATTAGTCTTAAAGATTGGGATTATGATACTAGTAGTACTAATGGTGAACGAGTAGATGTAGATGCAATAGTAGATATTAATATTAAACTGACTAATTTAAAAGAAATTACTGTTGTTACTGGGGTTGAATCTGATAAGATTGAAATAGAAAAAGAATTATTGCGAGTAGATGAGATTATTGGGGACCAAACTTTAACAGACACCTTCACTGAAGTAGTTGCTGTTCCAGCACCTAAACCTAATATTAAAACTGGTGGCATATTAGAAACGGATATTAACTATTTAGCATTTGATTGTTCAGCTGAAGAAAATGAGGTCAAAGTTTCTGGAACTTATAATACAGGTGTGATGTATATAGCTGATGAAACTATAGATGGTGATACGGCTCCAGTCCATTATTTCCATGATGAATTAAATTATACTAAATATATAAACTTTCCTGGTTCTAAAGTAGGTATGAACTGTGATATAGACGTGATGGTTAAAAGAATAACAGGGAGGAAAGTAGAATCCGATGAAGTTCGACTGTCAATTACTTTACAACAAGATATTAGAGTAACGGATTTAAAAGAATTAGAAATTATAACTGATATAATTGAAGTTTCGCCAGTAGTTGATGAACCCGATGCTGATCAGCCAGCTAAGGTTGTTTATGTAGTTCAACCAGGTGATACACTCTATAAAATCGCTTGTAGATATAAAACTACAATTGATGCTATAGTAGATGCCAATAATATTAGTAATCCTAACTATCTTGATGTAGGGCAAAAGCTAATTATACCTCGCAAAATAATTGGAGATTGTAAAGGGTAATAAAAAAAGCTGTAGGAATTTTCCTACAGCTTTTTTTATTCATTTAGGGATTTTTAATTGCTGCCCTGGATAGATTAAATTTTTGTTTGTTAAGTGGTTTAGTTCTATTATTTTTTTAATAGTAGTGTCAAATTTAAATGCTATATTATAGAGAGTATCTTTAGGTTGCACACTATAAGTAAAATAATCAGTAGCAGTATTAGTTGAGGAATTTATGATTTTAATAGTAGTTCCAATTTTGATTTTAGAATAAAGATAATTTACATTGTGATTATACATCCGAACACAGCCCTGAGATATAGCTTGACCAATTAAATTTGGTTGATTAGTGCCATGAATACCATGCATTTCAGGAGTGAATTGGATCCAGCGGCTTCCTAAAGCTGGGTTATAGGGGTTTTTGAGTTTATTAATGACAGAAAATTGGCCCGTGGGGGTTGGAGTATTTGCTTTGCCAATTGCGATAGAAAAACCATTATTTAATTGAGTATTTATAGATAGATAAAGCTTTTTTTCTTCTAAAACAATTATGATTTGAGACATTTGCAACCCTCCTTTAATAATAACATATTCATTTTTAATTCTAGAAGTTCTGATTAAGAATAATCGTCTGGGAACTGGTTACAATAATTTTGAAAGAGTGCTATTAGTACAACTGCAACTAATTAATAAGCTTTAGAATAGAAATAAGTCTATTTTTGCTAGCAAATGATAAATAATTTGATTGTTTCTCTATAATATAAAGGAGTTTTAGTTTAATTAGTTAAATATTATAATTACTATGTTAATTAGAGGTGAGGATAATGGAAGATAAAATACAACTAAAAGCATATGCTAAGATTAATTTATTATTAGACGTAGTTGGAAAATACAAAAATAATTATCACAAAGTAAAAATGGTGATGCAGTCCATTAATTTAGCTGACAGACTAAATTTTACTAGAACAGAACAAGGGATTACAATTAATTGTAATCATGCTAGTGTTCCTGAAGAGAAGGAAAACTTAATTTATCAAGCAGCTGAATTGTTGTTGTCTGAATTTGATTTAGCGGGAGGTTTGCATGTTAGAGTGGACAAGAATATTCCTGTTGCTGCTGGGTTAGCAGGTGGGAGCAGTAATGCAGCTGCTACTTTGGTTGCAGTTAATCAATTATGGGATTTGGGATTAACTACCGCTGAATTAGAGTGTAGGGCAGCTAAGTTGGGTTCTGATGTTCCATTTTGTATTAGTGGAGGCACACAATTGGCTACTGGAACGGGAACTGAATTAGAAAAAATCAATGTACAACCTAATTTAAATTTAATAGTTGTCAACCCACCTTTAGAAGTAGCGACGGCTGAAGTTTATAATCATTTTTCGGAAGAAGATGTTAGCAAACCCCCACAGTTGAATAAGTTAATTACAGGCTTAAAAAATAATAATCAAAAAGTTATTTTGGCTAATTTAGATAATTTACTTGAATTAGTGACTCTAAATCGTTATTCTAAAATAGGAGCACTAAAAGAACTTGTTGCTAAAAAAACTGATCGAGCTTTAATGTCAGGTAGTGGACCAACTATTTTAGGATTTGTAGCCACTGAAGAAAGAGCGAAAAAAGTTGTTTCAGAACTAAAAGAAGAATTAAATCCAGATTATAAAATATGTAGTGCTAATACTGTTGATGAAGGTGTTGAAGTTTTATAGATATTAATTTACAGTAAGATTGTCTTTAGTTTTTAGGGAGGTTTTTAGATGAAGATGCGTCGGAGTTCAAGAATTGTTGCTATTACTAAAATTTTATCAGATAAGCCATATAAGTTGATTTCTTTAAATCAGTTTACCAAACGTTTTGATGCAGCTAAATCAACTATTAGTGAAGACTTAGCAATTATAAAGAATGTCTTTGCTAAAGAGAAGATGGGTAAAATAGAAACTGTTTCTGGTGCTGCAGGAGGTGTGAGATTCATTCCTTATAAGGGCAGTGAAGATACGCAAAAGACGGTTGTTGATTTATGTCAAAAATTATCCACTGCAGATAGAATTTTAGCTGGTGGCTATGTTTATATGACAGATTTAATTTTCAATCCGAAGTTAATGGCTGAAGTAGGAGAAATATTTGCTACGAAGTTTGCTGATTTAAATGCGGAATATATTATTACTATGGAAACTAAAGGTATTCCGATTGCTTTAATGACTGCTCGGGCTTTAAATTTGCCGTTAGTTAGTATTAGAAAAGATAGTAAAGTAACTGAAGGATCAGTTGTTAGTATTAATTATATTACTGGTTCCTCAAAAAAGATTGAGACTATGTCACTTTCGAGAAGAGCTTTACCAGAGAATTCTAAAGTAATAATTATTGATGACTTTATGAAAGCTGGTGGTACTGCTAAAGGAATGTTAGATTTAATGAAAGAATTTAAGGCAGAAGTTTTAGATTTAGGAGTTTTAATTAAGACAGCAAATCCAACAAAAAAATTAGTTGATGATTATACATCTTTAGCGGTCTTGAAGAAGATTAATGAAGAAGAACGAGAAATTGTTGTAGAACCAAGTGACTGGGTATTATAAACTTAATTAAAGGAGGTTAATTATGGTAGATATAGATCCAGATACTCCGATTTATTCAATAGGAGCTGTGAAAGAAGAAACTGATTTATCAGGTAGACAGATTAGATATTATGAAGAGACTGAGTTGATTAAGCCAGCTAGAACTGATGGGAACCAAAGAATTTATTCTGAAAATGATATTGAAAAATTAAAAAAAATAAAAGAATTATTAGCTAAAGGAATGAAAATTGCAGGTATTAAAAAACAAATAGGAACTGCTAAAGAAGATGAAGAAGCGAGAAGAAAAAAAGCCGAAGAAGGAGAGCAGGCTGTAAAAAAAGCTTATAATAGCCGACCTGCTGACCAATTATCTTCTGGTGGAAAAAAAGGTTTATCATCTTTATATCCAGTCTCTAATCGAGCGCAATTGTTAGAAGCTCTA
This sequence comes from Bacillota bacterium, assembly GCA_051744465.1. Lineage (GTDB taxonomy): Bacteria > Bacillota > Halanaerobiia > Halobacteroidales > Halobacteroidaceae > Halanaerobacter. The sequence goes on along the minus strand of JBNJDB010000005.1, from coordinate 18,002 downwards.
AATAAGAATCGCAAGAGTAATTGATTCATTTGACAATTAGAAATACTAAACTATAGGAGCATTATCTTGACAGTAGATAGACTGTTTGTTAAAATAGTTTTGATTGTGTATAAAATTGCCTAATTTTATAAAAATATTCGATTAGGGATGGGGCGTGTATGAAGATTTATCTTGATCGTGATGAGCTATATCAAACTGAGCTTTATGAACATAAGCTAGCTGTTATTTTAGGTAGGGGAACTAGATTGAAGAGAGTTTTAAATAAATTCCCTACTGAACATAGTTTTAAGGAGAGTTCTTTAGAACAGATTGCTGGAACTATTGGTATTGAAAATTATAATTCTAAGTTATTGGAGCAATTAAAAACTCTAGATAAAACTTATGATAAATTAACAACAGCAAAGTTTAGTAAAGATTTGAGTTTAGACCCTAGTGCTAAATCTATAATGTGTATTGATACTGAATATTTGCGTAGTGATTTAGATTCAATCCAATATGCTTTTAATGATCAAGGACAGTGGGAAATTGGTGTTATATTTACTAATTCTGATTTAGCTCCAGCATTAACAATTAATGAGGGAATTAATTATTTAAAAGAATTAATTGTTAGTTATGAGCCTGATTTATTTATTGGTCATGATTTCAAATGTGATATTAGAGTTTTAGAAGAAAATTATGGTGAGGAATTACCTATGTTGTATGATTATGATGATACTTTAAACATGGTCCAAACTAGTAATGTGGAAAATATTATTAGAGGAGCTAGTTTGGATGATATAATAAGTAATATCTTTTTTGATGATACCATTGGTTTATTTAATGCCTATAAAAGTTTGGACTTATTTGTAGAGTATGGACTCAAAGATGCTGTTTATCCAATTTATGCGCGAAAGTATTTCATGACTGGTGAGATACCGCAATTAAAGTCTAAGTTAAGAATAAATAGGATTGTTAAAGAAGAAGCACGAGAATTAGTTGATTTCAATTCAATTTCTTTGAAGGAGGATCTAGATGACTGATTTAGCTATTATTACTTTGGCTGCTGGCAAAGGAACAAGAATGAAATCTAAATTACCTAAAGTATTACATCAAGTGGCAGGGAAAAGTATGGTGCAACATGCAGTCGATACAGCGGCTGAATTAGCTCCTGTTGATAACACTGTAGTAGTTGGTTATAAAGCAGAAAAAGTTAAGCAGGGTGTAACTGGTGATTTAGAATTTGTAGAACAGGAGGAACAATTAGGAACTGGGCATGCTGTAATGCAAGCACAAGAAAAGTTAGCTGATTTTTCGGGTTCTATTTTAGTTTTATATGGAGATACTCCTTTATTAACAGCAGAGACTTTAGCTAATTTAGTGCAAGAACATCAAACTAAGGATGCAGCAGCTTCCATTTTGACTACGGAATTAGAAGAGCCTAGTGGTTATGGAAGAATTGTTAGAGAAGAAAATGGTACGGTGTCTGAAATTGTTGAAGAGAAAGATGCTACTGTTCAACAATCTAAAATAAAAGAAGTTAATACTGGGATTTGTTGTTTTGATAGTCAATTACTTTGGAGGGCAATAGGGGATTTAGATACTGATAATGCGCAAGGAGAATATTATTTAACTGATGTGATAGGTATTTTAGCTAGAGCAGGTCATCTGGTAACTGGTGTACAGGCTCAAGATTCGCGAGAAACAATTGGGGTTAATACTAGGTCTCATTTAGCTCAAGCGGAAAAAGTTTTGCGGCAGCGGACTTGTGAGCAACATATGGCTGCAGGTGTTACTATAATTGATCCGGATAGTACTTATATTGATAGTACAGTAGAAATTGGTAGAGATACTATTATTTATCCAGGAACTTTTCTAGAAGGGACAACTACAATTGGTTCTGAAGTTATAATTGGACCGCAGAGTAGAATAATTGATTCTACAATCGAGTCAGGAGTAGAAATAGAATCTTCTACAATCAAAGGTAGTGAGATAGAAGCAGGAACTGTAATTGGCCCTTATGCTTATTTGAGACCGGGTTCTGAAATTGGGGCTCAGGCTAAAATAGGAGATTTTGTAGAAATAAAAAAATCAAAGGTTGGCAAAGGTTCTAAGGTGCCGCATTTGAGTTATATTGGTGATACAGAAATTGGGGAAAATACTAATATTGGTGCCGGAACTATAACTGCTAATTATGATGGAAAAAATAAATATAAAACAATTATTAGTGACAATTGTTTTATAGGTAGTAATTCTACCTTAGTTGCCCCACTTAATATAGAGAATAATGCTATGGTTGGTGCAGGAGCTGTTGTTACTAATGATGTTGAAGAGGAAGATCTAGTAGTCGGTGTTCCAGCTAAATCGCATAATAATAAAAAATAATTTAGTCTAATTATTTTTAGGAGGTTAATATTTAATGTCCACCCAGGGTGAGAGCTTAAAAGTTATAACTGGTAATGCGAATTCAGATTTATCAGAAAAGATTGCTGATTGTTTGGGGATTGATTTAGTTGATGCGACAGTTAATAGGTTTAGTGATGGAGAAATTGGAGTAGAAATTGATGAGAGTATTAGAGGGGATCATGTATTTGTTATTCAACCGACTAGTCCGCCCGTAAATGATAATGTAATGGAATTATTGATCATGATTGATGCTTTAAAAAGAGCATCAGCGGGAGAAATAACAGCTGTAACTCCTTATTATGGTTATGCAAGGCAAGATAGAAAGGCTAAAGCTCGTGACCCAATTACGGCAAAATTAATAGCTAATCTATTGAGTGAATCAGGAGCAGATCGAGTAGTGGCTATTGATTTGCATGCTCGACAAATTCAAGGTTTCTTTGATATTCCAGTTGATAATTTATTAGGGGCTCCATTATTAAGCAAGCATTTTATGGACAAGGATTTAGAAGATACAATTGTAGTAGCTCCAGATATTGGAGGAGTGAAACGGGCTAGAGATTTTTCTGAAAAATTAAACACGTCTATTGCAATTATTGATAAAAGGAGACCTGAGGCTAATGTTTCTGAAGTAATGAATATTATTGGGGATGTTAAAGATAAAAATATTATTTTAGTAGATGATATGATTGATACCGCTGGAACTATTACTCAAGCAGCTCAAGCGTTGAAGGATCATGGTGCTAATGATGTTTATGCTACTTGTACTCACCCACTATTTTCTGGGCCAGCAATTGAACGAATCAAAGAATCTCCGATTAAAGAATTAGTCGTAACAGATACTTTATCGTTGCCAGAAGAGAAAAGAATAGATAAGATAACTACTGAATCTGTAGCACCATTACTTGCTGCTGCAATTGAGAGAATTTATGAAGCATTATCAGTAAGTGTATTATTTGACTAAGTGAATTGATAGTTTGTTGTAAAGATGTTATAATTTAAATTATGAGAAAAATTTAAAAAGGAGAGGGTATGATGCAAGAACGTTTAGAACTTGATGCTGCATTAAGAGAAAAAGATGGTAATGTAAGTGTTAGCCAATTAAGAGAAGAAGGCCTAGTGCCTGGAGTTTTATATGGTCGTGAAAGAGAAACAGTTAGTATAAAGGCAGATGCTAAAGAGGTAGCAACTATATTAGGTGGTAATGCAATTATTGATTTAACTTTGGATGATGATACTACTCAACCAGTAATGGTCAAAGAAGTACAAAAAGATGTAATTACAAGAGATCTATTACATATTGATCTCTATCAAATTGACCTTGATCAAAAGATTACTATCGAGGTTCCTGTTACTGTAGTAGGACAACCTGAAGGAGTTAAAGAAGGTGGCTTATTAAATCATATTTTGCGTGAAATTGAAATTGAATGTTTACCAACTGATATTCCAGAAAGCATTGATGTTAATGTAGAAGAATTAGAAATTGGAGATTCAGTTAGTGTGGGAGAGATTGATGTTACTGAAGAAATTGAAATTAAAGTTGATGAAACTGAGACAGTAGCTACAGTAGTTCTTCCAGATGAATTAGATGAGGAAGATGAAGATGAAGTTGAAGATGAAGAATTAGAAGAACCAGAAGTAATCGGTGAAGTTGATGACGAAGAAGAAGAAGAATTAGAAGGCGAAGAAGAACTAGAAGAATAAATTAATAGACTGAAAAAAGACGTAATCAAATTTGATTACGTCTTTTTTTCTTATTTTAAAGTTTATTTTAGGAGTTGATGGAGATAATGAAATTAATAGTTGGATTAGGCAATCCTGGGCCAAAGTATAAAGGTACAAGGCATAATGCCGGTTTTATGGTAGTTGATAATGTGGCTGATAAGTATAACATTAGATTACAAAAAGAAGAAAAGAAAGCACTAGTAGCTAAAGAAAGAATCAAAGGAGAAAAGGTAATTTTAGCTAAACCACAGACATTTATGAATGAAAGTGGTCTAGCAGTGCAGAAGTTAGCTAGTTATTATAATATAGATGCAGCAGACATTTTAGTTATTTATGATGATTTAGATTTGGAACAAGGAGAATTAAAAATAAAGCCTAAAGGTGGTCATGGAGGACATAATGGTCTTCGGTCAGTGATTAATTGTTTAGGGGAAAAAAAATTTGCTCGGGTCCGGATTGGAATTGGGCGACCAGAGTATCGTTCAGTAACTGATTATGTGCTAGGCAAATTTAGTTCAGATGAAAGAAAAAATGTTGATGATACAATTACAAAGGGCAGCAAAGCAGTAGAATTATTTCTAGCTGGTAATTTAAATAAAGCAATGAATAAATATAATTAAAATTGGATTATTGTAATCAAGTCGCTTAACAGCGGCTCTTTTTTATTTTTTGAATATTAAATTTTAATTAGGTGATAATAATAATAAAACAGGAGAGAAAAATGACAACTTTATTTTCTGGATTATTAGTAGCAACTATGTCCTTTTTTATCAATAAATATTTAGTTGCTAAGTTAGGAAATTGGGCAATAATCTATTTGATTCCTCCTTGTGAAGAACTACTAAAGACAGGGGCTTATTATTTCATAGGTGGTAATTTAGTTATAATACATTTAATTTTTGGTATTGTAGAAGCTAAGTTTGATATTTCAAATAGCAAAGGAGCTGCTGCTTTAGCTATAGTAACTCATTTAGTTTTTGGGGGGCTTACTTTTTATTGTTTGATATTAACTAAGAATCTAGTATTAGCTATAGTAATAACTATACTGATTCATTTATTGTGGAATTATTTAATAGGGAGGGGCAATAATGCAACTGATCTATAGGTGTCATGAATGTGGTAAGATAATTGATTATTTAGAAACAGATACAGTTGATGAATATTCTCTGGGGTTGAATATCTTGACTGAACAGGAAAAAAAAGATATAATTGAAAGAGAAGAAGAAAAAGTTTATATTAATTTAACTTGCGATCAATGTGATAATAATTATGAATGGGGTCAATTATCATTGAATCAACAAATTCATTAATAGCACTAGGGGTCTTGGGCCAACCTGAGACCTTTTTTCTTATGTTTGTCAAACATTTTTAGTTGTGGGGGAGTAGATTTATAATGGCTAACCAATTAACTGATATATTAGAATTTGATTTTTGTAATAACAGTGCCAAGCGAGGTCAGATTATAGGATTAGAAGGAAGTAGTAGGTCTTTTTTTGCTGCTAATTTATTTTCAAAAGTAGAAGATGATTTATTAATTATTACTTCTAATTCTACTAAAGCGGATCAGATGTATGAAGATTTAGTTAGAATTATAGGAGAAAATAATGTTTCGTTATTCCCCCGGTTTGAAATTTTGCCCCATGAATCTTTAAAAATAGCAGAATCAATCAAGATAGAAAGATTACAGACATTAGAAAGTATATTTAATTCTACTAGGGGATTAGTAATTGCTCCAATTCAGTCTCTGTTAGAGATGGTAATCCCAAGTAATGTTTACAATCAATATAGAATAGAATTAAATCTTAACCATCAATTAGAGCCCCAAGAATTTAGTAAACAGTTAGTAAAACTTGGCTATGAACGAGTTTCTCAGGTTCAAAACAGAGGAGAATTTAGTATTCGTGGTGGTATAATTGATTTTTATTCTCCAATTGAAGAAACAGCAATTAGAATTGAATTATTTGGTGATGAGATTGATTCAATTAGAGAGTTTAATATTGTTGATCAACGCTCGCAACAAAAGCTTAGCGAAACAATTATTACTCCAGCTTCAGAGTTTATTCTGCCTGAGGATAATTTTGTAGATGCTATTCAAAACATCCGGAAAGATTTACACGATACAGTTCAAGAACTAACTACTAAAGTCGCTAATAGATTAAAAGAAAGAATTAATTATGATCTAGAACGATTAACTGAAGGGATAATTTTTCCAGAAATTAGACAGTACCTTCAATATTTTTATTCGTCTGCTAGTTTAATGGATTATTTTTCGGGGACTGTTGTAGTTGATAATTGGCCCCGAATCGAGCAACAAGCAATTGAGTTTAGTACCAATATTTATGAAACAATTAATACTTTAATTTATTCTGGAGATGTTTTAGCCGGTTATCAAGATCATTTTTTGGATTTTGAGCAAGTTGTTGCTAAACAAACTGAGATGAAATTATATTTATCGTCCCTTCAAAAGAAGTTAACTAAATTTGATTTAGATTTCAACCAAGAATTAGCTATGACTAGTATTGAACAATTCAATGGTAGTATTGATAAATTTATTAAGCATTTAAAAGAATATTATAGCGAACAATATAGAATTGTAGTTGGTTTAGAAAATTTAAGTAAAGCAAAACGATTAAGAAAAAGATTATTAGAAGATGACTTACCAGCAATTGTGAGTTCAAATGTTGGCGAGCAACTTAAAGTAGGAAATATTATTTTAACTACTGCAAATTTAAGTAGCGGTTTTATTATACCTGATGCTAAATTTATTTGGTATACTGAAAATGAATTATTCAACAAAACAAAACGCAAACGAAAAAGGACTAAAGATTTTAAGAGAGGAGTAGAGATAGCATCATTTACGGACTTAAAAGAAGGAGATTATGTTGTTCATGAAAATCATGGGATTGGTAAATATCTGGGAGTCAAAACCCTAGAAATAAAAGGGAATAATCGAGATTATTTATTAATTATCTATGATGGCGATGATAAGTTATATGTTCCTACAGATCAGATTGATTTAATTCAAAAGTATGTTGCCCTAGAAGATAAAGAGCCTAAATTGCATCAATTAGATAGTGATAAATGGCAAAAATCTAAAGCAAGAGTCAAAAAATCAGTCGAGGAAATGGCAGAAGAATTATTAGATTTATATGCTAAACGAGAAATGAAACAAGGCTATGCTTATAGTGAAGATAGTCAATGGCAGAGAGAATTTGAAGCCAAGTTTCCCTATCAAGAAACCCCAGATCAATTCGAAGCAATTGAAGCAGTTAAAGCAGATATGGAATCTGAACAACCGATGGATCGTTTAATTTGTGGTGATGTAGGATATGGTAAAACTGAGGTTGCTATTCGAGCCATGTTTAAAGCAATTATTGATGGCAAACAAGTTTCTTTTTTAGTTCCAACTACTATTTTAGCTCAACAACATTTTAATAACTTAGTCGAACGGTTTGCGGAATATCCAATTAATGTAGCTATGTTAAGCAGATTTAGAAGTGCTGCTCAACAAAGAGAAATCATTGCTGGATTAGAAGAAGGAACTATAGATTTAGTGATTGGAACACATCGGGTCTTATCAAAGGATGTTGAATTCAGTGATTTAGGTTTAGTAGTAGTAGATGAAGAACAGAGATTTGGGGTAGCTCAGAAAGAAAGATTGAAAGAAATCAAAGAAAACGTTGATTTGTTAACTTTAACGGCGACACCTATTCCCCGGACTTTGCATATGTCCTTAGTAGGTATTAGAGATATTAGTTTGATTGAAACACCGCCTGAAAATAGATATCCGATTAGAACTTATGTTGGTGAAGAGGAAGATGAGGTAATTAAGGAAGCACTCCAGCGGGAGATAAATAGAGGTGGACAGGCTTATTATGTTCATAATCGGATCAAAGATATTAAGCAGGTTGCGGCTAGAATTAAAAAACTTGTTCCAAGAGCTAATATTGCGATTGCTCATGGCCAGATGGGAGAAGTTAAATTAGAACGATTAATGCTCAGCTTTTTAGAGGGTGACTATGATATTTTAGTCTGTACTACAATTATAGAGAATGGAATGGATATTTCTAATACCAATACTATTATTATTGACCAGGCAGATAAAATGGGTTTAGCTCAACTTTATCAGTTGCGAGGTAGAGTAGGTAGGAGTAACAAAGTTGCTTATTCATATTTGTTATATAAACAAGATAAAGTGTTATCAGAAGTTGCCGAAAAAAGATTAAAAGCAATTAAAGAGTTTACTAATTTGGGTTCTGGCTTTAAGATTGCAATGAGAGATATGGAGATTAGAGGTGCAGGAAACATTTTAGGACCTGAGCAACATGGACATATTGAAGCAATTGGTTTTTCACTTTATTGCAAGTTGTTAGAAAAAGCAGTTAATAGATTAAAAGATGAAGAAGTTAAAGAAGATGAAGATACAGTTTTAGAATTAGAAGTTAATGCTTTTATTCCAGAAGATTATATTGCCGATTCTAAACAGAAGATAGAAGTTTATAAAAAAATAAAAAAAGTTAATAATAGAGGAGAGATTGAAGCTCTGACTGCAGAATTAGAAGACCGCTTTGGCCCATTACCTGAACCATTAAATTATTTATTAAATTTAGCTAGGATAAAAGTGGATGCCTCCCGATTATCGATTACTAAGATTGAAGAAGGAGAAGAAGTTATAATTAAATTTTCTGCTAATCATTCTCTAACAGGAGAGCAACTATTAGAATTGGGAACAGAATTTAAACAAGTTAGGTTTTCAGCAAGTGAGTCACCAGTTATTAAAGTTGCTAGTGGAACTATGGATGATGGTGCTAAACTGGATCTTTTAATTGATTTACTTAACTTTTTAGAAACCTCCCAGGTGGATTAGAGATAATAGCTGACCATTAGTTGGTATAATAAGAATAATTTTTTTAAATTAATTATATACTAATAGTGAGCGAGCTAGTAATTTGATTTATATAATTTCTAATTATTTTAATTAAATTTGAAGTCTTTTAGTTTGATTGGTTGTGATTTCATTATGCACAGCAGTGGAGAAAATTTATTAAACTGAGAGTATTAAATTTAGAAGGGGAGGTGTCTAATTGGTTAATGATTGATCAATTATTAACCAATATATTATTATGAAAGCTACAGGTGTAGTACGTCGCATAGATGATTTAGGTCGGGTGGTTATTCCTAAGGAAATTAGAAGGACTATGAGAATTCGAGAAGGAGAACCTTTAGAAATTTTTGTGGATCGTGATGGTGAAGTTATTTTAAAGAAGTATGCTCCAATTGGAGAGTTAGGAGAATTTGGTCAAGAATATGTAGATTCTTTAGCGGAAGTAACTGGCCATATTGCTTGCATATTAGATTCTAATGCCGTTGTGGCTGTATCAGGAGCTAAAAAGAACAAATATATTGATAAGCCAATTAGTGATTTAGGACAGGAAGTAATTAAGGAACAAGAGATTAAAATAATTAATGAAGTTACTGAAGATATATTTTGTGAAGGGATTTATAATGAAGATGATGCTAAATTTACAGCCCAGGTTTTAGTACCTATAATTGCTGATGAAGAAGCAATTGGTGTTGTAGTTTTAGCTTCACAAAAGGATGATATAGTGATGGAAAAAATGGAACGCAAGTTAGCAACTACAGCTGCTGGTTTCTTAGCTAAACAAATGGAAAGATAACTTTTATGGTGAGCATTTATGCTCACCATTTATTTTTTTGGAAAAAGGTAGAATATTATTTTCTTTTTTGATAAACTTATTAATTGAGGTCTTTGGAAAGGAGAGGTGGTTGTGGCTGAAAAGAAGGATACATTATTGAAAGGGACTGCTATCTTAGCTGGAGCAGCTTTGATTAGTAAAGTTCTAGGTTTAATTCATAAAGTAGTATTATCACGGACAATTGGTGATTTGGGATTAGGATTATATGAAAAAGTATATCCAATTTATACAATGATTTTAACAGTTGCAATTGTAGGTATTCCCGTAGCCATTTCTAAATTAGTATCAGAAAAAAGAGCCGAAGGGAAAAATGGTGTGGCAGATTATATATTCAAGGTGGCTTTGAAAATAAATTTTATATTTGGATTCTTGGCCACTGTAGTATTGATTTTATTAGCTAAACCAATTGCTCGTTATGTTTTAGATGATATTAATGTTTATTATTCAATTATAGCAATAGCACCAGCTGTTTTTATTGTATCTATTATGGCTAGCTATCGTGGTTATTTTCAAGGGCGTAGAAATATGATGCCGACTGCAATTTCACAAGTTGTAGAACAATTAACCAGAATGGCAACAATGATTATATTATCTTATTTATTATTATCTTATGGAATTGAGTATGCTACTGCCGGGGCTGTTTCAGGAGCATTGTGGGGCTCAATTGCCGGATTAATAGTTATTGTAATAATTTATTATCGTTATCAACAAAATAATATTAGTGCAGCTGAGCTTAGTGCTGCAGAGAAACCAGATTTTAAGAAAATAATGAATCGAATTTTTTCTCTGGCTTTGCCAGTAACTATTGGTGCTATAATTTTACCTTTAATGAGGTCTATAGATGCTTCAATGATTACTAGACGATTAAAAGTGGCTGGTGTTGAGCATGATTTAGCGACTAGTTTGTATGGGCAGTTTAATGGGATGGCGATGACTTTAGTCAGATTTCCTACTGTAATTGCAGCTTCTTTAGCTGTTAATTTAGTTCCGGCTATTTCGGAAGCTTATACGCTAAATAAAGACAAGCTGGCTAAAAGTAGAATTCAAAAGGCATTCAAACTAGTTATTTATGCCTCAGTGCCATCTTCTTTAGGTTTATTTATTTTGGCTGAACCACTTTGTGTTATGATTTTTGATAATGCTAGAGCAGCTATATCTTTGCGTTATGTAGCTCTAGGAGTAGTTGTAGTTAGCTTACAGCAGATGACTTCGAGTATTTTACAAGGATTTGATAAACCCAAAATCCCAGCCAAAAACTTACTTTGGGGCGCGGGATTAAATGTAGTATTGAATTATTTTTTGACTGCTATTCCTGCTTTAGGTATTCGGGGGGCAGCAATAGGTACAGTAATGGGCTTTACATTAGCTGCTGTTTTAAATATTATTTCTGTATTTAAAGTTACTAAGCCCCAATTTGATTATAAGTCTTTACTTTTGATCCCAGCTGTTAGTGGTATTATTATGACGGTAATTGTTCATGTCGTATATTATCGCTTAGATAAGTTAGTTGGAATTAAGGTCAGTACTTTAACGGCTGTATTAGCAGGGGTTATTAGCTATGGATTATTATTATTATTAACTGGTGGTTTGAAAAAAGATGATTTGCGTTTGATACCTAAAGTTGGGGAAAAGTTAGTTTATTATTTAGATAAATTAGGTTTAGTGAGGGGATAAGATGTTAAAAATTGTTGGATTAGGTGCTGGTGGTTTACAATTATTAACTCGAGAGGCATATCAAATTTTGCAAGATGCAACTAATTTATATTTGCGGACAGAAGTGCATCCTGCTGCTCAAGAATTAAAAGAAGAGGGCCTTGAATTTAATTCTTTTGATAGATTATATGAAACTGAAAATAATTTTTCTGAAATTTATAAACAAATTGCTGGTGATATTTTAGAGTTAGTTGCCCAACAAGATGTAGTTTATGCTGTTCCAGGACATCCGTTGGTAGCAGAAGATTCAGTCAAAAATATTACTACAGAATTGGACGAGTCAGCTTATGAGATAATTGCCGGGCCAAGTTTTTTGGATGCTATTTTTGCTAGATTAAATTTAGATCCAATTGAAGGATTTAAAACATTAGATGGACTTAATTTTACTAGTCAAGATTTAGAGCCTAAATTTGCAACAATTATTAGTCAAGTTTATAATAGAAATGTGGCTTCAGAAATCAAGTTGGAATTAATGAAAGTTTACCATGATCAATTCAAAATTAAAGTTTTAAAAGGGATAGGGCTAGCGGATGAAGAAGTTATTGAGGTACCATTATACAAATTGGATAGATTAGAGCAACTTGATCATTTGACTACTGTATATCTCCCCCCCGATGAATCTAATCCAACTCAACTTAATAAGTTAGTAGAGATTATGGAATTATTAAGGAGTGATAATGGTTGTCCTTGGGATCAAAAACAAGACTATGATTCACTAAAAAAACATTTGCTTGAGGAAGTATATGAAGTAATTGATCGTATAGAAAGATCTGATTATTTTGGATTGGCAGAAGAATTAGGTGATTTATTATTACAGATAGTATTTTTAGCTCAAATAGGAACTGAGGAAGGTTACTTTGATATTCATGGAGTAATTAGTCACATTGTAGAAAAAATGATTCGCCGTCATCCCCATGTTTTTGGGAACACAGAAGTTGAAACTGCTACAGAAGTTTTGGATAATTGGGAAGAAATAAAAAAACAAGAGCAGACTAACCAGCCTAACGAATCTGAGCCATCTTTGTTAGACCAGATTCCATTAGAAACACCTGCTTTATTGCAAGCCCAGCAGATACAAGTTGAAGCGCAAAAGGTTGGTTTTGATTGGCCTACGATTTCTGGTGCTGTCAAAAAAGTTGATGAAGAATTAGCAGAGTTAAAAGAAGAATTAATTGCTAAAAGAGAAGATGAAGCACAAGAGGAACTAGGCGATTTGTTATTTGCTGTAGTCAATATAGCAAGATTTTTAGATACCGATGCAGAAATTAGTTTAAGAAATACGATTAATAAATTTAAAAAGAGATTTAAATATATCGAGAAGCAAGCTAGAGTAAGAAGAGAAAAATTGAGTCAAATTTCTTTAACGCAATTAGAAGACTGGTGGACAGAAGCTAAAGTATTACAGGAAGGTGAGGAGAAAAATGATTAATTTAAAAAAACAGATTGGTTTAATGGTAATTATAGTAGTTTTAATTTCATCTAATTTAGTTTATGCTCAAAACCAAGATTTTGATGTTGAAGCTAAGTCAGCTATTTTAATGGATACAGAAACGGGACAAGTTTTATTTAGAAAAAATGAAAATCTAGAATTACCACCGGCAAGTATTACTAAAATCATGACTCTGTTATTGACTGCTGAGGAATTGGAAAAAGGAGAAGTAAGTTTAGATGATCAAGTTGAAGTAAGTTCTTTAGCTGAATCAATGGGAGGCTCGCAAGTTTGGTTAGGTGCTGGAGAAAAATATAGTTTAAAAGATTTATTAAAGGCAATTGCTTTACCTTCAGCTAATGATGCTTCTGTTGCGGTGGCAGAGTATATAGGAGGAACTGAACCAAACTTTGTGCGGATGATGAATCGTAAGGCAGAAGAATTAGAAATGGAAAATACTCATTTTGTTAATACCACTGGTCTGCCAGCTGACCCTGAAGAGCATTATACTAGTGCACATGATATAGCTGTAATGGGGCGGGAGTTAATTAAAACATACCCTAAATTTTTAGAGTGGTCAGCTCATCGTGTTGATCATATAAAAAATGGAGAATTGAAAATATATACAACTAATAATTTAGTAGGCTATTATCCAGGGGCAGATGGTTTAAAGACTGGTTGGACTGAAGAAGCTGAATTCTGCTTAGCTGGAACAGCTAAGCGTGGCGAACAGAGATTAATTGGAGTAGTAATGAAATCTAAAAATGAAGAAGCACGTGTAGAAGAGACTGCTGATTTACTTGATTATGGATTTAAAGCATTTCGTCAAGCTAAATTAATAGCTGACCAAACCCAAATAACTGATCTTGAAGTTACTAAAGGTACTGAGTTACAGGTTCCGGTTGTGACTGCCGAAGAATTTTCTGCAGTTATTAAGCGGGGTACTAAGGAATTAGTAGAGCAGAAAGTAAAAGTAGTGGAAGAATTAGAAGCGCCAATTAAAAAGGGACAGCCAGTAGGGAGGCTAGTTTTCGTTCATGGAGATAATCCCGATGATCCTCTAGGAGAAGTTGAGTTGGTTGCTAATAAAGATATAGAAAAGGCTAATATTTTTGTACGTATTTTTAGATGGCTGAAGAATTTTGTATTGGGATTTTTCACAGATTAATTTTATATTTAGAGTAAAAGGAGCTTATGGTGAATTCACCATAAGCTCCTTTTACTTTTTTGATTAATGTATAAGGAATAATATTAATTGTAATACTATATAAAAAAGAAGCGAATGGTTTTCAGCTAATTGGAATAAAATTTTGCTGAAATTATTCAGAAATAAAAAAAAGGGGGGGTTGAATTGTTGAACGGTAAAAAGTTTACCAAATTGTTTATTTTAGTAGTTATCTTAATTTTTATGATAGTAGGATGTACTCAACAGCAAGAAAGCAAAGTTAAGGGTGTTAAAGATAAGGGCCAATTGGAAGAAGAACCAACTATTCGAGTTAAATTAGCTGAGGGAGAGTTAAAAGAGATGAAAGCAGAAGAATATATTCAAGGCGTAATAGCAGGAGAAATGAAAAAGGATTGGCCTGAAAATGCCTATGGAGCTCAAGCTATTAAGGCCCGAACTTTTTTGTTAAGAGAAATAGAAGATACATCAGATAATATTATTAGTGCTAGACACGAGGAAACACAAGCTTATAAACCTGAGAATATAACACCTGCAATCAAAACTGCGGTAGAAAAGACTAAAGGAGAAGTAGTTACTTATAAAGGTGAATATATAAAAGCTTGGTTTCATTCTAGCGCTGGTGGAGAGACTACTAGTGCTAAAGTTGGTTTGAATTATAAGAAAGCAGAGCCTGAGTATATAAAATCTGTAGAATCTCCCGATGAAGCTGCTCCAGCAGATATTAAAAACTGGGAACTAGCTCTAAGCGAAGAAGATATAATAGGAGTATTAGAAGAGAGTGGAGAAACCGCTAATCAAGTTGAAAATATTGAAATTGTAGATAAAGATCAGACTGGTCGTATTGTTGAATTAGATATAATTCATGATCAAGGGACTAAAAAGATGCCTGGAGCAGATTTCAGAATGGCAGTTGGCCCAGATAAGTTGAAATCTACCAAAGTTGAATCAATTAATAAAGAAGGCAATAGTTTCAAATTTAAAGGAGCTGGATATGGTCATGGAGTAGGTATGAGTCAATGGGGATCTTATAAATTAGCCGAAGAGGGAGAAAGCCCTGAAGATATAATTGCTTATTATTTTGATGATGTCAAAGTAGAAAAGATATATTAATCTATTTAAGCCATTAGCCTCTGGTTAATGGCTTATTTTTTAAAAACTAGTTGCCAAGCTCTATTTAAATCTTATTTTGGATTTGGATGGAGAGTTTCACTTTGACTATTAAGGATAAATATGAGAAAATAATAGTAAGTAATTTTATTTTTAAATTAGAATTAATAATTAATGTTGAGTATTCTTAGCTAAATTAGGTAAAATTTTATCTAATTTATTTTGTTTATAATGTTCTGATTTTAATTGTTAATTTTCCATTCTTAATTTTCAATTTATTTTGGGGTGGATGGTAATTTGCAATTTGGGTTAGTATTTTGATAATAGTGATGAATTTAGCTGAGAGTATTCATATTACTTATGGGGGGTTAAAAAATGGGTTATAAAGAAAAGTATCAAAACTGGTTATCTAGTGATTATTTTGATCAATCAACTAAACAAGAATTAGAAGCAATCGCTGATAATGAAGAAGAAATTGAAGAAAGATTTTATACTGATCTAGACTTTGGAACTGGAGGAATGAGAGGAGTTATTGGTGCAGGAACTAATCGAATCAATAAATATACTATTCGTAAGGCTACCCAAGGATTAGCTAATTACATTGGAAAGAATGGAAATAAAGAAAATGGTGTAGCTATTTCTCATGATAATCGTCGCAAATCTCGTAAGTTTGCTACTGAGGTTGCTTTAGTATTAGCAGCTAATGGAATTAAAGCTTATTTGTTTGATGATTTGAGACCAACGCCGGAATTATCATATGCAGTTAGAGAGTTAGGAACTACAGCGGGAATTATGGTAACTGCAAGTCATAATCCTCCTGAATATAATGGTTACAAGGTATATTGGGATGATGGTGCTCAAGTAGTCAATCCACATGATGAAGGAATAATTTCTGAAGTTGATAATATTAATAGTTTTAGTGAAGTAAATGTAATCTCGCAAGAAGAAGCAGAAAAAAGAGATTTATTTGAGATTATTGATTCAGCTATAGATGATAAGTATATCAAGACACTAAAAGATTTATCATTAAATTCAGATAAAATAAAAGAATCTGTGCAAAATTTGGATATTGTGTATACTCCATTACATGGAGCGGGTAATGTTTTAGTGCAGAGAATTTTAGATGAATTAGGATTCAAAAATATTCATGTTGTACCAGAACAAGAAGAGCCAGATAAAGATTTTTCTACTGTAGGCTATCCTAATCCAGAAGAACCAGCAGTTTTTGATTTAGGTATAGAATTGGCTGATAAAAAAGGTGCAGAATTAATTATGGCTAATGATCCAGATGCAGACCGGGTAGGCATAGCTGTAAAAGATGAAAATGATGAATGGGTCTTTTTAAATGGTAATCAAGTCGGAGTCTTATTAACAGAATACATAGTTAATTCTCTAGATGAGTTACCGGATAATGGGACAGTAATTAAGACTATAGTAACTACTGAAATGATTAATCCAATCGCTGAAAAGTATGGATTAGATGTAATGAATACGCTGACAGGTTTTAAATATATTGGAGAAAAAATTAAAGAATTCAAATCAGGGAAATATGATAAAGAGTATATCTTTGGATTTGAAGAAAGTTATGGGTATTTGTATGGGACTCATGCTCGTGATAAAGATGCAGTTATAGCGACAATGTTGATTGCTGAAATGGCTGCTTATTATAAAGACAGAGGAAGTTCAATTTATGAAGAATTAATGAGAATGTATGAAGAATATGGCTATTACAAAGCTGATTTGGAAGCAATTAGAATGCCTGGTAAAGCAGGACAAGAGAAAATCAATGCTATGTTGGCTGATTTGCGAGAAAATAGTCCGCAACAGATTAATGGTCAAGGAGTAGTTGTTAAAAAAGATTATTTAGTGGGCAAAAGTTATGATTTAAAATCTGGTGTAGAAAGTGAATTGGATTTACCTGAGTCTAATGTATTACAGTTCAAATTAGAGGATGATAGTTTAGTAACTGTTAGACCTTCTGGTACAGAACCAAAAATCAAATTTTATTTTTCTGTAGTAGGAGCAAGTGAAGAAAAGGCTAATCAAAAATTAGATGAGATTAAAGATTCTGTAATGGAGTTAGTAGAGTAGTTAGCAAGTATTAATAGCCCTAGCTTAAAGCTAGGGCTATTATTGATTTTGTAAATTTAGACAGGGGGTTAAGTATGAGAAAAAATAAAACTTTTGAAGCTTATTTAGATACGATGAATACAATTACGGTTTATTTAGCAAATTCTTATTATCAAGGTATCAGTGACCAGTTTAAAATCAAAACTGAAACTGGATTGAGACAAGAATTAGAAATTAAGGAAATAGATAAATTAGAAGATTATACTATGTACAAACTTGCGGTATCGGATATTAAGATAGGCCAAGAATATGAATTAGTAGATGATCATCATTTAACGGCACCGCTAAAATATGGTCATGTAGTTCGTACAGCTGAATTTGATGACCAGTTTTTTTATGATGGGTCTGATCTTGGGGCTACTTATAGTCAAGAAAAAACAGTATTTAAGTTGTGGAGTCCAATTGCGAGTAGAGTAAAAATAGATATTTGTAAAGATGATAAGCACCAGACTATTGAGATGGAGAGAAAAGAACAAGGTGTTTGGAGAGCAGAAGTTGAACAAGATTTAGAGTTAGTTTCGTATTTATATCTAATAAAAGTGAATGGAACTTGGCGAGAAGCGATTGACCCGTATGCTATAGCATCTACTCCTAATCATAAAAGAACTGTTATAAT
>JBNJDB010000004.1:0-30733 GCA_051744465.1 Bacillota bacterium | reverse complement strand
AATTAGAAAGAAAATATAAACGTTTCAGTCCTATTGAAGATATAGTCTGATCTCATATGAAAATATGAGAAGTGGGTAAAGTAATAATTTATCTACTCTTCCAGATGGAAGTAACATATTATTGCGAGGGGCCAACATGGGGATGCTTAGAGTTGACCATCCCGATATTTTAGATTTCATTAATGCTAAAGGAGAATTAACTACAGAAAATCAAGAGTTATATGATGAATTTAAATCTAGTTTAGTTGAATCTGATTTCAAAGAAGCTAAAATCGAACAGAAACTAGAAGGATATAAAAGAAAATTATTAGACAACCAGTTTTCTAATTTCAATCTGTCAGTGGGTGTTACTGATCAATTCATGGCAGCAGTTGAAGCAGATGAAGAGTATGATTTGATTAATCCACGAACTGGTGAGCAAGTAGAGCAATTAAATGCACGTCACGTTTTTGATCTAATTGTTGATTATGCATGGCAGAATGGAGAGCCAGGAATTGTCTATCTTGATGAAGTAAATCAAAAACATCCGATTAATAGAGAGATTGAAGCTACTAATCCATGTGGTGTTGTTCGCCTCATGTAAAAAATTGGGGAAAAACGGTGAAGGCTAATCTGCTAATACCGTGAGAGGCTAAATCATAGTTTCTTGTAGAGCGTAGGAATTGAGCCCTAAGAGAGCAAAAATATTCCCATGAGTCTCCAATAGTTAGTTTTAACTAAAAATGTACGCCGAACTTATAGGAAACTATAAGAGCTAGAGGATAAAAAACCTTTGGGATAACATAATAAAAAAACAGGAACAGCCATTACTCCCCAATGAGGCTTGCAATTTAGGTTCAATTAATTTATCTAAATTTGTTGAGGATGGGGTAGTATTATGGGATCAATTAGAAGAGACTATTAACTTAGCAGTTAGATTTTTAGATAATGTAATTTCAGTTAATGAATTTCCTTTAGAAAAGATTGAAGAACAAGTACTTAAGTATCGTAAAATTGGTTTAGGAGTAATGGGCTTTCATGAGTTATTGATTAAGACAGGAATTCCTTATGATAGTCCTGAAGGAGTAGAAAAGGCCGAGGAGGTTATGAGCTTTATTAATCAAACTGCTCATAAATATAGTCAAGAATTGGCCCAAGAAAAAGGAGCTTTCCCTGGTATTGATGAGAGTGAGTATGAAGAACCACAACGGAATGCTACTTTAACTACTATTGCTCCAACTGGTTCTATTAGCTTTTTAGGTGGAACTAGTGGTGGAATTGAGCCTTTCTTTAGCTTTAAATACTCCCATACTGATGCTGATGGCAATGTAAGTCAATTTGAGTATGACTTTACAGAAGATGCTCCTGAAGAAGTACTGGTAACTGCTATGGATATTGCTCCTGAATGGCATGTAAAGATTCAGGCAGCTTTCCAAGCTCACGTTGATAATGCAGTTAGTAAAACTATTAATTTCCCTAATGGGGCTAGTAGAGAAGATGTAGCTCAAGCTTATAAATCTGCTTATGAATTAGGGTGTAAAGGATTAACTGTTTATCGTGATGGAAGTAGAACAAGTCAGGTTTTAAGTACTGATGATGAAGGTGAGCAAGAACAGGAATTATTAGAGCAGCCAAGTGAAATTGAGGGAGAAATTTATCCTGAGAAGAGACCATTAGCTGCTGCGGGAGAAACTATTAAATATGATACTGGTTGTGGAAAGTTATATCTAACAATTAATTTAAATGATGAAGGAGAACCAATTGAGACTTTCTTAACTACTGGTAGTGGTGGTGGATGTGTTGTAATGACTGAAGCAGTAAGCCGCTTAACTAGTTTAGCTTTAAGAAGTGGAATAGCAACAGAAGAGATAATCGATCAATTAGAGTCGACTGCTACTTGTCCTAGTTTTATGTATGAGAAGGGCCAAGGGAATCAATTAGAAGGACGCAGTTGTCCTGATGTAGTAGCAAGAGCATTAAAAGAGATAGTTGATTCCAAAACTTTTCAACATCTTAATTCTGATTTAGAAGTTATTGAACAAGAAAAAGAAAAGAATAAACAACAAGAAGAATTACAAAAACAAGACCAAGCTGATAAGCCATTATGCCCTGAGTGTGGAGAGGAATTACACTTTGAAGAAGGCTGTGATTCGTGTAACAATTGTGGCTATAGTCATTGTGGTTAAAGCTAAAAAGACTTCAGAGCTTAAGCTCTGAAGTCTTTTTTTAGTTTAAATTGATTAAATTAATTAAATCATTAAAGCGAAGATAGTTTCTTTCATGAAGGATAATGATAACTATTGAAATAATTATCAGTGAAACTAAAAACTGTTCTTGCCAGGAATTAGTTGAAATATTGCTATGAAATTTAAATCTTTTTTTTATTGGAAATAGTAAAGGTAATCCCTGCACATTCATCATATCAGCGATAAGATGACTAACATAACCAATCATTAGTCCATGCCACAGAACTAGTTCAATCCAGTTGTGGACAACTAGTTGCTTACTTAATAAACCAAATAAAACTACTCCAATTAGGCTGTGGGTTAGGCCCCGATGTTTGATACCAATAAGTTTCAGCGGTTTGCTGATAAACCAGAAGAACTTACCAGCTTTACTTTGTGCGTGATCAAGATCGGGTAGTAAAGATCCTATCATTGCTGCTAGATAAAATTTAATTAGTGTTCCATTAATTAAAGACCCATTTAATAGATAAGACATATCTACAATATTAAAGTCGGATAGAATTTTTACTGTAATTAGTGTAAAGAATAATCCAAATATCGAGTGCGTATGATAATTCATTGTTAACTGCTTTGCAAATATATAAGAAAAACTCCATTATTTGAAGCAGTTTTTCACCTCCTAGCCTTTAAGTGCTCTATCATTATACTATTCGAGTCGGATAGTGTCAAATAATCACGAATTATAGAGTGGAATTATAGGAAATTATTACATTACAATATATTAGTAATGCCACATAATAATAATATGATGCATCTTATTATTGGGAGGGAACAACAATGTTGTGTAAAAACTGTTTTTATTTTAATAAGCAGAGATTTTATTGTACCAAATTGTCTTGTCACGTTTATTTAACCGATAAATGTAAATATTTTAAGAAGAGAGAGGAATAAAAATTTAAATGAAGGATTTAATTGATTCTTCTAGAAGTAAGTAATAGCTTGATTAAAAGGAGGAGGAATAGCTTGTATAAAGTAGTAAGTTTGATTTTAGTTTTTGTTATATTACTTAGTCCAGTTGTTAGTAGTGCAGATAATGATTTCTCTTCTCAAGTCAATCAATTATTAGTTGATTTTTTTAAAAATTTACAAAAGAAAGATATTAATGGCTATGTAGCTAAAGTTGAATCGGATAAATTATACCTAAATTTAGGTCAAAGTTCAAATTTGCAGGAGGGCAAAAAATTATTAGTAGTTAAGCCACTAGATTTATTGCAGGATCCTGTTACGAGAAGGGATTTAGCTCGGCTTAATCAGCGACTTGCGTTAGTAACTATAACTCAAATTAAAGAAAATTATTCTGTTGCTGAAATAGATGAAAAATATAGTGAAGAAGAGATAACGAGTGGAGCTAAGGTTATTAATAATGGAGAACAAATTAAAATTTTATTAAACAAATTTAATAGTTCTAAAGTTAGTAATGAGTTAGCTACAGAGTTAGAAGGAAGATTTTATAGTTATTTGACTAGACATAAGTTATTTAAAGTTAATTCAGTAGCTATAGATAATAAACAAGAGTTAACTGACCTGGAGCAAAGAGCTAATTATTTAGTAACTGCAGAAGTTTATAATGGGGAGAATAAAATATTCTTAAAAATGGAATTATATAATATTAATAAAGGTATGGTAACTAAAGAGCGGGTTATTTCATTTGCTAATAGAGATCAGATAATTAATTATTATAAAACAAAATATAAAGAAGAACAATTAGGATATAATTTATTATTTAAGACAGAAAAATTTAGTGGTGCAGCTCATAATTTAGCTTGGAGAGGTTTTGAGGCAGAGGAGTTATTGGTTAATCAAGAATCGGACTTGAAAATAATGAGTTATGATGATGAATTGAAAACAGAAGAGACTATTGATGATTACCAGCGAACTAAATATGATGATTATAATTTAGTAATTGATACTAGTGATGATGATCAAAATTTAGGAATGATTGTAGAAAATAATAATTATCCTATTCAATTTAAGAGAAATAATGGTCAATATAAACTAAAAGTACTTTCTGATTTTGAGCGGAATCGGCCTAAAGCAATTACTAATTTGGCTGATAAAAAATACTTAATTACTCGCGATTATAAAAGTTTTTTGCGCTTTAACTTTTGGGAAGATGACCAATTTGTAACTGATTTCAAAATAAAAGTTAAAGAGAATGAAGGCTACAGAGTTGGTTTAGCAGAAGTTGATGATGATAAGCAACCAGAAATGATCCTGACAAGTTATCAAGGTGAAACAGGTTATAAAATTAAAATTTATAATCTAGATTCTGAAATAGAGGCAGTTTTGGACCAGACTGTTGGCCCAGAATTTGTAACCGCCAATCTGAATAATAATAAATTCCCAGAAATTTATTGCTATGATCCTAAAAGTAATAGAGTTTTAGCCTGGGAATGGTCGGCAGATGAATATCAAAAAATATGGCAGAGTGAAGAATTATCGGAAGATATAGTTGATCTGACAATTGGTGATATTAATCAGGATGGGGATAATGAATTGTTAGTCTTAGTTAGTAATGATGAGCAGAGTAGAATATATACTTATCAATTCAAATTAGCTGATTAATTCTTAACTTGAATTTTTAAATTTAATACTTTGGTCAATGGCATGTTTACTTAATAATTTGAATTTTAACTATAAACTATACACTTTAAATTTCAAACTAATTGATGATTCTTGGTTTAATGGAGTAATTATTTTAAGTTTGAAGTGATGATGCTACTTATTGGTGTCTGTGCTGAGTACTATGAATTAGATAAATGATTTAGCTGAGAGTAAACTAATTTTAAGGAGGAAATTATGGATAAAAAAGTTCATATTATTGGTATTGGTGGTATAGCTATGTCTGCAATTGCTAAGTATTTTTTAAGTTTAGATTATCAGGTAACAGGGTCTGATTTGCAGGAAAATGATTTAATAAATAAGTTGCGTTCTAAAGGAGTAAAAATTAGTATTGGACATCAGTCAGAGAATATTACAAAAAATTTAGATAAAGTTATATTTTCTGATGCTATTCCTGCTACTAATGTTGAATTAGTAGCAGCTAAAGAGGAAGAAGTGGAACTATTAAATCGTTCTGAAGCATTAGCTTTAATTACTAAAGAAAAAAAGGTTATTTCTGCAACCGGGACTCATGGGAAAACTAGTACATCAGCTTTGATTGCTCAGGTATTGGATGGTGCTAATCAGAAGCCTAATTTCATAATTGGGGGCATAGTTAATAATTTTGCTAGTAACTTTGCAATAAAAAATGGTGACTATTTTTTATTAGAGGGAGATGAATATCAACGTTCTTTTCTGAAGTATAGAACTGATATTGGAGTTATAACTAATATAGAATTTGATCACCCTGATATTTATGATGATTTAGCAGATATGAAAGCGGCTTATCAGCAGTATGTGTCTGGTTTAACTGAATATTTAGTGACTAATGAGCAAGTACTCGAAGAATTAAAATTAAAAGTAGATCAATTAGATATTAAAGTAGAGACTGTAGGGATTAATCAACCTGAGGCTACATATAATGCAATCAATATTAGAGAAAGAGAGTTAAGCTCTTATTTTACTTTAGAATACTCTGGAGAGAAAGTAGGAGAATTTGAGTTGCCGGCGTTAGGAAATTATAATATCAGGCATGCCTTAGAAGCATTAGCTGTGGGAAAATATTGTGGACTTTCTTTTGGGGTTATGAAGCAAGCTCTGATTGAGTTTCAAGGTGTTAAAAGAAGGTTTGAAACAATTTATCAGGATCAGGAGCAAATAGTGATTAGTGATTATGCCCATCATCCTAGTGAGGTTAAAGCAGTTGTTGATAATTTAGCTAGAATCAAGACTGATAAAGCTAAAGTTGTTGTTTTTCAACCACATCAATATATTAGAACTAAGCGATTATTGGCAGATTATCAACAGATATTAGACCAAGATATTACAGACCGGGCAATCTTTAAAATATATAAGGTGCGAGAAGAAGTTACTTCAACTGAATTAAAAGATTTAGGAGTGCAATTAAGTTCTACAATTAGTAGTCAACCAGTTAATTATTTTGATTCTTATCGGCAATTAGAAGAGTGGTTAGAAAATTATCAATCAGATACTGGTGTTATTTACCTGTTTTTAGGAGCGGGAGATATTGACCAGTGGGTTAGAGAGTGGTGTGAATCAAATCAAAAAAGATAAAAAAGCACCGCATGGTGCTTTTTTAGACTTATTATTAATAATGAATTCTAACTCCTAGGCTAGAACCTTGTTGGGAATCTGCACTAGAAGCTATAGCCCTGTAGCTACCTTGTAGTCTAATATTTTCTCTTAATTTATATTCTAATCCGATTTGACTATTAAATAACCAGCCTCCAATTTCTTGGATGTCATAGGCAAATTTGAAATCAGAAAAAAGGTTATAATTATCCCAGCGCGAGCGACTTAAGAGGCCGAAATTCAAATAGGTTTTATCAACTGTTTGAATTACTGGATTATCTTCAACACTTATATCATAAACTTTTCCAGTGTAATTTTTCAGCCCAACTTGAAGTGCATTTAAAGAATTTGATGTTACGAAAAAGGGATGCTTTGGGATATATTGGTAATTAAAATCTACAATTGGCCCGCGGAGAGAAAACTCATATTTTGGGTCATTAATTCCCTCATAGCTAGGAATAATGAAATTCATTTCTGGTTTCTCATCATCAGCTGTATCAGTAGCTTGGGTCAATTTAATATTAAATGCAGATTGATTATCAATTCCAAAGCCGATTAAAAAGGCTTGTAACTGAATTTGCGGTGTAACTCTAAAACTTTCAATTTTGAAAGTATGTTTTCCTGTGCCAGTAGTAAAAGTAGCATCTGCTGGAAAAGCTAAGCATAAAATTAATGTAATTGAAATAGCTAATATTGACAAGTATCGTTTCATTTACTAAACTCCTTCCTACTTTAAAATTAATTATTGATTTCAAGATAAAAAATAAGACTCACTTACATTATTCTAGATTAGCTCTTAATTTCCTTTTTATAATTGTAATAATTGTCGTTTAAAGCAGGAAAATAGAAAATTATCAAGAATAAATTCATTTGGAATGATTAATATAATTAATTGGGCAAGGGAGAGGATTAAATGCTAAAAAAGAAAAGTTATCTATTAATAATAGCTATAGTAATATTAAGCACTACCACTGTTAATGCATCTAATTTAAGTATTGGTGGGCAAAATTATAATTTGCAACTTAGTAGTTTCAGTCAGGGGGATATTAAGTTAATTAGTATCGGTTATGGTCAAGATAAATATTCTGGTTTTGGGGCAGAAATTTTTAGTGGTAGTGGAGGGACTGGTATTGAACTAGAGTATCAATTTATTCCCCAATCAATGCAACAACAGCAAGAAGTGTTTAATTATGCTGCTAAATTGGGAGCGGTAAGTGGTGATCTGTGGGATTCGGACTCTCCGGGTTTAAAAGCAGGTTTTGTAATTGAAAGAAAACTTGATCAAGAGCGAGAAATTTATTTTGATGCTGATATGATTAATAGTTCCGGATTAATCATTGATACAGAATTAGGATTTTGTGGTAGATTAGGTAAGGGTGTTATGGGAGTTTTAGGGTATAAACTAGTAGCTCATGAAGAAAATATGACTAATGAAGGAGTTCATTTTGGTGTTAAAATAGATTTTTAGATAAAGTATTCAAAACTCAATTTATGATGTATTTAAACTAACTCAGACTAATTTAACTTGGTCTGAGTTAGTTATTTTGGTAGAGATTGAATTATAATTGTAACTTTAAAATAAGATATTGACATAAGGGAGAGAATTTCATATAATATTATTAGCACTCGAAAGAGTCGAGTGCTAATAATATTTTTTAAATAAAATCTGTAGTAGTTTCAAAAGATAATAAAGCCCAAGAGGACAAATGAGTAATTGTTCTTGAATATTAATAATTGGAGGGGTTAAAAATGAAAATGGATAATTTTACTCGCAAAGCGCAAGAGGGAATAGCAGAGGCTCAGTATTTAGCAGAGGATTATAACAATCAAGAAGTTCATGTAGCTCACTTATTATTATCTTTAATTCAATCTGAAGGTATTACTGGACCATTATTGCAAAAGGTAGGACTTAATCTAGATAATTTAAAGCAGAAACTAGAACAGATAATTAGTAATTATCCTAAAGTATATTCTAGTGCTGATGAGTTATATATATCAAGGACTTTACGGAAAGTATTAAGAAAAGCTCGTAAAAAAGGACAACAGATGAATGACGAATATATTTCTACTGAACATTTATTACTAGGTATTTTAGAAGAGGGGAACACCAAAGTAGCAAAGCTGTTAGCAGATAAAAATATTGATCAAAAAAAGATTGAAAAGGCAATAGAAGAAATTAGAGGTGATCAACGAGTGACAAGTCAAAATGCTGAAAGTCAGTATCAGTCTCTGGAAAATTATACAATTGATTTAACTGAACAGGCCCGAGAGGGAGATTTAGATCCTGTTATTGGTCGTGATGATAAAATAAGAAGGTTAATGCAAGTTTTATCGCGACGTAAGAAAAATAACCCAGTATTAATTGGTGAACCAGGTGTGGGGAAAACAGCTATTGTAGAGGGCTTGGCCCAGAGAATTA
This sequence comes from Bacillota bacterium, assembly GCA_051744465.1. GTDB lineage: Bacteria > Bacillota > Halanaerobiia > Halobacteroidales > Halobacteroidaceae > Halanaerobacter. The sequence continues at coordinate 21,895 of JBNJDB010000004.1, read as the reverse complement.
TAAATGGTGATGTACCAGATGCTTTACGTGATAAGCGAGTTATTTCTTTAGATATGGGTTCTTTAGTAGCTGGGACTAAATATCGTGGAGAATTTGAAGATCGATTAAAATCTGTTCTAAAAGAAGTTAAAGAGGCAGAAGGTCAAATAATTGTCTTTATTGATGAGATGCATACTTTAGTGGGAGCTGGTGCAACGGAAGGTGCTATGGATGCGGCTAACTTAATAAAACCAGCTTTAGCTAGGGGTGAGTTGCATTGTGTAGGAGCTACTACGCTTGATGAATACAAACAACACATTGAACCAGATGCTGCTTTAGAAAGAAGATTCCAGCCAGTATTAGTGGAGGAACCAAGTATTCAAGATACTGTTTCTATTTTGCGAGGATTGAAGGAAAAATATGAGATTCATCATGGAGTTAAAATTCAAGATAATGCTTTAGTTGCTGCAGCAGAATTGTCAGATAGGTATTTAACAGAAAGATTCTTGCCTGATAAAGCAATTGATCTTATGGATGAAGCAGCTTCTAAGTTAAAAATAGAGATTGATTCCATGCCAATTGAGATTGATGAATTGAATCGAGAATTGCGACGATTAGAAATTGAAAAAGAAGCACTTAAAAATGAAGACGGAACAGATAGTAGAGAACGCTTAGAAGTTATAGAAGAAAGAATTGCTGATATTAAGGAAGAATTAGATCCACTTAAAGCTGAGTGGGAAGCAGAGAAAGGAATAATTCAAGAAATACAAGATATAAAAGAAGAAATAGAAGAGACTAAGATTGCTGCTGATGCGGCGGAAAGAGATGGAGATTATGAGCGGGCAGCTCGCCTAAGACATGGTGATTTGCATGAATTAAAAGAAAAGTTGGCAACTGCTAATCAAAAAGCAGAAGATTTAAAATCAGATCGCAATTTATTACGAGAAGAAGTGGCCGAAGAAGATATAGCTAAAATAGTTTCTTCTTGGACTGATATTCCAGTTACTAGAGTTATGGAAGGAGAGAAAGAAAAGTTAGTTAATTTAGAAGAAGAAATATCTCAGCGTGTAGTAGGACAAAATGATGCTATTAAAGCAGTCAGTAATGCTATTCGCCGCTCTAGAACTGGATTGCAAGATAAGGATAGACCATTGGGTTCATTCTTATTCATGGGACCTACGGGAGTAGGTAAAACAGAATTAGCTAAAACTTTAGCTGCTACTTTATTTGATGATGAAAGTTCTTTAGTAAGGTTAGATATGTCGGAGTATATGGAACGTCATGCTGTAGCTAAATTAATTGGTTCTCCTCCTGGTTATGTTGGTTTTGAAGATGGAGGTCAACTAACTGAAAAGATACGACGCAAACCTTATTCTGTGATTTTGTTAGATGAAATTGAGAAGGCCCATCCTGATGTCTTCAATATTTTGTTACAGATTTTAGATGATGGAATTTTAACTGATAGTAAAGGTAAAGAAATTAGCTTTAAAAATACAGTAATTATTATGACATCTAATATTGGGTCACAGTATATTCAAGATTTAACTGACCAAGAAAAAATAAGAGATAAGGTACAAGAAGAAGTAAAAGCAAACTTCCGACCTGAGTTTATTAACCGAATTGATGAACAAATTATATTCCACTCTTTAGCACCAGAAGATTTAGATAAGATTATTGAAATTCAGTTGAGTTATTTAGAAGAAAAATTAGCTGAACAGGATTTAGAAATTGAGTTAACAGCAGCTGCTAAAGAAGAAATTAGACAATTAGGTTATGACCCAGTTTATGGAGCTCGACCATTGCAACGAGTTATTCAAAAATATATCAAAGATGAGTTGGCCCTTGAATTATTAGATGGTTCAATTGATGAGGGAGACGAAATAGTAGTAGATTACAATGATGATCAATTCAATTTCACAGTTAAATAGCATCATGATTATTTTTTAGCCTGTTAGTTAATTCTGACAGGCTTTTTTATTTTATTAGTAAAAAAATAATTTAGAGCAAGGAATTGGAAATAAAATCGAGAAATAAAAATATAGAGCTAATAATTAAAATAAAGATAGCTCCTTAGTTTTACAATTGTGCTTATAAACTATTTTTAATAAAGGTGGGATTAGATGGCTCAGATATTAAAAGATTGGGATCAAAACAATAAAATGAAACCATTTGATGAAATTAATGAACTGCTTTGCAAGCAACAACTATCAAAAATATGGTTTTGGAGGATATTTTTTATTTTATTAAGTTTAATTTGTTTTGGCGATTATTATTTAAACTTTAGTCCTTATTATAAATACTCTTTATATGGGATTTATTTGTTTACTCCTTTAGTAGTGATCAGTTTATTTTATCCTGTAACTGAATTAGAAGAATATCATCAACATTATGTTAAACAAGAAGAAAAAATAACAGCAGAGAAGCAAGAAAAGTTCAAACAGCAACTACAACAAATTCTAACAGCGGATACATTTAAAGTGCTTAATAATATTTATTTACCTTGTAGTGATAAATGGTTGTATCAAGTTGATGCTATAATTATAAGTAAAAGAAATATTTATGTACTTGAATTTACTGAATGGTCAGGAGTAATGGAAGGAATGGTTGATTTAGATTATTGGAGAAATCAAGATCAGAAAAAAATTAAAAATCCTTACCAGACTAATCAATCTAATGTAGATATTATTAAAGATATAGTATATGATAAAATACCTAATGAAAAAATAAATTTTTATAATTTAGTAGTAAATCTTGAGCGAGATTTTAATTATAATATTCCTGATCGGGCTAGTTATCCTATTTTTGATAATTTGTATGAATCTTTATATTGGATTAAGCGTCAGGAACAAGATGTGATTGAAGAACAATTAAGTCAAAACGAACAACAATTAATAGCTAAGAGTATTAAAGCAGAACATTTTTCTGCTCTGGAAGTGGCAGAGTTGAGTTTAAATAAGCAACTTCTAGAAAACTATGGCATATATCAGCAAATTAAAAAAATGGTATAATATCCCTCTAATAAAAAGTTGATTGCTTACAAATGATAAGTTATGTGATTGATTATTGACATTTCAAATTTCAAAGGGGGATAAAAAAATGGAATCAACAGAAGTAAGAGTAGAACCAGAAAACATTAATCCAGGAGACAAAGTGCGAGTTGACTATAATGGTTTACTTGCTAAAAGTGGTGCAAGTCAAGTTTATTTACACAAGGGTTTAAGCCATGGTGATTCATGGGATCAAGTTAATGATATTGAAATGAGATATGAAGATGGAAGATGGACTACTGAAACTGAAGTTGGACATGCGGATGAGTTAAATTTTTGTTTTAAAGATTCTGCGAATAATTGGGATAATAATAGTGGTTATAATTGGAGCTTTGAGATTCGTGACTAGAGTTTGTTGGATTTGAAATAATTGAAAGTTAGTAATAAAAAAGCCTAATCCTTCACAATTAGAGAAGGATTAGGCTTTTTTTATAACTTTTCTTTTAAAAAAGTATTTATGTGTTATAATGTAAGATGGGTATATGAGCTTAAAGGAGGACTTGATGATGAAAGGGAAGTACTTTATTAGAACTTACGGTTGTCAAATGAATGAAAATGATTCAGAAAAGTTAGCGGGAGTTCTTGAAAAAGAAGAATATCAAGCTGCAACTGAATTAGAAGATGCTGATATTATTATATTGAATACATGTTGTGTGCGAGAAAATGCTGAGCTTAAAGTTTTTGGAAAAATAGGACAATTGAAGCAATTCAAAAGAGAGAATCCGGAGTTGATAATTGGGGTTTGTGGCTGTATGATGCAAGAAGATCATATAGTAGAAGAAATCAAAGAGAAGTATAGTCATGTGGATTTAGTTTTTGGAACACATAACATCCATCATTTTCCGCAGCTATTGCAAGAAGCTAAGCAAGATAAAAACCCGTTAGTTGAAGTTTGGGATGATTCGAAAGAATTAATTTCTGATATGCCTGTTCAACGAACAGATGAACATAAAGCTAAAGTGACAATTATTTATGGTTGTGATAATTATTGTACTTATTGTATCGTACCATATGTTCGGGGCCAAGAACGAAGTAGGCCAGCTGAGGATATAATTAAGTCAGTTAGAGATTTAGTGGCTGATGGTGTTAAAGAAGTAATGTTATTAGGTCAAAATGTTAATTCTTATGGTATGGATTTAAATAGAGATATAGATTTTGCTGATTTGTTAGCAGAAATTAATCAGTTTGATAATTTAGAGAGAATTCGCTATATGACACCTCATCCACGAGATTTTACTGATAAATTAATAGATACGATGAGTAATCTTGATAAAGTCTGTGAGCAATTTCATATTCCAGTTCAATCAGGTAGCAATAGAATATTAAAGGAAATGAATCGGGGCTATACTAGAGAGGATTATATTGAATTAATTAATAAAATTAGAGCTAAGAATCCTAATGCAGCAATTAGTACGGATACTATTATTGGTTTTCCTGGTGAAACAGAAGAAGATTTTCAAAAAACCATAGAATTATATAATGAATTGCAATTTGATATGGCTTATACTTTTAAATATTCTCAACGGAGTGGAACTCCAGCAGCTAAAAGAGAAAATCAAATTACTGAGGAAATAAAAAAGGAAAGATTGCAATATCTGATGGATTTACAGTCTGATATTAGTGCCTGTAAAAATAAGGAATTAGTCGGACAAACTCTAGAGGTTTTAGTTGATGGGACTAGTAAGAATAATCCCGATAAATTATCAGGGCGGACACGAACTAATAAAATAGTTATTTTTGAAGGTGACGAAAATTTGACAGGACAGCTAGTTAATGTTATGATTAAAAAAGCACATAGTTGGACTTTGTTCGGTAAATTAGTTAATTAAATTTGTTTAACGTAAATATGAAAGGGGATTTTAATTTATGTCAATAATGGAAAAAGCAGAAAATTTAGCAGAGGAAATCGTTAATTCTAATGAATATGAAGAACTTAAAAACAAAGAAGAGGTTATGCAAGCAGATGAAGATGCTCAAGCACTTCTTCAGGAGTTTCAATCACAACAACAAAGAGCACAGATGGCACAGATGAATGGTCAAGAGCCAGGCGAAGATGTACAAAAAGAAATGCAAAATTTACAAGCTAAGATGCAAAAGAATGATAAAGTTAAAGATTTTATGGAAGCACAGCAAAAGTTTAATAAAGTAATGGAAACTGTTAATCAAGTTATTAGCTCTGCTTTACAAGGTGAAGAAGAAACACAAGCATAGTAATTTAAGCCTTGCACCCAGGTCATTAGACCTGGGTCTTTTTTATTATTTGTGTATATTTTATAATCAAACTGTATATAATATAATACTGTGGTAAATATAAAGTTTGTAATAAATGAAGGATAAAATGAATTTGTCTAGAAACACTATATAGTATAGAGGAATTAGCTATAAATTAAAATAAATATAAATTAACAATAAATTCATTTGTTAATTTTAATTTGTAAGAGGTGATGCTATGGAACAATTTGTTTATTCAAATGAAGGACGTGTTTTGTTACGAGAGGCCACCCCAGAAGATGCTCTGAAGATTTATGATATGTATCAAGATTCAACTGAAAAAACTTGGTGGAAAGAAAAAGAAACAAGTCAATTCAGATATGATTTAATTGAAAAGGTTAATGGTAGAATGTTTGTAGCTGTTCTAGATGAAGAGGTTATTGGCCATATTGAAGTGATTGTACCTGACGATATGTCACGACCAGTTTATTTAGTTAGGTTAGAAATTCATGATGATTATCGGAGAAGAAAATTTGGAATTGAATTAGTCAGATTTTCTGCTATTATAATGAAAAATTTGGGTTATGAAAGTTATGTTACTTGGCCTAATCCTGACAAATCTAAAGGTTTGTATAAAAAAGTAGGTTTAAAAGAGATTGAACATAATCCCGAATTAATTGTTAATGTGTTGAGCAAAGAAGAAGTAGAAGTTGAAAAAATTCAAGAATTAAGAATTGATCAACAACCACTTGATTTAGAAATAGTAGTTGGATGCTCTTGGGCTCCAAATTATACCTGGTTAAAAGCTTTTGAAGCAGCTGAAAATGAATTTCTTGATTATGAAGGACCTTATATTCATCAGGTTGAAAGCAATGGTACAACAGGAGTAATTTTGATTGATGGAAATGGGTTATATATTTATGTTCCCGAAGAAAAAACAAGAGATGTGGAATTAATCAAAAATTTATTAACTTATGCATCTAATTTAGCATTTGAAAAAGAAATTACTAGTTTAGAGATGAATCTTCCTCAAGAGATTGCTGCTGAAATTAGATTAGATCATTTGTGGGAAGTTGAAAAGGAAGAAGAAAGATTAGAAATGAAAATGGAATTTGAGTAATATAAATACATAACTAGGCTTATTAATATTTGTTTACAAATAAGTAGGTGGCTAATTTTAGCCACCTATTTCTAATGGAAAAGAATTAATCAGTATCGATTTTTAAATCATTAACTAGTTCTTGATTTGGGTTAACATATAAAGTAGTCTGTTTTTCATAATAAACCATTCCTGGTTTAGCACCTTTAGGTTTGTTGACTTGTTTGACAGGTGTATAATCGACTGGGACTTTGCTTGATTGGCGACCTTTGCTATAATGAGTAGCAATTTGAGCTGCTTCTAAAATTGTGTTTTCTGGTATTTCTTTGCCAGTATGATTTCTAATAATTGTATGAGATCCAGCTAGATCTTTAACATGTAGCCAAAGATCTTGATCATTGGCAATTTTTTTAGTTAATTTATCATTTTGTTTGTTATTGCGACCTACTAAAATATCATAACCATCAGTTGATTTAAACTTAAGAGGAGCTAATTTTTTATCTTTATTGTTTTGATTATGATTTTGTTCTTTAATATAACCTTCTTCCATCAATTCTTCTTTGAGTTTTTGTAATTCAGTTAGTGATTCAGCATTATTTAAGTTGTTCTCCAATTGATTTAAGTATTTAATTTCATTTTTAGCTTTTCTAACTTCATTTTTTAGATATTTAATACTTCTTTCAGCTTTTTCATATTTATCAAAATAATATTGGGCATTTTCAGCTGGAGTAAGAGTTTCATCTAATTCAATGGTTACTTCTTGATTATCTTCATAATAGTTGGGTAATTTAACCTTTTTTTGCCCTTTTTCAAGTTGATAAATGTTTGCTGTTATTAATTCCCCTTTTAGTTTATATTTATCGGCATTGCGAGCTCCTTTTAATTGTCCTTTTACTTTCCGATATTTTTTCTGGGTGTTTTCTTTATTATTATTGATTACTGCTTCAATTTGTTCTGTTAATTTATTAATTTTCCTTCTTTTGATTTTTTCAGTATAATAATAGTTAAGTAACTTATTAATTGTTGTAAAATTTTCTTTTGGTAGATCAAATTGTTCTAAATCAAAGGCTGCATAAGCTTCAAAAGATATTTTTCTTTGATTATATACTACGGTTGGGTTGAAATTTTCTGCTTTTAATGCTGTAAATAATTTTTTGAAGGGAAGCCATAAGTTTTTAATTTCAGCAATTGATTTTAATTTAGTTGTACCATCATAATCTGCTCTAGCAGCTATCTCGTGGCCCATTATTGGGCTGATTCCACGATAGTTATTCATAATCACTCTATACATTGGTTGACTAATATCTTCTTGTAATCTAGTAATAAATTCTTTTTTAGTGGCAGTTAAGGGATTACTTTTTCCTTGTTCGGGAGGTCGTTTGTAATCTTTGCCCGGGAATATTTCGCGATGTCGACTCATTTTTTCTGTAACATGTTTAATACTATCTAAAACTTGTTTATTTTCTTTACATAAGATGATGTTACTATGGCGCCCCATTAATTCAATAGTTAAAATTTTATCTTCTAATTTGCCACTATTATTTTTATACTGAATAACAATTTCTATAATTCGTTCAAAATCAGGTTGTCTGATTTCTCTAATTCGACCACTTTGTAAATGTTTCCTTAGTAGCATGCAAAATGTCGGTGGTTTTAGCGGGTTATCAAAGTTTTCTTTTGTAAAATGTAGTCTAGGATTTTGTGAGTTGGCTGAAATTAATAATTTAAAGCTTTGCCCTGGTTGTCTAATATCTATAGTTAATAAATGATCTTCTGGTTGGTATATTTTATCTATTCTACCCCCAATTAATTTATTCTCAAATTCACTTTTGATTGCTGCTAATGTAATTCCATCTAATGCCATTTGATAACACTCCTTTTATTAATTCTATTTATATGTTAACATTTTACTAAGAATATTTCCAATCTGAAGTAATTATGGAGGCGATAAAAAATGAAAGGACTACAGAAATTAAGAATGATTGCTAAAAATATTGGTTTAGCTTATAGTTATATTAAAGATTCCAATGTATCAATAATTAATAAAGCATTAGTTATTGCACCGTTGTTATATATTATTTCTCCAATAGATTTAATTAGTGATTATTTAATTGGGATTGGGTGGCTTGATGATACATTAATTGCAGTATTGACTTGGGGTTATATGTTAAAGAAATTGAAAAAATATGAAACAACTAAAAAAGATAATAGTAGTGCTGATAATAAACAAAAGTCAGATTATGATTTTGCAGATGATGAATATGAGATCAAGTAATTATTAAATTTATGGTTAGCTAAAAAAAAGGGGGGATATTGATGAAAAACAGATGGAAAATAATTAATGATGAAGTTTTATATAATAAAGGTATTGTGCGTTTTAGAGAACAACAATGTTATCATCCTCAAAAAGATATTGAACATCATTTTTTCAAAATGGAGTTTTTAGATTGGGTTAATATAGTTCCTATCACTTCTGATAATCAATTAGTTTTAGTCAAACAGTATCGTTTTGGTACAGCAGAGGTAACTTTGGAATTACCAGGTGGTACTTTAGATGCGGGTGAAACCAAGTCTAAATCAGCTGCCAGGAGAGAATTGTTAGAGGAGACAGGTTATCAAGGTACTAATTTAATTTCTTTGGGTAATGTTGCGGTTAACCCTGCTATACAGGATAATCGTTGTCATTTTTATTTAGCTGCTGATATTAATAAATTACAAGAACAGCAATTAGATAGTAGTGAAGATATTGAGGTTGTTTTAGTTTCATGGGATAAAGTAGATGAGCTAATTGAAAATAATCAAATCGAACATTCTTTATCAGTTTTAGCTATACTTTATGCTCAAAATTATTTGGCAAAAAATATATAAATTATGAAGGTATAATTATAGTTGTATAGAATAACATAATTAGATTAGTGATTGAAATTTTATGATAAATAAAATTCAAACAAAAGAGGGAATGAAACTATGGGTAAAAATTATAATAATTTACGGGTATTAAGTAAAATAAATACGAAAACAATTTCTCAATTTAGTTTAGATGATACCTATCAGACTCTAGTAGATATTGGGTGTGAAGAGTTAGATGTTTCTAATGGTGCATTATTCTTAAATGATGAGGGTCAAATTGATGTAAAATCAATGGTTGGGCTCAATAATGAATACCTTAAGTTAAATTATAGTTTCGATGAGAGTATTTTAGATAAAGTAGAAGATCAAATTTTAACTATTCCTAATTTGCAGACTGCAGATTTGAAAAAAAATCATCAATATGATTTATTTATTAAGGATGGTTTTAAATCTTTATTAGCTGCTCCTGTTTTTGTGGATGATGAGCTAGATGGTATTTTAATTTTCTTACATAAGCAAGAAAATTATTTTTCAGAAGAAGATTTTTTACCAGTAGAAACTATTGTAACTCAAGCTCCACTTGTAATCAAAAAAGCCAAAATGTTTCAGAAGATGGAACGAAACGTGGCAGGTTTGTCAATTTTGCAACGAACTAGTAGTACTATTAATTCTACTTTAAAATTGGAAGAAGTATTTAATTTAACAGTAGATGTGATAATGGGTACTATGGGTGTTTCTATGGCGGGATTGTTTTTATTAGATGAAACTAAACGTAGTTTGAATTTAATGGCTTCTACTGGTTTGCCACAGAAACAAAATAATGATGAATTAATTGAGAAAACTAAGAAGTTGTGTTGGCATGTAATTGATAGTAAGGAGACAATTATTGAAGATGAGATTCCAGTTGAGCATAGTGAGCTTAGTTCTTTTGATATGAAATCGGGGATGTTGATTCCGTTAATTATTCGTGATGAAGTAATTGGTGCAGTTGCAGCTGGGCAAGTTGCTTTCAAACGTAATTTTACAGAAGCAGATACTAGGTTTATTACTACTTTAGCTAATCAGATTGCAATAGCTATCGAAAATGCTCGCATGTATAATCAGATGGAAGAATTAGCTACTAAAGATGGTTTGACAAAATTATACAATCACAGTCATTTCCAAGAAATTTTAGCTAATGAAATTGAGAAAGCTGATCGTTATGATAGAAATTTATCTTTATTAATGATGGATATAGATAATTTTAAGGATTTTAATGATACCTATGGTCATCCTGTGGGTGATGAGGTTTTAAAAGAATTAGCTAGATTATTAAAAGAAGAAGCTCGTGGACCAGATGTAGTAGCTCGTTATGGAGGAGAAGAATTTGTAGTAATCTTGCCTGAAACGGATATTGAGGGAGCAGTAAAGATGGGTCAACGTCTTAATAAAGCAATTAAAGATATGGTTGTTGAATATGATGATTTAGAGCTTAAAGTAACTGTAAGTATAGGAGCTTCAGTATATAGTGAAAGTAAGTCACAAAAGGATTTAATTAATGATTCTGATGAAGCACTCTATCAGGCCAAAGATGCTGGGAAAGACCAAACTTGTTCTAAAGAGTTCTGTTCTCTTGCAAAATAAAATAAAGCTTAATAAAGAACTGGCAATTGTCAGTTCTTATTTTTTTAAAAGAGTAATTATATTAATTTAGAAAGGGGTATTTATAAATGAATAATTTAGAGCAGAAGTGTCAAGGTGTATTGGATAATATAGAAAATGTGATGGTAGGCAAGCGAGAAGTTCTAGAAGAAGTATTAATTTGTTTTTTAGCGGGGGGGCATTTATTATTAGAAGATGTTCCAGGAGTAGGTAAAACAATGTTAGCTCGTTCCTTAGCAGTTAGTAGTGGAGCAAAATTTAGCCGAGTACAGTGTACTCCTGATTTATTACCAAAAGATATAACGGGGATAACTGTATATCATCAAAAAAAAGAGGAATTCAAATTTTCTCCCGGGCCAATTTTTTCCCAGGTGTTATTAGTAGATGAGATTAATCGAGCTACTCCTAAAACTCAATCTGGTTTATTAGAAAGTATGGCAGAAGGCCAAGTTACTATAGATGGTGAATCAAGAATTTTGCCGGAACCTTTTTTCGTAATAGCTACGCAAAATCCAGTTGAATTTGATGGTACTTTTCCATTGCCTAAAGCACAATTAGATAGGTTTATGATGAAGACTAGCATGGGCTATCCCGGACATAATGATGAGTTGCAAATTTTAGAGCAAGTTAAAAAGGAACATCCAATTAAGACGTTAAAATCAATTACAACTCCTGAAAAAATAGTTGAATTAAAGGAAAAAGTACGTGAAGTACATGTCGAAGCTAAAGTAGCAAATTATTTAGTAGAAATTGTGAGCAAAACTAGAGATAATCCTGATGTTAAGTTAGGGGCTAGTCCACGGGGCAGTATTGATCTTTATCATACAGCGCAAGCTAGAGCTTTAATTAAAGGTCGGGATTTTGTAATCCCTGAAGATGTTAAAAAATTAGCTCCAGCAGTATTAAGCCATCGCTTAGTAGTTAAATCTGAAAGTCAACTTCGTGGAACAGAGGCGACAAATATAATTAATAAAATTTTATCTAAGGTATCTGTTCCAGTAATTCAGGAGGAATAATATGAAACTTTATATTATCTGTTTTATTATTGTTTTGATAGGTCTTATTTTTCAAGTGGCTGAGATTTATTACTTTATTCTTATTGGTTTAGGAGTTACTTGGGCTATTAAGTATATCGTCAAAGATGGACTAGAAAAACTAAGATTTAGCAGAACTATTAGCCAAGATAAAATTTTTCGGGGAGAAAAAGCTAAGGTTAATTTAAAGCTTAGTAATAATAGTATTTGGCCCATCTTTTGGCTTTCTTTTTATGAACAAGTGCCTGTTAAATTACATAGTCCTCTTCAGAATAATATTATATCGCTTGCTCCTAGTGAAGAATGGGAATTAAGTTATACTTTGCAAGGGAAACGGCGCGGGCTCTATGATCTAGGTGTAGCAAGTGGTAAATTAGGTGATAGTTTAGGTTTGTTAAAAAAAGAATTTGATTTGGATACAGAACAAGAACTGCTTGTTTATCCTAAAATTTTCCCCTTAGATGAGTTAGCTTTACCGTCTCGAATAGCATTTGGTGATTTGATTTGGCCCCAAAGAATTTATCGAGATCGGAGTAGTTTTAGAGGGTTAAGGGAATATCAAAAAGGTGATAGAATTAAAGATGTTTATTGGCCTGCTACTGCTAGTTCTAATCAATTAATGGTTAAAGAATATGAATCAACAATTGTTGTAGAAAGTTTGATTTTTTTGAATTTAAATCAGCAAGATTATGGTGTTGAAAAGCTACGCTTGAAAATAGAATTAGCAATAGAAGTAGCAGCTTCAGTAGCAAATTATTTAATAGATCGTAATCAAACTATTGGTTTAGCAACGAATGGAAAAGATAAAATTAATGAGCAACACTTTCTCGAGCCAGCCCAAGGAAGTGCTCATTTCATGAAAATAATGGAGTTATTGGCTAGAATAGAAAAGACAGAAGAAAGATCTTATTTAGAATTAATTGAAGAATATAGCCATCAGGCTCCATTAGGATCGACTTTATTATTGATTACTGAGCTTGACACCGAAGAATTAATTACTAAAGCATTACAACTCTGTCAAGCGGGATTAAACGTAGTGATTATTCTACTTGGTACTAATGTATTGCATAAAAAATATTTAAATCGGTCTCACACTGAAAATCTAGTCATTTATCAGGTTAAAAGGAAGGAAGATATTTATGCCTGGGGAAGCTAATATAAAAGATTTAGCTAAAAAATTATTTTCACTTGCTGATGGGTTAATAGTCTTGATTTTAGTTTTATTAGCCAGTCAAATTTTATTAATGTTAGGTAGTTATTTTGAGATTGTTAAGTTATGGTTGGTTATTTTATTTATGATTGTAGAGTCAACCATGGCTATTTTATCTAGCCGAGTAATATTTAAAAAAACCGTATCTACTTTTTTATCAAATACAGTTAACTTAATAATTTCAGCATTTTTGTTATGGCTAATTGGAATTGATTATTCATCAGAAATTTTATTTGTCATTGCTGTAGTGATGGGAATAACCTATGTTTTAGCTCTGTTATTATCGCGAAAAGTTGAACTTTTGAGAGCAGATTTTTCATCACTTGATAGATTAAAAGTTGAAAGAAATGGTTTAAATTTAAAGCGTTATGATGATTTATTAAAGGATATTAAGATTATATTAATTGTTATTGATTCATTAGTTATTATTAGTTGGTTAGCAATAGAGCAGATTACTTTGAGCTTTATTTTACTTGGGTTTGCTACTTTATTAGCTCAGTTTTTATTCTGGCAGGTAATAGTTTATTGTATTAGGGGTTTAAACTGGTTTTTAGCAGATGCTAAAATTGATTTTAATCTCTTTATGCGGAGTATAAGTTGGTCATTGATTATAATTTTAGTTATTTCAGCTATATCTCTATTAGCACCAGTTGGTCATCTAAATAATTTGTCGGATATGATAGGTGAGCGATTAAGCAATTGGGAAGCAGATATTGAGTTGAAATCTAATGTTAGTGGAAATGAACAAAATCAAGAGCAACCAGAGCTAAACGGAAGAAAAAAAGCAGATGTTGATCCTGACCAAGAAGCTGAATTGAATGTTTATATGGTTTTGTGGTTTATTTCTTTGGTTTTTTTAGGATTGATATTAGCTATAGGTGTAGTTTTATTAATCTATTATTTAGTAGGTAGGAAGATTAAAGAAATTAGTTATTTGCCCAAATCTATTGTGAGTTTTATTAGTTCATTAGGGGATATGTTGCGTGGCTTTTTTGATTTAGTAGGAGGTCAATTAAAGCAAATTAAATCTATTACTAATGAAAAACAAGAATCCGATCAATCACAGACCAAGGCAGAAAAAGATTCTACAAGGAAAGACAGATTAGATTATCATCAGGATATAACAGCTTTATGTGGGGAATTACTAAATTTATTAGCAACAAAAGGAATTAAAAGAAGAGAAGACGAAACTTTGCGAGAGTTTTTTAATAATCTTGAGAGTGAATTCCCAGTAGTTGAAAAAGAATTAAAACAAGTACAGGATATTATAGAAAAATCATTTTATAGTCAGTATAATATTAATTATAAGATGAAAGAAAGATTAAAAAAATTGATAAGTGATTTGGAAAAATATGATTTTTAATGATCTATGTTCTATAATTTTTTGGTTGGGGTTGTTCTAAATTATATACTATAAATCACCTAGGGGGTATTAGTTATGACAGAAGAGATTAGTAATAAATCTGTTGTTAGTTCTGCTTTAAATCAGGTTTTAGCTGGAGAAAGAATGGCTATTAGAGCTTATAACAGCTCGTTAAATAAAGTTGATGATGAAGAACTCCAAAAATTTCTAACTGCTTTTCAATCGGATCACAAATTAATTATCGAAAAAATCAAGGCTCGAATGAGGAGTTTAGGTATAGCCCCTAAAAATAGTTTAGGTTTAGTAGAAGGGCTTGATCGTTTAGTAATGGAAGTTGCCTCTTTAGTTGGTATAAATTCTGAAGATGATGATATTATAGAAAAAATCTATAATAATGAAGCTAAAGCATTACAAAAAATAAAAGAAATTAGAACAGATAAGTTAGATTCTATTAGTCAAAAACTGATAGAGAGGATTAAAGTTATTAATACTAATAATTTGAATCAATTAAAAGATTTATTAGAGGAATAATCATTTAGTCTTAGATAATAGTGAAAAATTTGGCTGAAAGTATTTCTTATAATAGAGGAGGCGGAAGAATGGCTCTGTTAGAACTAGAGTCTATAAAAAAGATTTATCAGCAAGGCCAGGTTGAAGTGCCTGCTTTGCGAGGTGTAGATTTAGTAATTAATAGAGGGGAATTTAGTTCAATTGCTGGACCATCTGGTTCGGGAAAGACAACATTATTAAATATGATTGGTTGTCTTGATTCTCCTAGCTCAGGGAAAATATTTTTTGATGGTAGAGAAATTGAGATGTTATCAAAAGAAGAATTAGCTATGCTGAGAAGATATAATTTAGGTTTTATCTTTCAAGAGTATAATTTGATTCCTGTACTTAGCGCTTATGAAAATGTCGAGTTAGCTTTGCGATTATTTAAAGATTTAGGAGACAAGGAAATAAAAGACCGTGTTAATCATATTTTAGCTGCTGTAGGTTTAGAAGAGTTTTCTACTCATAAACCACGTGAGTTATCTGGTGGACAACAGCAAAGGGTTTCTATAGCTAGAGCATTAGTAAAAGAACCTAAATTAGTTTTAGCTGATGAGCCGACTGCTAATTTAGACTCTAAAACTAGTGAAGATGTTTTAGAAGTAATGGTCGAGATGAATCAAAAATTGGATACGACATTTGTTTTTTCCACTCATGATCCCCAAGTGTGGGACTATGCTAAAAGATTATTAACTCTAAAGGATGGTCAGATTGTTGAGGATAAATGTTTGGAAAGTTAGCTGAATAGGGGGTACAAATGTGTTATTGATCAAATTAGCTTTAAGGAATTTAGCGCGGCATAAACGTAGAGTTATAGCAATTGCTATAATTTTAGCAATTGGAATTACTATTTTTTTAACTATTGATTCATTGATGTTAGGTTTAACGCAACTATCTTTTGATAATTTGATTGACTTGGAGACAGGGCATCTTCAATTAGCTAATAAAGATTATTGGGAAGAGAAAGAAGACTTACCATTAGAAAATTTAATTGATTGGAATTCTGATTTGGCGGATAAGATAAAGAAAGTTTCTACTGTTAGAGCTTTAACTCCACAATTAAAATTTTCTGCTAAATTAAATAATGGAGTTGATGAATTACCAATTACAGGTTATGGAATTGACACACACCAAACTACAGATGTTTTAGAACTAGAAGAATATATAGTGGCAGGAACTTATTTTAATGATGATGGTTATCAAGCTTTATTAGGAAAGCAATTAGCAGATTTAATGGAGTTTGAGGTAGGAGATCATTTAACTTTGTTAGTCAAGACTGCTGATGAGACTTTTAATACTATAGATGCTGAGATAGTTGGTTTAGTTAATACTCAAAATCCAAATATTAATAATAATTATGTTTATGTTCCCCTGAATCTAGCTCAGAACACTTTGGGTTTGGAGGGGAAAATTGGACGAGTAATAGTTAGGCTTAATAACCAAGAGCAAGTAACACAAACAGTTACGAAGTTAAATGAACAAGTTTTAAATGATAATAACGAATTGTCAAGTTATCCTTGGCAAGATTTAGCTAAATCAGTAATTGCAATGAGTAAAGCACAAAATATAGAAACTGCTGTTATGATGGGCATGATTTTAATGATAGCAGCTATTGGAATTATTAATACAGTTATTTTATCTGCTTTGGAGCGAATTAAAGAAATTGGAATGATGAAAGCTTTAGGTTTTAAAAATAAGGAAATAGTTTTCATTTTTATGATAGAAGCCGGAGGTATAGGATTTATCGGAGGATTAATTGCGCTCTTATTAAGTGGGCTAGGAGTTTATTACCTGGTTAATGTAGGTATTAATTTGTCTGCTTTATTAGGAGGCCAAACTTTTGGTTTGCCAGTTATTGGTCAATTATATGGTCAGTGGGCTCCCTTTCATTTTCTAATAGTTTTCTTAGCTGGTATTTTATTATCAGTTTTAGCTAGTATTCCACCAGCTTATTGGGCAGCTAAAAAAGACCCAGTAGAAGCAATTCGGAGTTAAATTAAAGATGAGCTTGAAATGGAATTGGAGGTGAAGAGATGAAACTGTTATTAAAATTGGCTAGGAAAAATCTGTTTCGAAATAAATTACGGACTTTTATTTCAATAGCAGTAATTACTTTTGCAGTAATGATGGTTGTTGTTTTAAGAGGTTTTGTCCTAGGAATGATCGATTCTATGTTCAAGCTTCATATTCAATATGATGCCGGACATATTAAAATTATTAATCAGGAATATGAAAGAAAGCAACGTTTGCTTTCTTTAAATTATCCTGTTGATGGGTTTAATGGAGCTGGGCTTAATGAACTAAATCAGGAATTGAAAGAGATCAATGGTGTAGAAGAAGTTATCCCTAGAATAAAATTTGGTGCTGCAGTTAGTAATAAAGATGATTTAGTAACAATGATGGGCTGGGGAGTTAAGCCCCAACAAGAAATTGAATTTACGGAAATTGAAGATTACTTAGTTGCTGGTAGAATGATTAAAGCTGGTGCCCAAGAAATAATTATAGGAACTAAGCTATTAGATAAAGTGAATGTTGAACTAGGAGAAAAAATCACAATTGTTTATAATACTTCGTGGGGATCATTTAAAGGAAGCACAGTGGAAGTTGTTGGTGAGATAGAGAGTGGCTTTAAATTACTTGATGAGAATAGTTTTTATCTTCCATTAGATCAAGCACAGAAAATTTTGGCTATGCCTGATATGGCTACTGAAGTCTTGTTAGAGATTTCTAATTATAAAAAAGCAGAAACAGTTATGCCACGAATAAAAGAATTAATAGCTAAGAATGATGCTAGAGAAACTTATAAGGTTAGTCGGTGGGATAGAGGAAGTGCAATAATTCAGTATTTGCAAGTAGGACAAAAAATATATAATTTTGTTTATATTTTTGTTATTTTATTAGCTTGTATAGTGGTGATTAGTACTATGGTGATGATAGTAAAAGAAAGAACTTCAGAAATAGGTATGATGAGTGCTTTAGGTTTAAAAGATAAAGAAATTTTATATTTATTTATTATGGAAGGAATGTTTTTAGGGTTTTTTGGTAGCTTGTTAGGAGTGATTAGTGGTGGAGTAATTACTAAGATCTTATCAATAGTAGGGATTGATTATTCAGCTGCTTTTGCTGATATGGAAGCTGATTTATTGATTCGCCCAATGATTTATCCTAATTTTAGTTGGAATAACTTATTTTTTGCTTTTATTATTGGAACTATAATAACAACATTAACAGCTATTATTCCGGCCAAAAAAGCCGCTGACCTAAATCCAACCGAAGCTATTAGAAATTGATTTGAATTGATACTAGGGAGGGATTTATTGTGTTTAAACTACAAAAGAAATTCATAATTGTTTTTTTGTTTTTTTGTTCTTTGTTTTTATTTACTGGATTGATTAATGCTCAATCACCTACTGAGATAATGGAACAAGTAGATGAATATCAACATCTGGAATCTGCTAAAATTAGGGCCAAGATGATCATTACTAAAGGGCCAAGGGAAATGGTAAAGGAGATGACTAGTTATATCAAAGGTAGTAATAAAGGTCTAACTGAGTTTACTAATCCACGTGATCGAGGGAGTAAATTCTTAAAAAAAGATGATGATTTATGGATGTTTTTTCCTGATGCTGAGGATATCGTCAAAATTTCGGGGCATATGTTGGAACAAGGAATGATGGGCAGTGATTTTTCTTATCAGGATATGATGGAATCAGCTAAATTAACTAATTTATATGATTTTGAAATTATTCGTGAAGAGGAATTGCAAGGGCGTTCATGTTATGTGATTGAAGGTGTAAAAAAAGAGGGACAAGAAGCTTCCTATTATCGTAGAGTGGAGTGGATTGACCAAGAAAGATTTGTATTACTTAAAGAGGAATTATATGCTAGAAGCGGTCGGTTGTTAAAGGTGCTTAGTACTGAACGAGTAGAGCAGATAAAAGAGCGGTGGTTTCCAACTCATCAGATAATAGATAACAAGTTGAAAAAGAATAGCCAAACTGAATATAAGATTGAAGAAATTGAATTTGGAGCAGATATACCCGCTAGTACCTTTAGTTTGCAACAACTGAGATAATTACTAAGTTAAAATCGACACCTTAGTATATTGGAGTGATAATCATGAGCCAAAACCAGCTAATAATAATTAGTATTTTACTGTTGTTAATTCTAACTAGCCCAGTTTCTGCATTAGAGCTAGGTGGAGAAGTTGAAGTAAAAAGTGGTCTTTTATTTAGTGGGCAAAATTTAGAGGCTTCTTTACAAGAAAAGTTGAATTTAGAGTTATTTTTGCCAGAAACAGAAACTACTTCTGCTAAGTTTGAAATTGATATTGCAACTGATTCTATTTCTAATACTAGTTATTCACAATTGAAAAAGCTATATCTTGAAAAGAATTGGGAAAATTTTGATTTAACGATGGGCAGACAGCCTGTTTCCTGGAGTTTTGGTTCTTTATTTAATCCAGTAGATTTCAATTTGGGAGCTGAAGCTCTTGCCCAACAAAGTGAAAAAAAGAATATTGATGGCTTAGAATTCTATTATCCTTTAGATTGGACTTCTAGTATTTCTAGTGCATTAGCTGTAGAAAATAGTGGAGATTTAAAATATGGTGGACGAGGTAGAACTACTTTGGCGGGATATGATTTAACTGCTAACTTTGTTACAGCTGAGACAGGAGATTTAGATAGGATTGCTGGTACGATCAAAGGTGATTTAGGTTCTATAGGTGTTTATGGGGCGGGAGGATATTATTTTAAGCCTGAACAGAAGATTATGTTAGTAGGAGCAGATTATAGTTTTTATCATCAAGATATACATCAAGTTGTGTTACAAGGGGAGTATATTAATGATAGAGTAGGATTAACAAATTATTTAGGTAGTATATTTAGTGATGGTAATGAGTTACCTACTGTTGAAATTGGTTCTGAATTACTAACTACAATGATAAGTTATGGATTAGATGATTTTAGTACTGTTAAAGTGACGACTCTGTTTCATTTAGCTGATTCTAGTATCCTTCTACTTCCTACCTATGAGACCCAGTTGAGTGACAATTTAGATCTTGAATTTCGTTCTGGTTTATTATTAGGAGCAAAGGGAGAGGTTTTTGGCTCGCCAGATTCACTTGCAGGATTGATGGAATTAACAGTTAGTTATCCATTTTAGTCGATTATAGGTATTATTTTATAAAAAAACAAAAAAATCAAGATTATGCTTTTACTTATCTGATTTATGAGTTATAATAATTATTGTGGTTGTTGTTTATTTGATACAACAACATCAAATTGTTCGAGTTATTATTAATACAATATTTGATTATATTAATGAGCAATTTAGCATCAGCCAAAATAGAATTTGGCTGAGGTCTTTTTGCTTTTAAAATGATAAAAAATAAAGGAGGGTATGTAAAATGAAATTTGAAAGAAGTAGTGGAGTTTTTCTGCATCCAACATCTCTACCAGGTAAATATGGAATAGGTTCTTTAGGAAAAGAAGCTCGTCAATTTATTGATTTTTTAAGTGAAGCAGGGCAGAAAGTATGGCAAATGTGTCCTTTAGGTCCAACGGGATATGGTGATTCCCCTTATCAGTGTTTTTCTGCTTTTGCTGGGAATCCGTATTTGATTAGTTTAGAAAAATTAGTTGAAGTAGGTTATCTTAGTGAGGAAAATTTGGATACTAAACAGGAATTTCCTAAAAAGAAGGTAGATTATGGAGCAGTAATTGATTTTAAAATTCCATTACTGCGGAAAGCTTTTAATAGTTTTAAGAAATCAGCATCTAAAGAAGAAAGGGAAGACTTTGTAAACTTTTGTTCTGAAAATCAAGCTTGGTTAGAGGATTATGCTTTATTTAGGGCAGTAAAAGGGAAATTTGATGAGCGAGCTTGGTCAGAATGGGATGAAGATATTAAATTTAGAGAAAAAGAGGCTTTAAAAAGATATCGTGCTGAATCAGAAGAAGAAATAGAATTTAGAAAATTCATGCAGTACATATTTTTTAAACAGTGGGCTGAAGTAAAAAATTATGCTAATCAACAGGGAGTTAAAATTTTAGGTGACATTCCTATTTTTGTTGCTATGGATAGTGCTGATGCTTGGGCTAATCCTGAAATGTTCTGTTTTGATGAAAATTTAAAACCTACTAAAGTGGCTGGAGTACCACCAGATTACTTTAATGAAGAAGGTCAATTATGGGGGAATCCACTTTATGATTGGGATCAATTAAAAGAACAAGATTATCAGTGGTGGATTGATAGAGTCGAAAACCAATTAGATTTAGTTGATATAATTCGCTTAGATCATTTTCGTGGATTTGCTCAATATTGGGCAGTGCCTTCTGAATCTGAAACAGCAATTAATGGTGAATGGGAGGATGCTCCGGGGAAAGAATTATTCAAGGCTGTTAGAGATGAATTAGGAGAATTGCCGATTGTGGCTGAAGATTTAGGGGTTGTAACAGATGATGTAGAAGAATTAAGGGATTATTTTGATTTTCCGGGTATGAAAATTTTACAGTTTGCCTTTGATAATCAAGAAGAAAATGATTATTTGCCACCATATGAAACAGAAAATTGTATTGTTTATACGGGAACTCATGATAATAATACTACTTTGGGTTGGTATCAAGAGGATATAAAAAAAGAAGATGAAAAAGAGATGGATCAAGCATTAGATAAGTTTTTGGAAGATCGTCATAATGATATAGTATGGGATTTAATAGAATTAGGTTGGCAGTCTAAAGCTGTAATGGCTATTGCTCCGTTGCAAGATTTTTTAACTTTAGATAGTTCAGCCAGATTTAATGTTCCAGGAACTTCTTCTGGTAATTGGCAATGGAGATATACTAAAGATTTGATAGATGATGAGTTAATTACTCGGATTAAGGGAGTAACTGAAAGAAACAATCG
>JBNJDB010000003.1:0-32854 GCA_051744465.1 Bacillota bacterium | reverse complement strand
ATAATAAAGATAGGGGGATAAAATGAATTCTGACCATCTAATAAATCTATCATCTACAACCTATGCTCATTTAGATAAACTGGCTCAGAAAGATAATAGGACGATAAATGAAGTAATAGTTGATTTGTTACATGAAAATAATCAAGCTGTAGATTTAACTACTAGTCTAGATACTGTCCCTTCTATGTTAGTTAAAAACTCTGATTCATTGTTGACGGAATTTGATCAAGATTAATTTTAAATAATTATTGAATTATGGAATTTGAGTAGAGGTTGCAATTATTATTAGTACTAATTTTTTCAAACCCTTAGTGAACTTTCGCTAAGGGTTTTTCAATGTTAATACTTAATAACCAAGGATAGTTATTAGTCTTTTTTTAAAATCATGTACAATAACAACTTAGTCACTTATGAACATATCATATAAAAAAATATATATCATATTAATTAAACTAGGAGGGGATACAAATGAGATTAAAACAAAATCTAATCCTAGGAATACTAATTATTATATTAATATCTAGTATCCTAGCTATTAATATGTTCAATATATTATCAGTTACAAAAGAAGATAACCCTGAATTTGGGCGAGAAATAAAAGTAGATAATCCAAATTTGAATATTGAAGAAAATAGTGCTTTAAAAATTGTATTAGATGTTTCAAATAGTATGTGGGGGCAAGTTGATAATAAAAAGAAAATCAATATAACCAAAGAAATCTTAACAGATATTTGTAATCAACTACCAACTAGTGTATATTTGGGGTTAAGAAGTTTTGGTAATCAACCTAATCAGGCTAAAAATTCTTTTTTAGCAATGGAATTAGCTCAGAATAATAATCAACCACTAATAGATTATCTAGATGAAATTAAACCGGCTGGCAAATCACCAATTGGATTAAATCTGTTATTAGCCCAAAAAGATTTAGAAAATTTTTCAGGTCAAAAACACATTTTATTAGTAACCGATGGAAAAGATACTGGTAAGATTATGCCTACTAAAATTATAGAAAAGGCTAATAAACTGGATATAAAAACTCATGTTATTCAAGTTGGGCAATTAGATAAAGTTAAACAATTAAAACTAAAGAATTTAGCAGAGTTGGGTAATGGAAAATATTTCACTTATTTTGAAGAACAGCAAGTAGTGCCCACAATTAATTTAGAATAATTCCTAATTAGG
The DNA here is from genome assembly GCA_051744465.1 of Bacillota bacterium. Lineage (GTDB taxonomy): Bacteria > Bacillota > Halanaerobiia > Halobacteroidales > Halobacteroidaceae > Halanaerobacter. The sequence continues at coordinate 31,672 of JBNJDB010000003.1, read as the reverse complement.
CAGGAGTAAATAAATGTTTGTAGAATTAATATAGATACGGGATAAGTAATTAAAAAATGGATTTATTATATCTATTTAAGAGAGGTGGTCGATACTATGACAAAAAAGACCAAGTTTATAATTGGAGCAATTGTGGCAGTATTTATTTTGTTTAGTACTTTTTTTGGTCTAGCAATTACACTGTATACTAATTTTTTATGGTTTCAAAGTATTGATTTTAGTAATGTTTTTAAAACGATTATTACAACCAAAGTTCTTATTCGTCTAGGATTATGGATAATATTCTCGTTATTTATTTTCCTTAATCTTTATTTTACTAAAGATAAAGTGCTTGATTTTATTAATGATTTAACTAAGAAACAAGTAGAAGAAGAAGATACAGTTGTTGAATTAAATCAAACAGATAATAATTTTTTAAACTTTTTATCGGGGACTCGATTAATACTTCTATATTTAATTGTTAGTGCTTTTATTGGTTTTGTTTTTAGTAGTATTAATTTGGATAGTTGGAAAACAGTTTTAAAATATATTAATGCCACATCATTTAATATTACAGATCCATTATTTAATAATGACCTCAGTTTTTATATATTTAAATTACCATTACAAGAGTTAATATATCAATTATCTTCATTTTTAATTATATTAACTTCTATAATAGTTGCTGCTATTTATTTACTTACAAGTAGTGGTGCTTCTTTATGGCATAGATTTAAATCTAATAGCTTAGCTAAGAGACATCTTTCAATTTTGGTAACTTTATTTTTTGTTATCAAAGCTTGGGGTTATCGGTTGGATATGTTCAATTTGTTATATTCTGATCGTGGTGTAGCTTTTGGTGCTAGTTATACAGATGTACATGCTCAATTGTTTTCTTTGCGAATTTTAGCTATCATTTCTTTATTATTAGCTGCTTTTATTGCTATTAATATTTTCATCAAGAAGTTCAAATTGGTTATAGGCGGGATAGCAACTTTAGTTATAACTTCTATTTTGCTAGGCACTTTATATCCTGCTTTTGTGCAACAATATCAAGTAGAGCCTAATGAGATAGTAAAGGAGACACCGTATATTAAATATAATATTAATCATACTCAGCAGGCCTATAATTTGGATGAAATTAAAAAAAGAGATTTCCCTGTCGAAGAGAATTTAACTTATGAAAAATTAAAAAATAATAAAGCAACTTATAATAATATTAGATTATGGGATTCTCGTCCTTTAAAATCTACTTATAGTCAATTACAAGAAATTAGATCTTATTATACATTTGATGATATTGATGTAGATCGTTATCAGATTGATGGTGAATTACGCCAAGTTATGCTAGGTACACGTGAGTTAGATCAAGATTCTTTGCCGCCTGATTCGCAAACATGGGTTAATAAAAGATTAGCATATACACACGGATTTGGAGTAGCTATGAGTCCCGTTAGTAAAAAAACTCCTGGTGGTTCTCCTGAATTTCTAATGAAGGATATTCCTCCTGAAAGTGAAGGAATAAAGGTTGAGCAACCACGAATTTATTACGGGGAAGTAACAGATGATTATGTGATTGCTAATACTAAAGCACAAGAATTTGATTATCCGCAAGGAGATGATAATCAATATACAAGCTATAAGGGATCAGGAGGAGTAAAGTTAAGTAATCTATTGCGTAAACTTGCTTTTTCTTTTAAGTATAGTACTATGAAAATATTATTAAATAATGATATTACTGCTGATAGTCAATTAATGTTTGATCGTAATATTAAAGGAAGAGTTCGCAAAGTAGCACCATTTTTACAGTATGATAATGATCCCTATATGGTTATAGCTGATGGCAAATCATATTGGATACAGGATGCTTATACGACTACTAATATGTATCCTTATTCCGAGCCACAAAGCTGGGGTAATTATATTAGAAATTCAGTTAAAGTTGTTATTGATGCTTATACTGGAAAGATGAAATTTTATGTTGTTGACGATAGTGATCCATTAATTAAGACTTATAAGAAGATTTTCCCTAAATTATTTATTGATCAAGAAAAAATGCCTGACAGTTTAAAAAGCCATTTACGTTATCCTCAGGATTTATTTTCTATTCAAACAAATATGTTTAATAAGTATCATATGAACAATCCCAATGTATTTTATAATAACGAGGATTTGTGGGAAATTCCTCAAGAAAATTATGCTGGTGAATCGATTGATATGGAACCTTATTATACTCTATTAAATTTACCGGGGGATGAAGATAAGAATAACTTTTTAATTATGCAACCTTTTACACCAAACAATAAAGATAATATGATTGCTTGGTTAGGAGGTAAAGCAAATGGTGATTTAGTACTTTATAGTTTCCCTAAACAAAAATTAGTTTACGGGCCAAGACAAATTGAAGCTAGAATCGATCAAGAATCTATTATATCTGAGCAATTAAGTCTCTGGAATCAGCAAGGTTCTCGAGTAATTCGAGGTAATTTATTAACTATTCCAGTCGATGAATCAATCTTATATGTTGAACCAGTCTATTTACAAGCAGATAATGGTCAACTACCAGAGTTAAAAAGAATTATTGCTGCTTATGGTGATAAGGTAGTTATGGCTAGAAATCTAGAAACTTTATTTCTAAAATTATTTGGAATAGAACAAGTTCCTGGAGAAGAACTACCAAAAGAAGAGCAAGAAATTATAACCCAATTTACTTCCCAACAATTAATTGGTGATTTAATTTCAACTTATGAAACGGCACAAGAGCACCTTAAAGATGGTGAGTGGGAAGAATATGGTGAAAGAATTGAAGAGTTGGAGAAAATGATGGAAGATCTTAAAGGGAAAACAGAATAATCAATTAGATAACAAAGAACAGGGAGTTGTTTTGCTTTCTGTTCTTTGTTATAATTTATTTTAGTTGTTAAACTCATTAGAGTAATTTAATAAAGGAATAAAGGGCTGATTAGTTATGGATTCAGAAAAAGTAGAAATCGTAGCAGATACTTTAGAAATAGATAATGAATCTGCAGAAATGGCTTTAAAATTAGCTGATGGTGATTTAGATGAGGCTTTAAAGATGGATCGTTATGTAGATAAACGTTATGCGATTATCCAAGGTAAATTCAACTATGGTGGCTATAATAAATTTTATGGTTTGTTTATCCTAATTATTGATGGAAAAGATGGAGAAACTATAAAAACAGAATTAATTGTAAATAGAGATAATGAGTATAATGATATTAGTTTGCGAGTAGATAGTAATGTATTTATAAAAACAATTAATGGTTTTGAAAATAGTAAATCTAGACAATCAAGTAACTTAAGATTATTGCTTGATAATGAATTTAATCCAGCTAAATTGTTTGAAATTTTGGCTAAAGCTAAGGATGATGACTTTAATGGAATTAAACAAATAATTAAAGCCAAGTTAGAAAAAGAGTTAGAAGAGGAGATAGAATTAAGGTTACGCTCTAAAGTAAAAACTGAAACACAATTAAAACGGCTTCATCCAGAATTTTTTGACGAAGTTGATGAGGAACAGGAGGAAGATGGGACAACTAATTCTAATAAATTAGGAGTTAATATAACTTTAAATTGTATTCCTATTGTATCACCAACTTTTGGTAAAAAAATAACTGAATTAGATATAGGGAGCCAGTTATTAATTAAAGTTGTTGACCAGCGTGATGTGGGCCAATACTTAAACAATTTATTAAGTAGTGATGTAGGAGCAGTAGTAGGCACAATTGAAGGGATTGAGTTTAAAGAAAAATCAGAACGTTATTCTGTATTGATTAAGCTAAGCTCTAATGTATATGGTAAAGTATATATAGAAGAAGAAGTTAAATTAGCAACTCCTGAATCAGAACAAGAGAAAATGGATAGAATAAAAACAGCCCAGGAAACGGGAAACAGATTGATAAATAAAGATATGCTACCTATAGTTTTGTTAATTGGATTGATAAGTGTTTTATTAGTTATACTTATTAAATTATACTTGTAGTTCATTAGTTTTTTTATAATATTTAATTAAGCAGACAAGGCTATACATAAATGATTTTCGGTTTGATGTAAAATTTATTAGATTATTTTTTATGGTTGGTTTTAATTTTAAGATTTGAATTTTTTTCTTTTTAATTATCAACTGTAAACTATCAATTGTCAATTATAATAGTAGGGGTGAAAAAATTATGAGTAATTTGAAAATATTAAAAGAATTAGCAGAGACTAATGGAGTTTCTGGTTATGAAGAGAATATAACTGGCAAGCTTGAAAATATTTTTAGCAACTATACTGATCAAATCAAATATGATAATTTAGGTAACTTAATTGCTTGTAAAAGAGGAACTGCAACAGAGAATATTAAAATTATGTTAGCTGCTCATATGGATGAGATTGGTTTGATGGTTACTAAAATAGAAGACGAAGGCTTTTTGAGATTTACTGCTGTTGGTGGGGTTGATCAACGAACTTTAGTAGGCCAAGAAGTAATTGTTTTAGGAACTGAAGAATATCAAGGTATTATTGGGGCCAAACCCCCTCATGTGCAAAATAGTAAAGAACGCAAAAAAGCTTATGAAATGGATGATATGTATATTGATTTAGGATTAGAAGCTGCAGAAGTTAAAGACAAAGTTAGAGTTGGTGATGTTATAACTATTAAAAGAGAGTTTGAAGAACTAAAGAATAATCGTGTAACTGCTAAGGCCCTTGATGATCGAGCAGGAGTTTTAGTAATGTTGACTGCCCTGCAAGAATTAAAAGATGTTCAACATCAAGCTGATTTATATACTGTAGCTACTGTCCAAGAAGAAGTAGGAGTTCGTGGTGCTACAACTAGTACTTATGGAGTAGTACCTGATATCGGAATTGCAATTGATGTCTGTCATGGTACAATGCCAGGAGTTAGTAAGGAAGATTCTTCTGAATTAGGGGCAGGAGTAGCTATTGGATTTGGCCCACATGTTCATCCGGATTTGTTTTCTAAATTAAAAGATATTGCTGATGAACATGAGATAGATCATCAAACAGAAGCTTCTAATACGCCTCATGGGACAGATGCTTTTGCTATTCAAGTTACTAGAGCAGGAATTCCTACTGCTTTATTGTCGATTCCATTGCGTTATATGCATACTTCTGTAGAAACTATTAGTTATCAAGATATTAAGCGAGCTGGACGTTTATTAGCACGATTTATTAGAGATTTAGATGATGAATTTGTGGAGGGATTACAATGCTTTTAAAGAAATTAACTGAAGCAACAGGGGTTTCTAGTAGAGAAAAAGAAGTGAGAAAAATTATTAAAGAGGAATTAGCTGATGATGTAGACCAATTAAAAACTGATGCGTTAGGAAATTTAATTGCGGTTCAAAAGGGAAACAAAGAAAAACCCAAGGTCATGTTAGCTGCTCATATGGATGAGATTGGGTTAATGGTTACTGATATAACTAGTGATGGCCTATTAAGTTTCAAGCCAGTAGGAAGCATTGATAAGCGAATGCTAGTTTCTAAAAAAGTAACTGTTGGTTCGGATAAAGTTACAGGAATTATTGGTGCTAAAGCTATTCACTTACAGAAACCACAAGAGAGAAAAAATATATTAGATTATAAACAGTTATATATTGATATTGGTGCCAAAAATAAAGAGGATGCTAAAAAATCTGTTACAATTGGTGATATGGCAACCTTTAAAACTAAATATTCTCAATTAGGGGCCAATACTGCTAAAGCAAAAGCTGTTGATGACCGGATTGGATGCGCTACTTTAATTCAAATCCTAAAAAATGATTATGATTTCCCATTGTATGGAGTATTTACTGTACAAGAGGAAGTAGGAGCTCGAGGAGCAACCGCAGTTAGTTATGATATTAATCCTGATTTAGCTATTGTTCTCGAAGGTACTACTGCTTCTGATGTACCAGATAGTGAAGAACAAAGCTATTCAACTAGTTTAGGAGCAGGACCTGCTTTGACTATGCGCGATAGCGCTATGATTGCTAATAAAGATTTAGTCCAAGAAATCATTAGAATAGCCCAAAAAGCAGATATAGATTATCAATTTAGAAAATCTACTCGCGCTGGTACAGATGGGGGAGCAATTCATTTGACTAAAGAAGGGATTCCAACAGCAACAATTTCTGTTCCGTGTCGTTATATCCATGCGCCGGCATCTGTAATTAATCTTAATGATTATCAAAATACAATTAATTTAGTTGATCAATTTTGTCAAGAAGTGACTACAGGAGGGTTTAACTATGAAAAACTTGATTAAAAAATTAGTAGAAACATATGGACCATCAGGTGATGAGGAACAAATAAGAGAGATAATAAAAGCTGAAATAAAAGATAATGTAGACCAGATAGAAACAGATGCTTTAGGTAATTTAATTGCTCTTAAAAAAGGAAAGAAAGATAAGAAAGTAATGCTAGCAGCTCATATGGATGAGATTGGATTAATCGCTAATCATATTGATGATGATGGTTTTATTCGTTTCGATCGTGTCGGAGGAATAAGTCCCTATATGCTCTTAGGAGCTCGAGTATTATTTAATGGTGAAACTACAGGTGTAATTGATAAAGAGGGCCAATTAGATGATATTAAAAAATTAAACTATGATAAATTATATATTGATATTGGTGCTCAAGATAAAGAAGAAGCAACTGCTAAAGTCAATTTAGGAGATACTGCTTCTTATTATCGAGAATTTCAAGATTTTGGCGAGCGCGTTACTGCTAAATCTTTAGATGACCGAATTGGTTGTGTAACTTTAATTGAAACTCTTAATGCTTTAGATACTCCTACTTATGATACTTATTTCGTTTTTACAACTCAAGAAGAGGTTGGTACTAGAGGTTCTAAAGTAGCTGCATATAATATTGAACCTGACTTAGGACTAGCAGTAGATGTAACTTTAACAGGTGATATGCCGGAAGCTAAACGAATGGAAGTTTCTTTAGGAGAGGGCGTAGCAATTAAGGTCAAAGATAGATCTGTTTTAGTTAATCCTAAAGTTAAAAATTTATTAATTGATTTAGCGGAAGAAAATGAGCTACCTTATCAACTAGAGGTCTTAAAGTATGGCGGTACTGATGCTGGAAGTATGCAGTTAACTAAAGATGGTGTTTTAGCAGGGGCAATTTCAATTCCATGTCGCTATGTTCATTCGCCTTCGGAAATGGTTGATTTAACTGATGTAAAAAATAGTGTTAAACTATTGACTGCTTTATTAAATAGCGATTGTAAAGAAGTATTATAATTGTAACTTTAAAAATTAAATAAATTACTTTCAAAAGAGTGTTAGGGACTTTCCTAGCACTCTTTTTTTATTATTAGATTAATTGTTGATTTGATGCATTTTAAATTAATAAAAAACATAATCTAATAATAAGGAAATAGATAAAAAAAGGGAGTTAATTAATATGAAAAAATTTAATCCACAGCGGTTATTAATAGAAAAAGATGCTTTAAAATATCAATTAGGATCTAAACTAGAAGAGAAATATTTAAATCAAAATTTAGAAGTTGAATATATTGAATCGCATAATCGAGTTAGCCCTGAGGAAGAAATGTCTCCCCAAAAATTATTTAAATGGGCCAAGGAATCTTTAGTAGTAGGAGTTAAGAAGACTTTACGCTTTAAATCTTGTCAGCCATCAGCAGATTATAGATTAGTTACTACTACAAGTTGTCCTGGCAAATGTGAATATTGTTATTTAGCAACTAATTTAGGTTCAGCAGTTTATCCCCGAATTTATGTTAATATTAAAGAAATCTTAAAAGCTGTAAAAAAGCATATTCGCAAGGGGCGAGGAGAGATAGTTACTTTTGAAGCAAGTAGTTCTTCAGATCCGATTGCTGTTGAACATCTAACTGGTTCTTTAGCTAGAATAATAAAATATTTTGCGGGCCAAAAACTAGGTCGTTTACGAGTAGTTACTAAATTTGGCTTAGTAGATGATCTATTAGATATTGAGCATAAAGGGCATACAAAATTTAGATTCAGTATTAACTCGGAATATGTAATCAAAAATTTTGAACATGGTACTTCGTCATTAACCGAAAGAATTACAGCGGCAACTAAAATTCAGCAGGCAGATTATCCATTGGGCTTTATAATTGCCCCACTAATTATGTATCAAAGCTGGAAAGAGGGCTATACAAAATTGTTAACTAAGTTGAAAAAAGAATTAGCGGATTCTGATGATCAACGTTTGACTTTTGAATTAATTCAGTATCGTTTTAGCACGCGGGCTAAAAAATTAATTGAAGGTCGCTTTCCTAATACTAAATTAAAATTAAATAAAGAGGAGTACAAACACAAAGGCTTTGGCAAATATGTTTATCCTGAGCAGAAAGAAGAAGAGTTACGAAGATTTATGAAATCTGAAATTGAAGATAAGTTTCCCCAAGCTAAAATAGAATATTTTGTTTAGAAAGGAGAGGGTAGTATTAAAAACAATTATAAATCTTTGCGGATTATTTCTATTGCTTTTAAAGTATTAGCCATAATTTCAATAGTTTTTACTCTGTTTATTACTTTCATTAACTTAGTCAATCAACCGGCTCGGTCTGTTGAAAATTCTGCTTTTAAGGTCTTCAATAATTTGTTTCCAATATTATTTGGGATGTTCCAGGCACTTTTTTTATATTCATGTGGTGAAATAATCATTTTATTAATTGAAATGAAAGAAGATTTAACGGTCATTAGCAAAAAATAAATAAATGGGAGATTAATATCTCCCATTTATCTAAGCAAAATGTCCTTCAATTTTCTCTTTTATTTCTAACCAACTTGTAACCCGAGGAATAGCCCCGCTATAATCTTGATTGTGAGTCATTGACATTAAGAAGACTGGAATTTGCAATCTTTTTTTAATTGGTATTAAATTAGCTAATCGGTCATCAATAAATAATTCTATATTCTTTTGTTGACATATATCAGCTTTTTCGTCGCTATGAATCAATTCATCATAAGGTATTTGATGTTGTGCTAACCAATTAGCTGTTACATCATTAAGTTCTGCTTCCCGTGCAGTTACTAAAATTATAGTATAGTTTTGTTTTTTTAGTTCTGTTAAAGTAGTAATTGCATCTGCTCGAGGAGGAACTTCACGAAATACTTTCATTCCTCTTGTAGCCATAAATTCTTTAATTTCTTCTTCGTCTATCCCATATGCCTTTGTAAAATCATATTCATTATTTAATTTGCCATCTAAATCAAAATAATCACAAAGATGACGATGCCAAATATTTTCCTCGCCCATTCCTTCTGCAGTTAAGACTGCATCAATATCGACGCCTATTATTTTATTCATTTCATATGTCACCTCACTAGATTCAATTTAGTCTAAATTATACCATAAGTTTGGAATAAAGTTAAATAATATCTATATAAAGTGGCAACTTGTGCCACTTTATAAGTTTACAGTTGACAGTGGATAGTTGACAGTTAGAAGTCAAAACCAAAATCAATTTTTCTCTAAAGATTAGGAGAATTGATAATTGACAATTAAAATCAAAAAACGAGCACTTACGAAAAAATACAGTCACTACCCCCATTTTTAAAGTATGCTTGACTTAGATTGACAGTTTTAATTTAATTGTGGGGAGGATTCAGGCATCTTTTAACTGACTTTAAATATTTTAATTTGTGGTTATGAAATTAAAGATTAACTAAGATGAGAATTGATTAATAATTTAATCTATCTTAGTTAACCTTTAATGAAATAAACTAAAATATTTGTTCGAAGGAAAAAGATGCCTGAACTGTACCACAAAAAGTGAAACTTTATTTTAAACTTCTCCTTAAAATATGTTCATGAGTTGTCAGACTCCTTTAAAATTATACAATCTAAGCGAAGTTATTGCAATCAAAAGCTTGATATTTAATAAAAAATCCGATAAAATACAATTATTGACTAGTTGGTCAAAGCAAAGGAGACGGTAATTTATGGGCACTAAAAAATCTGAAAATCTATTAGAAGGTTCTATTGTAACTACATTATGGAAATTAGCGTTGCCAATTATGATTGGTAATAGTATGCAAGTAGTTTATAATCTAGCTGATACATTTTGGTTAGGAAGGATTGGGGCTGATGCTGTTGCTTCTCTATCAGTTGGATTCCCCATTATATTTTTATTAATTTCGATTGGTGGTGGTATCACAGTAGCAGGAACAACTTTAGTTTCTCAATATAAAGGAATTGGCGACAGCGCACAGACTAATAAAGTTGCAAGCCAAGTCTTAGTTTTTGTAATGAGTTTGTCGATAGTTTTATCTATTATTGGGGTGAAATTTAATCGTCAATTATTAAAATTAATTGGAACACCAGTTGAGATTCTAGCTACTGCTGAGGGATATTTAAATGTAATTATGAGTGGAGTTAGTTTTATGTTTCTATTTTTTATTTTCTCTGCTTTATTGCGCGGTTATGGCGATACCAAAACTCCAATGATAATGATGGTAGCTTCTACATTATTAAATATAATTTTAGATCCTTTTTTAATTTTTGGTTGGACTTTTTTTCCTCGCTTAGAGGTATTAGGGGCGGGATTAGCAACTGTTTTCTCTAGAGCTGTTGCTGGATTATTTGGATTATTTATCTTATTAAAAGGTAAAAAAGGAATCCATATTCGACTTAAATATTTAAAACCCGATTGGACCTACATAAAGAAGATTATTAAAATTGGTGTTCCTTCGGCAGGAGAAATGTCCATTAGAGCATTAGGAATGACAGCGATGATGGGGATTGTAACTAGCTATGGTTCTACAGTAGTTGCTGCCTATGGTATTGGAATGAGAATTTTATCGATGATTATGATGCCTGCACGTGGTTTTTCGCGAGCTACTACTACCATGGTTGGTCAGAATTTAGGAGCAGGTAATATTAAACGGGCGGAAAAAAGTGTTTGGATTAGTTCGGGGCTAGTATTTGTTTTATTAACGACTTTCGGTCTGATATTTGCATTATTAGCTAATCAAATAATTTCTATTTTTAATAGTGATCCAGCGGTTATTAGTGCAGGGACAAATTTATTACAAATTTTAGGTATTTCATTTGGTTTTCTAGGGATTAGGACTGTCATAGGAGGAGCATTTAGAGGGGCAGGTAATACAATAATTGCAATGGTATTAGCTGGAGTTTCTCTATTTGTTTTACGAATTCCGATTGCTAAGTTACTTGCTGATTGCTTAGGTTGGCAAGCTAATGGTATTTGGTGGGGTATTACTATTGCTACAATATTAAGTGCTCTTTTATCAATGATTTGGTTTAAACGAGGTAGTTGGAAAGAAAGGGTTATATAAGTTCAAATTAAAAGCCCCCTGATTTCAGGGGGCTTTTAAAATAGTTTATTGTTAGTTAGCCTCTTCTTCATAACTTAATAAGACATTTAAAGCTGTTTGTGATGCTTGCAAATGTCTTTCATCGGGTTCAATAGTTGTAAATCTTTGTACTAAATAAGGGATATTAAGAAGTGTTTCTGGAATAATAAGTAATAAATCATAAGCTACTCCTAACAATAGTAATGTTTCTAAAAATAGATTAAATCCCAAGCCAAAACCTTCTAATACTATAACTAAAATCAAATAGACAGTAACTAAATTGGTTCCACATCTCCGGGCCAAGCGGGACTGGTCTTGGATTTTTCCAGTTAGATCGGACTGATAATAATTAACGGCTTTATGTTCTGCACCGTGGAATTTAAATATTTCTCTTAACAGAGTACTCCGTAACACAAATGCTAATAATAATAATCCGCTCCAATAAAATATTGGATTTAAAAAGAAGAGATTATTAACTAGTTGAGTACTACTAGCAGGGAAGAAGTAAAAATATAATTCAAGCAAAATATTGGCAGCTAGAATCGTTAAAATAGGCCAAAATCGTTTCGGGTTCCCTGAGGCTTCTTTAAAGAAGTAATAAAGTGATAAAAACAATTTCATAATCCCTCTGATAATTGGAATTTTTTCAATGATTTTTAGAAATTTATTATCTTGTAGAGTATTTTTTCCGACTGTATAATTTAATTTCCCATCTTTATAGTATGCTTTAACTGAATAATTTTCACCAAATAGAATTAAACCATTACGATAAGCACGCCCCCCAATTTTCATTCTTCTCACCTCCAACTATTAATAGTTTAGTTGTTAAATCAGCATCTGTCAAATTATAATTCAAAGCAAAACTTTAATTTTTAGTACCAAATTGGTATAATAGTTATACTGTAGTCTATAATTGCTATTAAAGGAGAGTTTAATTAACTATGAAAATTACCATTTTAGATGGCTATTTAGATGAACCATCTTGTTTGGGGGTCCCACCGTATTTGGCACCACATAGTCGTTATACATATGGAGCTTTAAAAGATAGTGGGGTAGAGGAAGAAGATATTAATTATTTGACTATTGATCAGTTTCGAACTAATAAAAATAATCAATGGTCTAAATTAGAAGAATCTGATTGGGTAATCATTATGGCAGGAACGACTGTGCCTGGTAAATATTTAGGAGGTAAGCCTATTTCAATCCAAGAGATTGAGGCTGTGGGCCAAGATCTTGAGCACCAGCAAGTTATATTAAGTGGTCCAATTACAAATTGTGATTACCAAGTCCAAAACATTGATTTTTTAGCTAGTGAAGTACCTGGTCTAACTAGTTATAGAAAATTAACTAATAATGATCCGTTGGCTAATACAGAATTAGCTGAGGTAATAGATAAGTGGGCCAAGTTGGGAGCAGAACTAACAACTAAACATCCTAATTTCCCTCATTTAATGTGTGAAATAGAGACTTTTCGGGGCTGTCCGCGAGAAAATAATTGTTCATTTTGTAGTGAAGGCTTCAAGACTAAAACGTATCAACGAAGTATTGAAGGAGTTATTGCTGAAGTAGAGGCTCTTTATCAAAGTGGCAATCGCTACTTTAGATTAGGAGGCCAAACGGACTTGTTACTCTATCAAGCTATAGAGGAGAAGGGAAATTTAATTCCCAATCCACCAGCTTTAGAAGAATTATATAGTGGGATTAGAAGGGTGGCTCCTGATTTAAAAGTATTACATATGGATAATATGAATCCAAGTAATATTGTTGATTATCCCCGACGCTCTAAAGAAATTTTAACAACAATTGCTACTCATAATACAGCAGGTGATATTGCAGCATTTGGTTTAGAATCAGCTGATCCGCAAGTATTAGAAGCAAATAAAATCGGAACTACTGCTGCTAAAACTAAAGAAGCTGTTACAATTATGAATCAAGTTAGTGGTTTTAGAAGAGATGGTATCCCTAAATTATTACCAGGGATTAATTTATTACATGGTTTAGAGGGCGAACGAGCTAAAACTATGGAGTTGAATTATGAATTTCTGAAAGATATTTTAGATTCTGATTTATTATTAAGAAGAATTAATATCCGACAAGTTAATCCATTAGGTGATTATGAAGCTGCTGATTATGACCAACATGATTTTAAAGAGTATAAACAACAGGTCAATCAAGATATCAATCAACCGTTATTAGAAAAGGTTTTTCCAATTGGTATCAAGTTAGAAGAAGTAATCATTGAAGAACAAAGAGGTAAATTAGCCTTTGGAAGACAGATTGGAACATATCCTATTTTAGTTGGTATTCCTGGTGAATATGAATTGGGTAGTGTATTGGATGTGCAAGTAATTGATCATGGTTATCGTTCGATTACTGCTTTACCAACACCATTTGATATTAATAAAGCAAGTATTGCCCAATTAGAATCGTTACCAGGTATTGGTAAGAATAGAGCAATTAAGATTTTCATGGCAGGGAATATTACTAGTTTAGATGATTTAGATGACTTGTTTGAAGGTTATGATAGTTCACAATTGGAAGGGATGATAGAGTTTTCTATATAAAGTGGCACTTTTAATTGATAATTGACAATTAAAATCTAAAAGCAAACTCAAAAAATGGGCACTTACGAAAAGGTACAGTCGCTACCCCCACTTTTAAAGTATGCTTGACTTAGATTGATAGTTTTACTTTAATTGTGGGGAGGATTCAGGCATCTTTTAACTGACCTTAAATATTTTTGTTTGTGGGTATGAAATGAAAGATTAACTAAGATGAAAATTGATTAATAATTTAATCTATCTTAGTTAATCTTGAATGAAATAAACAAAAAGATTTGTTCGAAGGAAAAAGATGCCTGAACAACCATACCACATAAGAAACTGACACTTCATATAGTTATTATTTAATAATAAGGGGGGATTTGAATGGCAATTGCAGAACTAACAGTAGTACCGATTGGAACGGAAACTACTAGTTTAAGTGATTATGTAGCTCAGTGCCAACAAGTTTTAGAAGGAGAAGAAGAGATTGAGTACCAATTAACAGCGATGGGAACAATTATTGAAGGGGACTTAGATGAATTATTGATTACAATTAGAAAGTTACATGAGGTTCCCTTTACTAAAGGAGCTCAACGAGTAACTACTAATATAAAAATTGATGACCGACGAGATAAAGAGGCAAGTAGTAACCAGAAATTAAATTCTGTTGCTGAAGCTTTAGAAAACAAGGAATAATATTGGAGCAAAAGGGGTTAATAACAAATGGAAGAAATTTATTTGGATAATGCAGCAACTACTAAAACTGCTCCAGAAGTAGTAGAAACAATCAATCATGCTTTAACTACTGCTTATGGTAATCCATCTTCTTTGCATGATAGAGGCTTAGAGGCTGAGAAGTTAATTAAAAAAGCTAGGAATAACTTAGCTGATGAGCTTAAGGTGGATAGTGAAGATATTTATTTTACTTCGGGAGGAACAGAGGCAAATAACTTAGCCATTTTAGGTACTAGCAGAGCTTTACAAAACTATGGTAGTAGAGTCATTACTACTAAAATAGAGCATCCTTCGGTACTTAATGCTTGCAAAAGTTTAGAAGATAACTTTGATGTGAAGTATTTAGATGTAGATGAGACGGGTCAAATAGATCTAGAACAGTTAGAAGATTATTTAACTGATAGTACCATTTTAGTTAGCATTATGGCGGTTAATAATGAGTTAGGTACTATCCAACCGCTCAAAAAAATAGCAAAACTAACTAATAATCATTCTAATTTGCAATTACATGTCGATGGCACTCAAGCTTTAGCTAAGATTGATCTTTATCCGGCCCGATTAGGAATTGATTTATACTCAATTAGTGCTCACAAGATTCAAGGACCTAAAGGGGTTGGTGCTTTATATTTGGCCCCTGATAGTAGGTTGGATAGTATTTTTAAAGGTAGCAAACAAGAACAAGGGATTAGACCTGGTACTGAAAATGTACCGGGTATAGCTGGCTTGGGAACTGCAGTGGAATTAACGGCTACTACAGAAAAACAGCAGAAAATTCAGCAATTAAAGGAGCTATTAGTAACTAGGATTTTAGACGAGATTGATGGTAGCTCTTTAAATGGACCTAACCTTGAAGATGGAGCACCTCATATTGCTAATATTTCTTTCAAGGGGGTTAAAGGTGAAATTTTAGTCCATAGTTTAGCTGAGAATAATATCTATGTTTCTACCGGGGCAGCTTGTTCTTCTAAACGAAAAGATACTAATCATGTGTTAGAGGCTATTGGACTTAAACGAGAATTAATTGATAAAACAATTAGATTTAGCTTGTCTGCTAATAATACAACAGCAGAAATTAATTATGTAGTAGATAAATTAAATGAAAAAGTAGCTATGTTAAGAAAAATAATTTAGAGGTGAGAAAATTTGAAAAATTTATTTTTAATTCGGTATGGAGAGATTGGGACAAAAGGTAATAATAGATATAAATTTGAAGATAGATTAATTGATAATATTAAAGCTGTTTTAAATGATTTAGGTGCTGAATCTAAAATCTATAAAACCCATGGACGAATTTTTGTGGAAACTAATTGGGGCCAGATTGATGTCTTAGATAGTTTAGCTCAAGTCTTTGGGATAGTAGGAATTTGTCCTGCTAAACGGGTAGCTTTAGATTTTTCCGAAATTAAAGACCAAGCTCTAGATTTAGTGCAAGAAGAGATTGCAGATAGAACTAAGATGGTTCCGTTTCGGGTGAGCACTAATCGTCCTAATAAAGGATTTGAATTGGATACTATGGAGATAAATAGACAATTAGGTGCTTATCTATTAGAGAATACTGCTACTGATGCTTTAGAAGTAGATTTAGAAGAGGCGGAAATTGAATTAACAGTTGAAATTAGAAAGGATCATGCTTATATTTATAGTAGTGAGCGGTCTGGTCTAGGTGGCTTGCCAGCAGGAATTTCTGGTAAGGCAGGATTGATGTTATCAGGAGGAATTGATAGCCCTGTAGCTGGTTGGCTAGCTATGAAGCGGGGGGTAGAAATTATTCCAATTTATTTTCATACGCCGCCCTTTACTAGTGAACGGGCCAAGGAGAAAGTGGTTGACTTGGCAAAAAAGTTGGCCCTCTATCAGTCTGATCTTAACTTGCATGTGGTTAATTTTACTGAGATTCAAACAGAAATTAATGAACACTGTCCCCCAGATTTAATTACTTTAATTATGCGCCGAAAAATGATTGAAGTTGCTGAAAAGATTATGGGGGCTCAAGAAGGTAGTGCTTTGATTACTGGTGAAAGTATTGCTCAAGTAGCTAGCCAAACTTTAGATGCGATGCAGGTAACTAACCAGATTGCTGAACTTCCTATTTTTAGACCATTAATTGGTTTTGATAAGACTGAAATCATTACTAAAGCACGTCAAATTGGAACTTATCAGTTATCAATTAAGCCAGCTCAAGACTGTTGCACTGTTTTTGTTCCTAATACACCAGAGACTCATCCTAGCTTAGATCAAATCCAACAAGGTGAAGCGGATTTGGAACTAGATGAATTAATTACTACAGCAGTTAATGAAGTAGAGGTTATTAAGCTCTAAAAAAGGAGGTTGGCCTAATGGATTGCCCTAATAAAACTAAACTAACTGACTCCTTGTTAAATGGCGATAAAAGATTGCTTTATTTTATTTATACTACAATTCGCTGTCGAGTCTTAAATTTGTTGATGCCCTATATAACTAATTTAGGAGGCGCTAGGTTTGTTATTGGAACTTCAATAATCATATTTGCAATTATTGATAGACAACTGGGTTCAGAAGTTATAGTTGCATTAGCAGCAAGCCATTTAGTTGTCCAAATTATTAAAAGAGTTGCCAATCGTCCTCGTCCTTATATTACTTTGCAGTATATAAAAGAACTTACAATACCCTTTGAACCACATTCTTTTCCATCAGGGCATACAACTGCTATATTTTCTCTGGCAGTTACATTGAGCTTTTATTTACCAGCTTTTAGTTTAATTTTAATTTTATTAGCTACTTTAGTAGGAATTTCACGCGTTTATTTAGGAGTTCATTATCCATCTGATGTTTTGATGGGGGGGTTATTAGGTTCTTGTTTTGCTTATTTAATTCATATTAATTTTTTCATCTAAAATAAATCATTTATTAATAGGAGGTCTTCTTAATGAATCCTGTGGAAGAATATTATCAAACTAGAGCGGAGAATGTAATTGCTGAATTTGAAAAAAGAAATATTGAAGGTTATTATTGTGCCTCACAAAAAGAAGCAGTAGCTAAAGCCCTAGATTTAGCTGAAGATGATAGTAGTGTGGCTTGGGGTGGTTCAATGACAATTAGAGATATAGGACTGGTTGAGCAATTAAAAGAGACTAATTACGAGGTTTTTGATCGAGCTACAGCAGAAACTGAGGCAGAGGTGAATGAGATATATCACCAAGCATTAGGAGCTGATTATTATTTCATGAGCTCTAATGCAATTACTCTAGATGGTAAATTAGTTAATATAGATGGACGGGGCAATCGAATTGCAGCTTTGATTTATGGACCCCAAAATGTAATTGTAATTGCAGGAATGAATAAAGTTGTAGCTGATGAAGAGGCGGCCGAAAAGCGAGTTAGAAATCATGCTGCTGCGATTAATGCAATTCGGCTAGACCAGGATACTCCTTGTGCTAAGACGGGAGAATGTCATAACTGTTTAGTGAATGATTGTATTTGTTGCCAAAAGCTGATTACTAGAAATTCAAGACAACCAGGTCGAATTAAAGTTATTTTAGTTGGAGAAGAGTTAGGCTATTAATTCAAATTAACAGAGCTCTAATACTTCAATTGAAACTAGATTGGAGTATTGGTTTAATACATACACTATTACTAATTAGGAGGCTAAATTAAATGAAAAATTCTATTCTTGTCCAGCATCAAAAAAAAGTTGATCGTATTTTAGGGATTGCATTTGCAGCTATTTATTTTATTTTCTTCTTTTTATTATGGAAGGTGTCAGGAATTGGATTATTAAGAAGTTCTTTTATGTTTGTATTTTTTCTGTTGTCAATTGGAATTAATTTAATGCGACAGACTAAATATTCTGACTATAGTAAGTATCTTTTAGCAGTTATGTTTGCTCTTACTACAGTTGCTTTATTTGTTTTTTTAGGTGATAGAAATACTGCTGCTGTAATTACACCTTTCTTTTTTCTACTGGCAATTTCTATGTATTTCAGACAAAAATTAATTTATCTATATACTGGATTATCTGTAATATTGAATTTGATATTCTTCTCGCAGTTGACAGAAGTCTATCTTTTAAATCATGATACAACTAGTTACTTTTTCACTTTGGCTCTTTTTATAGTAGCTGTAATATTAACTATTCACTATGCTAATATTGCTAGTGGGTTAATGAGTAAAACAAAGCGAAAAGATGAGGAGTTAGATCAACAATCAGATAAGTTGAATTCATTAATAGTAGAAATTCATGAATTGGTAGATGATCTATCGGCTTATAGTGAAGAGTTAGCTGCTTCATCTGAAGAAGGCAATGCGGCAATTGAAGATACTAGCCAGTTAATTAGTGATATGTCAGCTAGTATTCAACAAATTGCAACAACAGCACAAGAAGTAGTTAGTTTTTCTCAAGAAGCGGCTTCACAGACGGAAATAGGAACTGAAAACATTAGTGAGACAAAGGAGAATATTCAAGAGATTAATCAAGCTGTGGAAAAGACAGTAACAGTGATAAATGACTTAGATGATAATTCCCAAGAAATTGGTAAAATTATTGAGATGATTAATAATATAGCTGAACAGACTAATTTATTAGCCTTAAATGCAGCTATAGAGGCAGCAAGAGCAGGAGAAGCGGGCCAAGGATTTGCAGTAGTTGCAGAAGAAATACGAGATTTAGCTGAGGAAACTAGTCAGGCAACTGCAGAAATTGCGGGTTTGATTAATGAGACACAAAACAAATCAGAACAAGGACTAAAAATGATCAAAGAAGTAGAAACTAAAGCTGAAGCAGGTAAAGAAGCTGTAGAGAAAACTAGCAGTGCTTTTGAAGAAATTGATAATTCAGTTCAGGATATAGCTGTTCAAACTGAGCAGACAGCTCAAGCTACTGATATGTTAGCTGATAATAGTAATGAACTAGAAAATTCTTCGGAAGATGTAAATAATATGTCGAGCAATATTACAGAGTTATCACAAAACTTAGCTGACATGGCAAAAGATTTGCAAGAATCAGTGGCAGAGGTTGAGGCTTAAAACTAATAATTTAGCAGGGCAGTCCTTTTTTCTTGCAATAATCAGGAATCTATGTTATTATTCTATTAATAATTAAATATTGTTCTTATCTAGAGAGGTGGAGGGTCTGGCCCGATGAAGCCCGGCAACCGGTAGAAAGTTGAGTTTAAGTAGAACATTAAAATCTTAGAATTTATGTTTTACTTAACCTTATACTTAAGCTTAGTCTTATCCTTATCGCTATGCGGTGCTAATTCCTGCAATGTTCTATGGGACATTGGAAGATGAGAAGAGTAGATTGTCATTACCCTCTTCTGATTATAGAAGGGGTTTTAATTTTTTTGAGAATATATAAATATCATTTTGTACAAAAACTAATTAGGAGTGATTACAAATGAGTAAAAGAGAAGAAGAGTATAGTTTTGAAACATTAGCTTTACATGCTGGTTATGAACCTAAGGATGATAGTAATAATTCACGAGCGGTACCAATCTATCAGAGTACTTCTTATGTTTTTGATGATGCAGACCATGCAGCGGATTTATTTGCTTTAGAAGAGGAGGGCAATATTTATACTCGTATTGGCAATCCAACTAATGATGTTTTAGAGCAGAGAGTAGCTAAATTAGAAGGCGCTGAAGCTGGACTAGCTACTTCTTCGGGAATGGCTGCTATTCATTTAACTGCTTTAACTTTAGCTGATGGTGCTGGTGAAATAGTTGCCTCGAAGTATGTTTATGGTGGTACTTATCATTTATTCTCTGAAACTCTACCGAAGTATGGAATTGAAACTACATTTGTTGACCCAAATGATAGCGAAGCTTGGGAAGAAGCTATTACTGATGAGACTAAATTCTTATATATTGAATCCCCGGGGAATCCAACGCTAGATATTGTCGATATTGAGCAAGTAGCTGATATTGCTGATAATCATGATTTAAATTTAGTTGTAGATAATACTTTTAATTCTCCTTATCTATCAAATCCAATTGACTGGGGAGCGGATATAGTAATTCATTCTACTACTAAATATATTGGTGGTCATGGGAGTTCAGTTGGAGGGATTATTCTTGGCCCGGAGGATTTCTTATTAAAAGCTAGAACAGAAGGCTATCGTGACCTTGGCCCGGCGCAAAGTCCATTTAATTCTTGGTTGTTTATTCAAGGTTTAGAAACTTTATCATTGCGTATGGAAAAGCATTCTAATAATGCCTTACAAGTAGCTCAGTGGTTAGAGAAACAACCACAAGTTGAATGGATTAGATACCCGGGACTAGAAAGTCACCCTCAACATGAATTAGCTAAAAAACAACAAAAACTGTTTGGTGGTATGATCTGTTTTGGAATTAAAGGTGGTTTCTCTGCTGGTAAAAAGTTAATTAATAATGTTGAGTTATGCTCCTTATTGGCTAATATAGGAGATACGAGAACCCTAATTATCCATCCAGCCTCTACGACGCATGAACAATTGTCTACAACCGAACAAGAAGAAGCAGGAATCACGGATAATTTAATTAGATTATCAATTGGTATTGAGGATGTAGATGATATTATTGCTGATTTAAAACAAGCTTTGCAAAATTGATAAATTTTATAATTATTTTTTATATGCTCTTCTAAATTAAAGATACTAGCTACGCTTCGGATGGAGTTTTCTCCAAATGTTTTAGATAAAACTTTAGGGCTAATAGCTTAACTCCTTTCAGTGTATAATAAGATTAGACTAGTAATTCATTTTATATAATTTAAAGGTATTTGTCTCATTTTAATAGAAGAAATATAGTTAGAGGAGGAATTTATATGAATGGTAAACAACGAAAGGATATAAAGCCTGGACTTGAGGTTTCAGTTGTCCAAAAGCAAGACCAAAGGTCTGGTAAATTAACTGATGGTATTGTCAAAGATATTTTAACTAATTCTGCTACTCACCCGCATGGAATCAAAGTGCGTCTTAAAAGCGGAATAGTGGGCAGAGTGAAAGAAATCAACTCTTAAAATTTATTGCTAGGACCTCTGGGTTTCTCGGGGGTTCTTCTTATTATTATATTTAGTGAAAAGGAGCTGAAGCAGATGAGCAGAAAACGTCTTTATCGGTCTAAACGTGATCGAATGCTTGCTGGGGTTTGTGGAGGTCTAGGAGAATATTTGGGTGTTGATCCGACAGTAGTAAGATTGGTCTGGGTTTTTCTCGCTTTTGGAGTTGGAGTTGGGGTATTAGCTTATATTATTTGTATTGTAATTATTCCGGAAAAATATTAAGATCTACTCAGGGAGGATATTTATGAAAAAAAGAATCAACCAGTTGTTATTACGAGGTAGTTTAATTACTATAGTAACTATCGTATTAACAATTATAGTTACTTTATTTACTAAACAACAATTTAGTATGATTAAACTTAGTAATATTTTGTTTGCTGAATTTTTAATTATTCTTGTCTTTGCTAGTATGTTATTATTAAAAAAGCAACTGTCTTTTAAGAAACAAAATTCAGTCAAAGAGAGGCAGGGCCAAGAGGGAGAGAAAAGATTGCATAGTAGTATAGAATTATTAATAATCAGCTTCCCTTTATTGATTGTAAGTAGTTTACTTGTTATTATTTATTAGAGGGGGCTATAATTTTAGAAGGGATGATAAGATGGAAGTATTAAAGTTTAAGCCAGTTTATAAGCCTAAGATTTGGGGTGGAAGAAAATTAGCAGAAAAGTTTAGCCGTTCAATACCTGAGGGTAGGATAGGAGAAAGTTGGGAATTAGCGGCTCATGGGCATGGCAGTAGTATAGTTGCTAATGGTACTTACCAGGGACAAGAACTAATGGAAGTGATTGAAGCTGAAGGAGAGAATCTATTAGGTAGGGCTACTAAACCGGCTGATTTTGAAAAATTTCCGCTATTGATCAAATTTTTAGATATTAATGATAAATTATCGGTGCAAGTGCATCCTGATGATGAGTATGCTGCTAAACATGCTGATGGTGAATTAGGCAAGACTGAGATGTGGTATATAATGGATGCTACTAAAGATGCTAAATTGATTTATGGTGTTGATAGTGAAGTTACTAAAGATGAATTTGCTACTGCTATTGAAAGAGGGGAATTGAATCAACATTTAGAAGAATTATCTGTAGAAGCGGGGGATGTTGTTTATATACCTGCGGGTACAGTCCATTCTACACTAGGTGGCGTACTAATTGCTGAAATTCAACAAAACTCTGATACTACATATCGTGTCTATGATTGGAATCGAGTTGGAGATGATGGCCAACCACGTGATTTGCATATTGAATCTGCTTTAGATGTGATTGATTTTGGGAGTGAACCTCAAGATAAAGTAGAAGGACTAACAATTGCAGGGGATGGATATAAGAGAGAGGTTTTAGTGGCATGTCCTAATTTTATTACTGATACATTAGATATTGCTACTAACTACCAAGGGGAAGCTGATGGTAGTAGGTTTTATGTATTAATGGGCTTAGCTGGTAGTGCAACCCTAAGTTATGAAACCGGTAGTACAGATTTACAAGCGGGAGAAACTATATTAATTCCTGCTAATTTGGGAGCTTATCAACTACAAGGGGACTGTAAGGTAATGCGTGCGTATATTAAAGATATTGGTGACTTTAAAACTGAATTGAAAGAGGAAGGCTATAGTGCACAAGAGATTGCTAAAATTGCTGGATTATAGTCTAAGTAACAAGTTAGGACTTGGCCCTTAAGTGGATGGGCCAAGTTTTTTAATTGATAATTTGTTGCCAATCTTTTTTAGTTATTCCCTTGGTCATAATTAAAATTGCTAAATAGAGAATACTACTAACAGTAAGTGAAATACCTAAACTAATTAAATTGCTTTCATAGACTTTTAAGAGAAAGTTATTAAGTAGAGGTAATATAACACAGACTGCTAGACCTGCTAATAGGGGTTTAAAGAACAAATGTTCTAAAGGTAATCTCAATTTGACTTTATGATTAATAGTAAAGAAGTGTAACCCGGCGGTAACTAAAAAACGAGCTCCAATTGCTAAACAAATGGTAAGTAAGGCAATTGATTGGGGTAAATAAACAACTGACTGAATGATTAATAGTTCTACCACTAAAGCAATGACTGAATTGCGGACTACTTTATTAGGCTGACCTAGACCTTGTAAAATACTCGAAAATATTTGGGCTAGATAAAGGAAGACTGCTGTTGTAGCTAACACTCTTAATATATTACCGGCTTGGGGATAATCAAATAACAACTCACAAATTTGGCGGGGGACTAAAAAGAGAATGATAACTGCTAAAAAGCCGGAGTAAAAAGTTAAGCGAATTGCTTGTTGAGCTTTATTGCGAATACTGGCTTTATTGTTATCTGCTAATGCTTCTGAAACTGCTGGGATTAAATTAGATTTAAGGGCAATAGTCATTATTGTAGGTAGTAGGATTAACTGTTGGACCATCCCTGATAATTGGCCATAAAAAGACGTGGCATTAGAAGTGCTAAAACCTGCCTGTTGTAGTTGGCCCGGAATTGTAATTGCTTCTAAGGTATACATCAAGGAAGCTATTAATCGACTACAGGTAATGGGTATACCAAATTTAATTAATCTAGTCAGTAAGGAAAGTTTGTTTTCTTCAACAACTTGTGAATCTTGTTCTTTAAGCTGTGGCAAATAATAAAAGAAGATTAGAACTAAAGTAATAAAACCTACTGTTTCTCCAATGCTAACGCCAATTGCTACACCAGTCACTTTAAATTCTAATGAGGCGGTAGCTAATTTCAATAGGATTAAAATAGTTGCTAACAAACGAGCTATTTGCTCAATAATTCGTGAAATTGCTGTAGGAGTCATAATTCGCAGTCCTTGAAAAAAACCGCGAATAATTGAGGCTAAACCTGTAAAAAATAATGCTGGTGCAATGGCCAATAGAAGATAATAAGTCCGTTGATCTTGCAAGAGAAGGTCAGCGATTAAGTTAGCTTGTTTAACGAATAAAAATGTAACTGCCAACCCACTTAAACAAACGGTGATAATTGATAGTTCGAAAACTTGTAATGCTTTGTTGTATTGGCCCTTAGCAGTATTGCGAGAGACAAACTTTGTTACTGCAATAGGTAAGCCAAGGGTAATAATAATTGATGAGGTTACAAAAATAGGAAAGACCATCTGAAACAAACCTAGACCTTCATCACCAATTACTCTAACTAAATACATCCGTAAACCGAAACCAAAAATTTTGTTAATCACTCCAGCAATCATTAAGATTATAGTACCTTTGATTAATGATTGACTTTTTATTTTTCTCACCTCCTAAAAAACAATTGAAAATTGAGAATGGAAAATTGTCAATTAAAAGAAAGTAACCAATTCAAAACCAAAAGCAGGAATTCTAGAGAGAGGACTAAATAAAGATTATGCAAGTTATTTATGATCTTTTTTATTGTGTTAATCACTGTCTATTAATATATACTTTACCGGAGGCTAAATTATAATTATTGTTTGCAGGGGACTGCTAGGCATGATAGAATAAATCAATTGAAGAAGAGGGAAGAAAGGGGGATAAAAATGAAAAAAATAGTTATATTGAGCTTGTTGATTATGCTCTTGGCCCCGATTGTTCAGGCAGAAGAAGGAAAAGCAATTAAAGAAGATAAAGATTGGATTAATGCTGATTCTAGTTTTCGTTTTCTTGATCGAACTAGTGAAAAAATCCAATTGTTTTTTGCCTCAGAAGAAGAAAAGCCTAGAATAAAGTTAGAACATGGTTATGAACGATTGATTGAAGCTAAAGATATGATCAAGAATGAAGATTTTGAAGAGGCTAAAGATTTAATCAAAGAAGGGATCAGTAATTTAGCTGATGCTTCTAAAATGGCGGCAGATGGTTTGATTGATGAAGAAGAATGGGAAGAGTTAAAAAGTGCATTTCAGAAAAAACTAGCTGAATTACAAGGGGAATTAACAACTAATGGATTTGGAGACCGAGTTAAAGACTTTTTTACTCCTGAAGATTAAAAATGTTATTACTAATAATAAAAAGCCGGGTTTTTAACCCGGCTCAAATAAATTAATGGCTATTTAGATTTATTTTTGTTAGGGCGAAAAGAGACACACTGCGTCTGATGAGAACTCGGAGAAGATATTGGCTCAGAGAAACTTCCCATTTCCATATCCTCGCCACATTCTACTGAACTAACTTGGATTTTATCTGCTGCACACATATTACCTTGGCTCCAATAAGTGCAGTTTTTAATATTACAACCCACTTGCAAGCTATGATTTTTCGGCAAAATTTCCACCTCCTGAATTGTTTCAAGTATATTTTTTGTATTATTCTTCTTTTTATACACTTGAATTTAAAATTCAGGTAATTGATTAACTGCATCTTTTCGTTCTTTTTTATCAGTGTGGGTATAAATTTGTGTTGTGGATATATCACTATGTCCTAATAATTCTTGGATGATACGTAAATCTTTAGTCTTTTTATAAACCATTGTTGCAAAGGAATGGCGTAATTTGTGTGGGGTTATCTTATCGGGGTTTTTAATCCCTGCCTTTTTAGTATATTTTTTGACCATGATTTGAATAGTGCGGGTTGATATTCGGTTGCCACGATTAGAAAGGAATAATGCTCCTTCTGCATCTTTATCATTAGGTGTTATTTTATTACGATCGGGCAAATAATTTTTAATTGCTTCAACTGCTTCGGGATGTAATGGTACATATCGTTCTTTATTTCCTTTCCCATAAAATTTAATTGAATTATCGTCATAGTTAATATCATCTAAATCTAAGCTAACTAGTTCAGATATTCGCAAACCACAGTAGAGAAATATCTTATTGATTGCTAAATCGCGACTCTGGTTTTTAGAATCATAATTTTGGATTGCTTCTAAATAAGCATTGATTTCTGGTTCGACTAAATAGACGGGTTCTGATTTTGATCCTGTTTTAGTAGCTTCAATTAAAGTGGAGGGATCATCTTCAATAATATCTTTTTTAGTTAGAAATTTGAAAAATGATCGCAGACTATATAATTTACGATTTCTTGTTGTGGGGGAGTTATCTTGAATTAAAACTAGATCATTCAAAAAACTACTAACTTGGAATTGGTTAATCTGATCAACGGTGACTGTTTTAATCTCTAGATCAAATTCTTCTTCTAAATAACTAGCAAACGCATTTAAGTCATATTCATATTCTTTAGCTGTTAATTCAGAATAACCACGTTCGGCAATTAGATATTTAACAAAACTCTTTACGGCGTTTTTGTAGTTTAATGTTTGCAATTTTAAAAACCTCCTATTTCTCTATTATTATTTCGCAAAAGATATATTTTGCGAAATAAAGCTGAAAATGGACTAAAAAGAGCTAAAAAGAAATAAAAATAGCTATATAAAATTAATTTACTCCTCAAATAAAATAATTAGCACCTCTTTCAAGTCATAAAAACGAAGCCGCCCATATCGTCCGAGGAATTAATTTAGTGTATCATTATACACTGGAGGAGCAAAATGAGCGCCTGCATTTTTTAACATAAATGACCAATTTATAGCATTTATAAAACTCCGCGATAAAAATGACCAGTAGTATAATTTTGAATCGCAGTTGAAACCATTTTATCAGGCTCGGCTAATTTTTCCTGATAAGCAGAAATTATCTCCAAAACTTCTTCTTTACTTTCAATCGTAAAATTCAGTCTAAACTGTTCACAACCTGACTCCTTAATCTCATCTAAATATTGTAATAAATATAAGGGCTGACTATTATAAATAACCGACCGACAATTATCACGATCAGTCTCAACTGGTTCAATCATATCTTTCCGATCCAACAAACCATAACTACGTTCTTCGCAATCTATTTGACAACCTTGTGAAGAATTGAACTTACTCTCTACTCCACCTACGGGACAATATTCACTGACCATCATTGCTAAATGACCATAAATAATTATTTCTTGTTCTGGTTCTGTTAAATGGCTAACTTCCTTAATTTCTGTTAAAGTTAGTTCCGGTGATAAAGTTACCGTTTCACAACCTAAGTTACCTAATGATTCTAAGCTATGGCGATTAAAAGTATTCAATGGCGCATCAGCAACAATGCTTTTATCTGTCCCCCGGGCCAAGTGCAACGCTCCTAATTGGGGAATTAAGTAACCATCAATCTGACTAGCTTCTAATTCTTCTAGTCTCCCTTTCAAATCTTCGATTTCACGTTGATGAGCAATCTGAGGCAATCGGACAAAAATTTCCACGTCAGGATATTCATTTATTAGCCTATCTAAAAGAGTAAGATCTAAATTCTTATTAGAACAATAAACGCGCTTGACTCCTGTCTTAACTACATCTTCTAATAAATCATTATTAGTAATACCAACAGTTAGTTGTGGTTCATCTACTTGATAAGAATTATCTGTTGAGTTCTCTAGTTGATTAACAGCAAAATTATTCCGTCGCTCTTCTGGTTGCGCCCCTTCTTTTCTAGCTTGATTTAATTTCTCCACTGCATCACGGCGCAATTGATTCAATTGAGAAATAGGAATAAATAAATTATCATCCGTATCAAAATCTAAATTGGCTAATAGATAAGTAGTTGAACCTAGTTTACTGAGCTGTTCTTCTAATTCATCAGCAGTTACAGGTTGTTGCTTTGCTCTTTCTACTACAAAGTCAATCTCAACAGTAACAAAGTAACCCGCCTGATCCCACAAGTCAAGTTTTAGTTTCTGATCTATTTTAGCAGTTAGTGTACCATAGACCTCTATTTCTTTTAAAGTATCAGGATTACGATAACTTTCTGCTAAAGAGCTTAATAGCTGTTGATCAGATGTTTTATAAACAGCATCTCCTCTATTAACCTTTCGTTTAAGATCGATAGCAACTTCCTGCGGGCCAACTTCTTCTATTTCAGATAAGGTTAAACCTACATTCTCACCCTGTTCAGTCCAAATTTCTATTCCATCTCCTGCACTTAACTGATCAGTTAATTCAATCCGACAAGTCTTAGTCTGGGTATTATAGTTACTAACTACCCCTGCTTGAACTCCCCAATTTTTAGGTCGTTGATAACTAATTAAATCTAAATTAGCTTGTCCTTTATAGTAACCGGGCACAAAACCATTCCTATTAAATATTTGGGCCAAGGTCTGTTGATCTTCTGGGTCCACCTTATAATTATCGCGATCTTGAAAGAACTCTTTAATATACTTGTTATATAGTCTAGTTGCTGCAGCAGTATATTCAGGTCGCTTTAAGCGCCCTTCTATTTTAAAAGAGGCAATCCCTGCTTCAATCAACTCAGGTAACATCTCTAATGTATTAACATCTTTAGGGCTTAGTAAGTGTTGTTTGCTAAAGTCATTATCAATTACCTCTCCACTCTCTCTATCTATTAAGGTATAAGGCATACGGCATGGTTGGGCACACCGTCCACGATTACCACTACGTCCTCCAATTAAGCTACTCATTAAACACTGTCCCGAATAAGAGATACATAAGGCACCATGGACAAAAGTTTCCACCTTTAAATCAGTTTGGCGATTAATTTCTTTTATCTCTGTTAGGCTTAATTCCCGGGCCAAAATTACTCGAGAAAATCCTAATTCTTCTAGCAACTGTACTCCAGCTAGGTTATGAATATTCATTTGGGTACTAGCATGTAATTCAATATCAGGAAAAAACTTAGCAACTAATTTAGCTACCCCAAGATCTTGGATGATAACTGCATCGGCCCCTGCCTGATAAATTTCTTCTATAAACTTAAGTACTCCTTTAACTTCCGTTTCTTTATATAATATGTTAGTAGTTATATAGACACGCACACCCCTAATATGGGCATAATCAATTACTTCTTTTAATTCTGCAGTTGAAAAATTATCAGCTCGGTTACGAGCATTAAAGCTCTTTCCTCCAACATAGATAGCATCACAGCCATTCTGCACTGCAGCATATAGACTATCCCAATTACCTACAGGAGATAAAAGCTCTGGTTGATTATAATAATTCATGTACTAACTTCCTTTCTGAATTTAATCAATGATTATTAATGAGTTTAACTTTAATTTTATCTTATTTACTATTAAATTGCAATTATTGAGTTCTACTAAAGCTTTAAAGAATCGATAATTTATTATATAATCTAATTAGCTCTTTTAAGATTATTAGATATTTGATAGTATTGTGTTATAGGATACATCACTTCATGCTTGCTAATGGTATACTATTATTATAATTATGTATAATAGCTATAGTTATATACTTTATTTTTTATTAATTTTTTATCAACTATAAATTATTTTGGGACGCGGGAGGTAATTCTAATGGCATTAAAAAAATGTAATAATTGTGGTACTCTATTCGATGATCAAGCTAGTAATAATCAACATGAGGACCTCTGTCCCCTTTGTTTTAGAGAAGAACGGAAAGAATTTGTTAAAGTACGTGACTATTTGTGGTCCAATCCCGGAGCAGACTTAAAAGAACTTCATGCAAAGACAGGTGTTCCTAAACAATTAATTCAAAAGTTTATTCGTCAAGGTAGATTTAGAAAAATTTAATATTTAGTGTGCTCCAACACATATAAAACCTCTCTTTGGTAGTATAATATAATTAAGTAATAAAGAAATAGGATTAAATATACTACTAAAGGGAGGCGATTAACATGACTATTAAAAGAAATATTATTTTAGCTCTTATTTTAACTTTGGCGTTAGTGATTACTGGTTGTTCAGGTTCAGATGATTTGACTGGTGATGATGGTGAATTAGCACTTTCAATTGCTGATGCACCAGTTAATGATGCCCAACATGTGTGGGTTACTTTAGATCAAGTAGAAGTCCACAGCCAAGAAGAAGGTTGGAAGGTAATGAATGATTTTGAAGGTGCTGATTATGATAATGGCGAACTTAAAATTGATTTACTTGCTCTTCGTTTTGATGAAGAATTATTAGGACAGAAAAACTTGCCTGAAGGAACTTATGATCAAATTAGATTAATTGTAGCAGCTAAAGATGAAGATACAACTCCTGATAATCTAGGTAAATCCTATGCAGTATATGAAGATGAACAAGGTACTATTCAAGAAGAGAATATCTTTATACCTAGTGGAACTCAGACTGGATTAAAAATAGATCATCAATTCACAATTGAATCAGATACGATTACAAGATTAGTATTAGACAATGATGTTAGTGCTATATTAAAAAATGCTGGGCAAAGTGGTAAAATAATTTTGCGCCCAACAGCTATTGACATCATTGACAAAGTAATTTCTGGTGATGTAGAAGGAATCGCTAAAGCAGATACAGATGGCGATGGTTCTAATGAAGCTATTAAAGAATACGATGTAGTAGTAGAAGCAAAAGATGCTGACGGAAATGTCGTTAAATCTACTGTAGCAACTACAGAAGAAACTACAGAAGATAAGACTCGACCTGCTGGTTCCTTTAAACTAAGAGGTCTTAAGGAAGGAACTTATACTATCGATGCTTATGCAGAAGATAGTAATGGGGTTAAACAGTATGAATTAACTGAAACTAAAGAAGTAGAAGTTACCGCTGATGGAGTTAATACTACATTAGTTGATCAGCCATTAATTTTATCCACTATAAATACTCAATAACTAGTTCAATAGTACATCCCAATTATAATTATATATAGCTTTAAATACCGGGCGGATATTATTCCGCCCGGTATCTATTAGAATAAAAAATAAAATGAAATTATAATCGCTACTAATAAGACAAATAAAATACTAATAAACAAATCACTATCTTCCTTATCCCCTTCATCTTCTTTAACTTGTGAAGAAGGCACAGCTAGTCTAACTCCTGTTTGTACCATATCCTCATCTATGGTAATTATCCCATAAATATCTGCAACAAACTGAACAACAATATTCCCCTGCTCTTTAGTCAGATCAATAGCAGCAACCCCTGCCTTTATTTTATTGGTACCTTCTAGTTTCAAATTTTTAAGTTGCTCACTAAAAGAGCTAGCCCGACTATCAATTAATTTGACTACAATTAAATCCCCTACTTCTAACTGGCTCAATTTCTTTCCTTGTACTGGGGCGATAATCTCTTCACATTTTAATTTGACTATATCTTCTGTTGTCTCTTTTTTATTTTTT
>JBNJDB010000002.1:0-35651 GCA_051744465.1 Bacillota bacterium | reverse complement strand
TTCTT
The DNA here is from genome assembly GCA_051744465.1 of Bacillota bacterium. Taxonomy (GTDB): domain Bacteria; phylum Bacillota; class Halanaerobiia; order Halobacteroidales; family Halobacteroidaceae; genus Halanaerobacter. The sequence continues at coordinate 35,646 of JBNJDB010000002.1, read as the reverse complement.
TTAATTCATCAAATTGAAAAGCAACTTTATCAGCTACTTCTTTAGTTTCTGTATACTGTTCATCAGGATCAGATAAATTAGTAACTGTTGCTTCTAGTTCAGTTAAAGTCACATCATCAGTAATACTTTGTGTCAACTCTTGGGGCATCTCTACTGCAACATTTAACTGCTTTGCATCCAACTCGGCTTTGTCTTGGCTACCCGAACTACTGCATCCTATTAGCAATAATCCCATTAGCAAAACTACAACTAAATTAAATATTATTTTTTTCTGTCTCATCTCATGCCTCCTATTTGTATAATCAGAGCAGATTATATATATAATCTGCTCTGATTATTAATATTATTTTACTAAGAAAAATCTGCCTGTTAATCCTTCAACCTCAATTTCATAATCATCATTAGCACTAATTTCTTCTTCTGTTAAAGCATCAACTAATTTTGTTCCACCAACCTTAGATTGAGGAATAGAAATAGTAGTCTGACTAGTCCCTGTATTTAAGGCATACACCATTTTTTCTCCTGTTTCAGGATCTTCTTTTAAATCAGCATATTTTGTTTCACCAGCTACTAAATTAGTTCGCTCACCATTCCACAGAGCAGGATGATTATCTCGTAATTCCATTAACTCGGCTACATAATTTTTTAATTCTTTTTCATTAGTAGTTAAATTACTAATTTTCCCTGAATCACGAGAAGCATGGTCATCATAAAATCCGCTATCACCTTCTTCAACAAAGTTTTCTACCTCACGACCTATTTCATCACCATAATAAATAGTAATTGGCCCTGTATAAGCAGTTAAAAAGCTGACAGCTGCTTTATGTCGTTTCCAATAATCCGGATTATCTTTACCGTATTCTAAATGAGGAGCTCGCTGAATTAAGTCACCAAAGCGAACTAAATCATGATTAGTTAACATTAAATTAGGTTTAGCATCATCAGGATATTCATCATGACTTTCAAAACCCTCATCTAATTTACTGGCTGGTTCATCATATGCTCCTGACTGTTCAGTTTCTTCTTGCGTAGCTAATACCTGCACTAAATTATAGCGCATTGGAAAATCAAAACAAGACTCTAAGCCATCTTGGCTATATCCAGTCTCAGCAATTTCTTTCTCACCATCCCAAATTTCACCAACCATATAACCTAATGTACCCCATTCTTTACCTTCATCTTCACGGTTTTGCGCTGCTTCTTCAACAGCAGTCCTAATATCAGACCAATAATTAGTATCATCTTGATATAATTGATAAGCTTGATCTAAACGCCAACCATCTATACCGTATTCTTCAATCCAATAAGTGGCCACATCTTCAAAATAATCTAGACTTTCGGGATATTTAACCTTATTACCATACCATTGATCTTCATAATCTACTACACCTTCTAGCTCATCTGCCCCGTGATGACCAAATACACCATCTAAAAAGACATATAAGCCTTTTTCATGAGCAGTATCAACTAATTCTTTGAACTGCTCTTCAGTACCAAAATTAGGATCAATACTGTAATAGTTATCAGCAAAATAACCTGTTGCTTGACCATCTTCGTTTCCAGTATTAGAATTAAATACTGGAGTTAACCAGATTGCATTAGCTCCGGTACCTTTAATATAATCTAAAGCATCAATAATCCCTTGGATATCTCCTTCATGATGACTTGGACCATACCCCGCATCATAATCATGATTTGGATCTCCATCTTGAAAAGATTCTACCATCACTTGATAGATTCTTAAATTATTAACTGCTCCATTATCAATCGTCTGCGATTCCCCAGCAGTAGTTATTTCAGCAACACTACTATAATCACTACTTATTTTGTCTTCATTAACAGCTTTAATCCAATAATAATAAGTAGTTCCTTCCTCTACTGTTGTATCACTATAACTATTACCATCGACAGTTGTAACAAGTTCTTTATTATCTTCATTCGTACTGCGATAAACTTCATACTCAACACTATCTCCCTGCCATGTTAATCCCACTTTTCCTTCACTCTCTTCTTCTGCTGCTATATCAGTGGGAACTGCAGGAGGAGTACTATATATTTCTCTTATTTCGCCAAAAGAATCATTAGAACTTTCTAAATCTAATTCCTCGGTATAAGTCACCTGTCCTGGTAACAAATCAATTTCTCCTGTTTTATTAATTCCATTATCTAATTCTATTGTTAACGTATATGAATCAGCTGGAATCTCAGAAAATTCTGCTGTTCCTGCTTCTAAATCAACCTCGGTTTCTAATTTTTTTTCAGCAGGTATTAAACTTACTGTACCCGAATTAGCATCATCAGGAATGCTAGTTAAATCAACAATTAATCCCTCAGCCTTTGCTAATTTAAGATTAAGATTAACTCTATCGGTTTCTGAAAGATTAACTACGCTTTGACCATTATAAATAGTATATTGTTCATTAGTTGCTCTAACATCTAAATTATAAGTAGCAGTGCCATCTAATGATTCAAAATTTACTACTAAGTTGTTTTGCCCCGCACTTAATGATTTATTTTTGATTTCTTGTTCTCCACTATCATCAGTAGCAATAACCTCAACTTCTTGCAACTCAATTTCATCAGTTATAGCTTGAGTTAAGTCATTAGTAAAATGTGAGGGAATCTCTACTTCAACAGCTAAATCAGATTCAGTATTATTTAAATCAGTTTCTTGACTACTACATCCACCAACAAGAACTAAAATAGAAAGTACTACTATTAACCACCTTTTTTTTATACCTAACATTCTTCAACCACCTTTATAAGAGGATTAGTTAATTTTATAAAATTAGGGCAGCCACACAAAGGGCTACCCTAATTTAACACATACATTTTAACAATTATTGAACTTGTTCTAGCAAAATTACATTGTTAGCAAATTCAAATTCTACTGTTCCATTATTAACTGTAGCAGTAGTTCCATCATATGCATTTGCAACTTCTATTCCGTCTGCAAATACTTCACTAACATCTACAGTCGTTGTCCCACTACCGTTAATTTTAATTACAACTTTATTATCTATTGTTCCATCATTATCCGCATCATAAGTTCTACCATAAGTGTCATCACCTATATCAATTTGTTGACCAGCACCTACGGCAGGATTATCTCTTCTAAATTGTCCTAATTTCTGCCAGTGTTCTAATGCAGCTGTATCTTGACTATCCCAAGGATAATCTGATCTACTACCCTGCATAGAATCTGAAGTATTAGCACCAGCCCCTGGCTGTCTATCAACTTCATCGCCATAGAAAGTTTGAATTCCGCCTGGAGCTAACAATAAGGCTGTTCCAACATCAATTTTATCTCCTAAAGCTTCAAGTCCTTCATCATGTGAGGAAATATAACTTAATACATTAAAGTCTGAATCACTATTAATTTGCTCAGCATAATCAGACCAAGTTTGACCAATGCTTGATAAGTCTCCATCTTTAGGGAAATTGAAATTAATCAAAGATTCAAAATCATTAATTCCATCCCCATCATTATCATCAAAATAACCACTTTTATTAACACCATGATCATAAACTTCGCCAGTCATCCAGAAATCTTCATCCCAGTCTGCTCCCGGAGCATTAGAATTATTGGCTCGCCAAGTTTCTAATGCATCTTGAGCTTCACCCTTTAATTCGCCCCACTCTTCTTTCTCAACATGCTTAGCAGTATCTACTCTAAAACCATCAACTCCAAATTCTTCTACCCATGCTGTTAACCACTTTTGAATAGAAGCAGAAGGTGACTGCCCTAAATCTTGTCTTAAATCTTGAGTTGCTGGAACAATCCAATCTTCATAGCTACTGTCTTCCTGCGACCATTTAGTTTCTAATAGTGGTGAAATTCCTTGATCTGAAGTTAACTCCGTTTTAAAATCAGGTAAGTCCGCTAAGTTCTTAGTCAAATCATCTCCTCCAGCATCATCATAACCAGGAAATCCTGCTCGCACCCAGCCAGCACCCCAGAAATTACTCCAGGCAGATTGACTATCATAATCAAAAAATTCATCATGATAAGCTCCCCAATTTCCATCACTAGGTTCCCAATTTTGCGCTTCTTCTAGGCTAGATAAACTAGAATCAACATCACCGTAACCATATTGAGCACCATCGGCAATATTAGGATATCCAGAATGGTTCATTACAATATCCATCACTACTCGAATATCCTGCTCATGAGCCGTATTTACAAATTCTCTAAACTCTTCTACTGTTCCCATGTTTTTATCCATCATTGTAAAGTCTAATGGATAATAACCATGGTAAGAATAATGGGCAAAATCACTATCATCTCCCCCACCGACAAAACCATGAATTTGCTCATAAGGTGCTGTAACCCAAATCGCATTTGTTCCTAACTCTTCAAAATAACCAGCTTCTAATTTATCAGTAAGACCTGCAATATCTCCCCCGTGGAAAGTTCCTGCATTTTTCTCTGGACTTCCATGGTCAGATACTCTGTCATAAGACTCATCATTACTTGTATCACCATTATAAAATCTATCTGTCAATACAAAATAAACATTTGCATTATCCCACGTGAAATCAACTTCTGTAGGTTCTGGTCCAGTTGTATCGTCATCTCTTGTAAATTCAACCGTTTCAGTTGCAGTTCCGGCAGAATTTTCAGCACTTACTTCTAAAGTAGCAGTTGCTCCATCAGCTACATAATCACTAAGCGTCATTGAAGCACTACCACTACTAATATCAGCACTTTGCCCATCGAATGTAGCACTACTAGCAATCAAATCTTCTCCACCATCATCAATATTAATCTCGATTGTTGTATCACCAGTTTCTGTTCCACCTGTAGGCGTAATTGCAACTTCAGGTTTGCTTGGCCCTGTATCATAAGGAGGTTCGTAACTCCAACTACTACCATCATACCAAGCAGTATCCGCTGGATCTAAAGTTAATGTATCACCTTGATTAAAGATTACCCCTAATGGCAGACCAGACTCTGACAAATGCTCCACTGGAATTTCAAACACATACCAATCATCTGCCCCATCAACTGCTGTCATCTCTGGCTGATCATCCCAGCTATAGCCCATCTCTTTTGTAATCTCATAATCATCATCTTCATTTTCTGCATCTTCCCAAGTCCAAATTGTCGGCGTTCCAGATGTATCTTTATAATAAATTTTAATCCCTTCAAATAAATCAGGTGTAGTAACTTCTTTTACTTCACTAAAGTCACTATTTAAACCGTTATCTCCTACACCACGTACCCAATAATAATAAGTTTTATCTCCTTCAATATCTTCATCAGTATAACTATTATCACTAATTGTAGTTTCAATTAGTGGCATTTTAGAATCAGTACTCTCACCGCGGTACACAAGATATTCTGCTGCTGTATCATCCCAACTTAACTCTACAGTTCCATCATCTGCTGCCTCAGCAGTTAATCCTGTTGGTGGTTCAGGAGCTAAGTCCCAATCAATATCTACTTCTAATCCACCATCTCCACCAGTATCACTACTCCAATCAACTGTAAGAGTAGTAACTCGACTTGGTAAGAATGGTACATTTGTTTTAACATTTTCTTTATCTGGGTCTATCTCTTCTTCTGAACTATCAAATAAGCTAACTTCTAAATCATAATTACTTGCTGTAAATTCTTCATCAAATTCAACTGTTTCTTCAGTTGAATTAATCTCAACAACTTTAGTATCTAAATCACTTAGATTTAGAGATACTTCAGCAGTTTCAGCTTCCTCGGGTAGATTCGTCAACTCTACGTTAACTCCATCAGCTGGTAACCAGTCAGCTGGAATAGAGGTGCTAGAAGCTTCTTCTTTAGCAATTGCACTTCCGCTTCCTTTAGAAACATATTTATCTTCAGTATCTTTTGCTTTCATTTCAATCTCATATTCAGCACCATTTTTTAAATCATTAAAGTTAAAAGCTACTGTATCTTCATCAGTTACATCTTTACTCTTACTTTCTGTATCATTTGCATCATTAACATTTATTAATTCAATTTCCATTGTACTTAACTTTAAATCATCAGTTACATTCAAAGCCGAAAGAGATTCTGATCCATTTTTATTTGGCATCTCAATATTTACATTTATCTTTCCCTCTCCACTACTTAATTCTTCATCTATACCACTGCTACTACACCCTGTTATTACTAACATAAAAGCTACTATTAAAACTAATAATGTTTTTTGCTTAGACATTAATTTAAACATCCGATCGCCTTCCTTTCTAATATTAATTTAATAAGTTATAGATTTTACTTCACTAAAGTCCCCTGCCAAATAACCACTATTTCCACCATAAGCTCTTAGTTGATAATAATAAGTTTCTCCTGCTTCGACATCTTCATCTATATAACTATTATCTTCAATTAAATCAGACTGCACTGCAGTACCTAATTCGCCTTCTTCAGTACTTCTATAAATATAATAACCGCCAAATTCTTTTGTACTATCATCTGCTGCTAAATCTTGGTCTACACGATCCCACTCTAAAGTTACAGCATTACCGCTTATATCAGTACTTAAATTATCTGGCGCAGCAGGAGCTGTTTCCCAATCAATATCCAAATCTATTTCCCCTTCATCACTTAAGCTTGTAACTTCAACATCACATGTTGCTGTATATTCTCCATCTTCTGTTGTTACTGTAACTGTTGCACTTCCAGCACCTTCTGCTGTTAGAGTACCATCTACTACTGTTAGTACATCTTCATCACTAGAACTCCAAGTTACATCTTTATTTGTGGCATCACTTGGACTTACTGTTGCCGCTAACTGTTCTGTATTTCCTACAGTCAATGATAATGTTGTTGGTTCTAAACTTACTCCTGTAACTGGCTCCCCAACCGGATTACCCTCAGTAATATTTCCATCTTCAAAAGTCACTGTTTCTGCAGAAAAAACATAATTGTTTCCTCCGTTACTGTCCCAATTACCAGTTCCATCATTAAAACATGCTTCTAATTCTGATGCTTCTTCAAGATCAATAGTTATAACACTATATCCCTCATATTCAGAATCTTCCATCTCTACACCAGGTACTTCAGTCCAAGTTCCATTAACTGAATAATGAATATATGGTGTATTATAGCCTCGTTTATAATACACTGTCATTTTATTAGATTCTTGCTCAGAGTCAGGAGTACCTTCCGTAATGTTTCCCTCTTCAAAGGTTGATACACCTGCAGAGAAATTATAATTATTTCCTCCATTACTGTCCCAATTACCAGTTCCATCATTAAAACATGCTTCTAGTTCTGATGCTTCTTCAAGATCAATAGTTATAACACTATATCCCTCATATTCAGAATCTTCCATCTCTACACCAGGTGCATCGGTCCAAGTTCCGTTAACTGCATAATGAATATATGGTGTATCATAACCTCGTTTATAATATATTTGTGTTTGATCATTTGTAATTGCTAAATCATTTATTTCTTTTGAATTCACTTGCTGATCTTGCAAATCTACTTCAACTTCGGTAATAGTCTCCTCAGTTATTGCAGTAGAAGTCTTATCAATTTTGTAGATAATATTTCCGGAAGCATCTTTAACTTTAACTGAAATTTCATATTTTGCTCCAACTTCTAAATCTTTAAAAGCAAATTTCAAATCATTATTTTCTAATTGTTTATTATTTGATTTAACTTGCTCACTTTCTAAATTCTTAACCTCGATTTCAACTTTTTCACTATCTTTCTGAATTAAAGTATGCGATGAATCATTACTACTATCAGCTTTCACTCCAGAAACATTCACTCTTAAATCACCGTTTTGACCTACATTATTTAGTTGATTATCACTAGAAGAACAACCTATCATTAAAGACAAACTCAAAACTATGACTAAAAACACCAATAAATATTTTCTCATCAAATCCCTCCACATCAATTTAATTTACAAAAAATAAAAGATACCACCCCTAAAGAAGATGGTATTAGCTCTTATAGACTTATTTTATTATTATATGTGAAAATCAAATATATCCTCAACTAAATTACTCATATATTATAAACTTATATCTAGTAGTCTTTTATTATAAACTTATATCTTATATGTTCTTACTTACTATTATAAACAAATTATAACATAATGTGATGTTGTTTGCACTATACAACAGATATATCTTACTACAAAAATTGCCACAACTTCTATAATGAAACTAAACATATTAATTGATTCTATTCCAAAATTTAAATTAATCTATCTAGAATTAAAAGAGATCATATCTGAAATTACAAAATAGATTTGCGTTATATAATATATAGTATGCTTTAATTTTTAAAATAATTAAAAATAACCAAAATTTAAAATTATTAGTTCAATTAACTGTTTATTCATAAATAGTTAATTCTAATATCAAATATCTTACCTATCTATTTTATCTAAAATCCTTGCAATATCTTCATTATTAACTATAGGACTAATTACTACATTATTATACTGATTATCAAGATCACTACAACTAATTAATAAATCAAAATCATCCAATTCTTTATATTTAACTTCATAATACGATAATACATCTATTATTTCCAAACAATTTAACTTATTTTTTAATTTTGCTACTAATAATTTATAAGTAGGATTTTGTTTACTACAAACAATAATCACCTTAGCTTTATTTTGATTACGCTTAATTGCAGTTAATAATAAAATAGATATGTAATATAAATCTTCAACCTGCACACCAGACTTGATCTTTGCGGGGAACAAATCCTTAATTTGTTTTACTATATTAAAAACCAGTTTGTTTTTTTCTTCTAAATCTAATAATAATATTTGACTAAACCGAAAATTCTTTTTACGAGATACTCCATATTGAACATGCTTGAATATATAATTAATATGAAATATAAAATCTAAAAATAGATCCTCTTCTAACTCTAAATTAATATCTAATTTAGTAGTAACCAATTCTAAAAAATCATTAACAAGATTAAATACTTGTCCATTAATATTACTTAATATCTTTTGATAATTATTTAAAAAATAATTTTCTTCTAATTCTAAACAAAAAAACTGGGCAATAACAGCAATAAATTCTTCTTGGCTAATATCAATCGAGAACTCTGTACTAAATTTTTGTTTCAGTTGCATAGCTTCGGGAAAAAACTCCATCTCATCTAACTCCTCTATCACTTCTTTATTATCAATATTAGTAATTTTTTGTCCTTGTTTAATTCGCTTTACTGAAATCGCTATATATAAAACAATATATAATATTGCTCTATCAGAAAATTGATAATTCATTTTAATTAATTGGTCATAAACAATATTTTTTATTTTCTGTAGGTTAATTGTCCCGAAAAAATCAGTTAACAATTCAAATTGATTTGTATCAAGCTTTTTTTCAGTCATTAATAAATACAGAATCTGATCAAATTCTTCTCTAGCTAAGAATTCAAATAAAAGATTTACAATAGCTTCTCTAATCCTAACTTCTTGGCCTGTAATTTTAACCCCTCTATTTCTTCTTTTCTGTAAATTCAAATTATAACTTGCAATCCAATCTTTTACCCAGTTAATATCTTTGTAAATAGTAGACCGGCTTACATATAATTTTTTTCCTAATTTATTCATAGTAATCCATTGATCACTATGCAATAACTCCTTTATTATAATTTTCTTTCTTTGCCCCGCAGAATATTTTTTCTTATCTTCATTTATATCATATATCTTATCAATTAATTTTTCCTTATCAATCTGTTCTAGTTCTAACCAAATTCCTACACCAGGCTTTTTATTCAATTCAATTCCTAGCTGATTAAAAAAGTCAGTTAATTTATTCAAATCATTTCTGATAGTTCGCTGTGAAACATTGAATTTAGTGGCTAATTGATTAATAGTTACTACTTTTTTAGTCTTTATCAAAAAATTAACTAATCTTTTATATCTATCTTTTGACCAATCAATCATTTTTTCTAACTCCCTTCTAGCACCAAGAAATTAATATTAGCTAAATTACTACCATATTTAATCTAATTTAATTTTATTATAGTTATCATTTTACTGCAAGTTATTATTAACTGTATTTTAAATTTGAAAAATAATTAAAACCTCAGTTGAAGTGTTTCTACTGAGGTTTTAAATACAAATTAAATTTTAAGGTCTTATATCAACTGGTATACAAATTTTCTGGTCAATTAAAAGTCCAGTAGAATTGACTTCTGAATTTGCCTTTTGCAAATCTTCTACTGAAACTTCAAACTTGCGGGCAATCGAATAAAATGTATCCCCCGGTTGTACTAAATAAGCAGTTGAGCCCTCTGGACATTCGACTGGTGGAGTTGCTACCGGAATACAAATTATTTCACCTAGATTCAAATTATCAGGGTTAAGTTTAGGATTAGCTTCTTGCAGATCATCAACTGAAATATTAAACTTACTAGCTATTTTATACAAAGTATCCCGCGCCTTAATCCGATAATAATTTTCTTCTGGACAAGAAGGGAATTCTGCTTGTAAGGGAATACATAAACTATCTCCTACTATTAAATTATTGGGATCGATATTAGGATTTGCTCCAATTAATGCTGAAATAGTAGTTGCAAAATTTTGCACCAATTTATACAATGTATCTCCTTCTTTAATTATATATTCTTCTGTTCCCGGAGGACAGTTATTTTCATTAGACATCAAATCACCCCTTTCTATATCTTTGTTTATAATATTATATTCCCCCGGTAATTAAATGTTAACTTATATAAAGTTTCATTTTCTGTGAAACTTTATAAGTTGACAGTTTATAGTTGACAATTGACAGTTAAAAAATAAAGTCAAAACTAGAAAAATCAAAAATATAAAATCCAGTTAAAAACTTGGTATTACCTATTTTTTAGATTTTGTATTTTGGTTTTAGATTTTGATTTTAACTTTAAACTATAAACTTTAAACTATAAATTAACCGTCAAATTATAAGATTATAATTTTTGGATCACTTTTCTTTTTCTTTTGACTTTTTCCGAGGAAATTATTGTTTAAGCTCAACGAATGTTGAGTGAGGTTTTAATTTCCTCTTGACTTTTTCGTCAGTTTTGTGTCAAGACAAAACTGACACATTATCAAAACTAACAAAAAAGCTGTAGAATTAACAAAACTACGTTAATCCTACAGCTTAAATATTAGTCATCATCTTCATCTATTTCTTCATAATCTGTAATATCAATAATTTCTTCTTCCTCTACAGTATAATCAGTCTGATAATCATCTTGCTTGTTTCTATCCAAATTATGTGCCACAAAGAAATTACTTAAAATGTTCTCCTTCACAATCTTTCTCATTAGTGGTCTAGTAAACGGAATAATCAATAAAAATCCTAATGTATCCGTCAACAAGCCGGGAGTTAGTAAAGTTGCTGCTCCAAATAATAATAATCCACCATCGAGCAATTGATCTTTAGGCATTTGGCCCTGATTGAGTTTCAATTTAATATCAGAAATTAAAGCCAAACCTTGATTCCTAGCTATAGAAATCCCTACTATTCCTGTTCCAGCAACCAATAATACTGTCGCTCCAACCCCTAATAAACCACCTACTTCAATTAATAACATTAATTCAAGCAAAGGAACTAAACTAAATATTAACAATAATTTAATTAACATATTACTCACTTCCTAAATGATAAAAAGTGCGTAGCTGAAAGCCACGCACTAATATTTTTCTAATTTTATTATTTTATAAAACTTTTGCTTCTCCTTTATAAATTAAACCTCTAATACTATCAACGGTTACAGTATCATTTGTTTCCAAACTACTAACTGCCTCAGATACTCCTACAATTACTGGAATATCTAATTCTAGTCCTTTAGTAGCAGCATGAGAAGTAACACCAGGGTCTTCAGTAATAATTGCTACAGCTTTTTCTAAAGCAGGTAAATAATCTTTGTCAGTAGCAGGAGCAACTAAAATATCTCCATCTTCAATATTTTCATTTGCATCAGCTGCATCTTCTGCTACACAAATTTTCCCACTTGCTGCTTTATTACCAACACCAACACCACGTAAAGAAACTTCTCCAACAATTTCTACTTTAAGTAGATTAGTTGTACTTGGTACGCCAGGTGCTCCAGCAGTAATTACAGCTAAGTCTCCATTATCGATATAACCAGCTTCTTTAGTAGCATCTAAAGACTTTTCAATCATCTCATCTGTATTCTTAGTTATATCTGCTAATACTGGTTTTACACCCCAAGATAAAATCAACTTATTAAATACCTTTTGATTAGGAGTTACTGCTATAATAGGAGCATACGGTCTATATTTTGATACCATACGAGCAGTATACCCAGAACGAGTTGAAGTAATAATTGCAGATGCATCTAATTCATAAGCTGTTTTGCAAGTATCATGGCAAATAGAATTAGTAATTGTCTTAGCTGGAGTTAAATCAGCTCGTTCAATTAACTCATCATATTCTAAAGATTTTTCAGTTTCTCTAGCAATTCTATTCATCGTATCAACTGATTGAACTGGATAATCTCCCATTGCTGTCTCTCCCGATAACATTGTTGCATCAGTACCATCATAAATAGCATTAGCAACATCACTTGCTTCTGCTCTAGTTGGTCGTGGATTATAAATCATTGAATCAAGCATTTGAGTAGCAGTAATAACAGGTTTACCTGCTTTATTACATTTTCTAATCATCATCTTTTGAGCTGCGGGAACCTTTTCTGGTGGAATTTCTACACCTAAGTCACCACGAGCTACCATCAAACCATCTGCTACTTCTAATATTTCATCAACATTTTGTACTCCTTCTTGATTCTCTATCTTAGCGATAATATTAATATCTGCATTATGTTCTTCTAAAATTTCTCTAATTGCTAATACATCATCAGCTTTTCTAATAAATGAAGCAGCAATGAAATCAACTTCATTTTCAATACCAAACTTAATATCATTTACATCTTTCTCAGTAATTGCTGGCAGCCTAACTGGGACACCAGGTAAGTTAACTCCTTTTGTAGAACCTAATTTTCCTCCGTTAATTACTTCACATGTTATTTCAGGGTCTTTAACTTCTTTAACTTCCAATCCAATTAATCCATCGTCAACTAAAATAGTATTTCCCGATTCTAAATCATCACAAATACCTTTGTAAGAAATAGAAACTTTTTCGTTATCCCCTGCAACATCCTCAGTAGTAACTATAAATTCTTGACCTTTTTCCAAGGATACTTTTTCATCGCCTGCTAATTCTCCAGTTCTGATTTCAGGTCCTTTAGTATCTAACAAAATCGCAACTTGGCGGTCACCTTCATTATCATTAGTTAAATCTCTAATATTATCCAGTTTGTCTTTCTGTTCTGCATGATCTCCATGAGAAAAATTTAATCTAGCTACATTCATTCCAGCATCAATCAATTCTGATAAAGTTTCCTTATCATCACTTGCAGGTCCAATTGTACATACTATCTTTGTTCGTCTCATTTAATTTTCTCCCCCTTAATTTATATAAAACTTAAGATAAAATAGTTGATAAACTATATAAATCCATATTTAAATCTTTTTCATGTTCAATTGCATCTGCAATAGTGGCTACCTCAACTTGATTATTAATCATACCCACCATCACATTGGATTCTCCATCTAATAATTTTGTTACAGCACTAGCCCCTAATCGACTTGCTAATAACCTATCTCTTCCTGTTGGAGATCCTCCTCGCTGAATATGTCCTAAAATTGTAACTCGGGCTTCAAATTCAGTTCGCTGATTAATTTCTTTACTCAAAGAAAAAGCAGGACTTTCGCTCATATCACGATTAGTCTCAAATTCTTGATTATCTAATTCTACACCTTCTGCAACTAAAATAATACTATGTATCTTACCTTGCTCATAATCCTCTTGTATTGTATCACAAACTTGATCAATATCAACCTTTCTTTCAGGAACTAAAATAGATTCTGCTCCTCCAGCTAAACCAGCTGACAAAGCTAAAAAACCAGCATGTCGCCCCATTGCCTCAATTACAAAGGCGCGTTCATGTGAACTAGCTGTATCACGAATTTTACTAATTGCATCAATTATTGTATTTAAAGCAGTATCATAACCAATGGAATCATCAGTACAAGCAATATCATTATCAATAGTTGCTGGTACTCCTATAGTTTTGATTCCCGTCTCTTCTGATAACAACTTAGCTCCTGTAAATGAGCCATCTCCACCAATCACTACTAAATGTTCAATTCCCTTAGCTCTTAATTTTTTAGCAGCTTTCTTTCGCCCAGCTGGAGTTCTAAATTCATTACACCGAGCAGAACGAAGAAAAGTACCACCTCTACCAATAATATCACTTACTGAACTACTTTCTAATTTTACAAAATCGCCATCAATAACTCCAGCATAACCTCGCTTGATTCCAAAAACTTCTATATCTTCATTAAGTGCTTGTCTAACTACAGCTCTAATTGCTGCATTCATACCGGGTGAGTCTCCACCACTAGTTAAAACAGCTAGTCTTTCCATTTTATGAACCTCCCTTAAAATAGTGCATTTTGCTGTGTTTAGTATTATTCTTTAATCTTACCCATTTTTCTAAATTTATTATATCTCTCCTCCAACAAGTCAGCCTCAGATAATTGTTGCAAATCATTAATCTCTTGCAATAACTCAGTTTTCAATAAGTCAGCACTCTGCTTATAATTTCTATGTGCTCCTCCAGGAGGTTCGGCTATAATATTATCTATAATTTCTAATTCCAATAAATCATTAGCCGTTAAATTTAAGGCATCAGCAGCATTCTCAGCTTTATCAGAATCCTTCCACAAAATAGTAGCGCAAGCTTCTGGGGAACAGACAGAATAGTAAGTATATTCTAACATTAAAACTCTATCGCCCACTCCAATACCTAAAGCACCACCACTACCTCCTTCGCCAATTACAACTACAATAATAGGTACAGTTAGACCTATCATCTCTCGCATATTGCGTGCAATTGCCTCAGCTTGACCTCGCTCTTCAGCACCAATTCCAGGATAGGCACCAGGAGTATTAATCAAAGAAATAATTGGCCGATTAAATTTCTCTGCTTGTTTCATTAATCTAAGAGATTTACGATAACCTTCAGGATGAGCCATCCCAAAATTCCTCTTTATGTTTTCTTTAGTTGTTTTCCCTTTTTGATGACCAATAATTGTCACAGGTTGCTCTTCGATTTTACCAATCCCACCAACTAAAGCTTGGTCATCACCAAAGTTTCTATCACCATGCAACTCTATAAATTGATCACAAATCAACTCAGTATATTCTAAAACTGTTGGACGATCAGGATGACGAGCTATTTCTAGGATTTGCCACGGTTTCAGATTAGAGAATATCTCCTCTTGAGCTGTTTCTGCTCTATTTTTCAACCTATTAATTTCATCAGTTAAATCTATATCCTTAGATTCCATAAAATCAGTCAATTCATTAATTTTTTCTTCTAACTCAATCAGAGGTTCTTCAAAGTCTAATTTATTATTACTCATTATTTTCACCTCTAACGCAGTGTATATCTAATATATTACCTAATAAATCTTTTAATTCATCTCTTGTTACAACCTTATCTAACATTCCATTTTCTAATAAAAATTCAGAGGTTTGAAAGCCATCTGGTAATTCTTTATTAATAGTCTGCTTAATTACTCTAGGTCCTGCAAAACCAACTTTAGCTCCAGCTTCACCAAGGTTAATATCACCTAAAGAAGCAAAACTAGCTGAAATTCCACCAAAAGTAGGATCAGTTACCACAGAAACAAATAATTGACCAGTATCATCCAATTTTTTTAATGCAGCACTAGTTTTAGCCATTTGCATTAGAGATAACATACCTTCATACATCCTAGCGCCACCACCACCACCAGCAATAATAATTAATGGGATTTCAAAGTCTATTGCTCGCTCAATTGCTCTAGTTATTTTTTCGCCAACAACTGAATTCATACTCCCCATTAAAAACCTATAATCTAATGCTGCCAATGAAACTTGATGTCCATTAACCTTTGCAACACCTGTAATTACAGCCTCTTTCAAATCTGTTTTTTCCTGATACTTCTCAATCTTATCCTCATAATTAGGGAACTTAAGAGGATTAGTTGCTTCTAATTCACCATCATATTCCTCAAATCCTTCTTCATGATCCACTAATAATGAAATTCTTTCTGTTGCAGTTAGCCTAAAATGATAATTACATTCTGGACAAACTTTTAAATTTTCTGCTAATTTTTTATTGAATATAATCTCTTCACATTCTTCACATTTTGTCCATAAATCATCCGGCATATCTTTTTTCTTCTCTTTCTTGTCTTCATCTCTTCTTGTGTTAGTCTTTTTCTTTTTTTCAACAGTAACATACTTTGACTTACTACTAAAAAAGTCCTTTAACAAGACTTCCACCTCACTCTAAATATATCATTTTATTCAACCAACTAAAAATGTAAATCAATATAAAAACCTTAAGAAAACTCTACCCAAATCTTTAATTGGGATAGAGTAATTACGAATACTAAATTACCTCTATTACATAATATTATATACGAAATTAAACTTAATAAAACATAAAAATCAATATAAACAATCTACAGCATACTGCTCATATTATATCATATAATCAATAAAATGCAACTATTCTACCTTAAAACCATTTTTTTAAAAAATTACTCCAAACAGATTTAATAAGTTTCTTACCTTTTATTTTAAAACACTCAAGCTCTAAATTCAATCTAAATTTTTTAACTGTTTGATCTCTATCATTTAAATTCAAGGATAAATTTCTCATTACAAACTCATTTAAACCCTCATCCACTTCAGAATTCAAATCAGAGACTGATGATAAATCATCTTCAATAATTCTTTGTTTAGCAGGTACAGGTAACTCTCTTGTTAAGAAATAATAGAGAATTGCTGCTAAACTATAAATATCTGAAGCTTGACTCTGTTTTGATTGCTCTGCATAAAATTCTAATGGTGAATAACCAGGAGTTAAGACTATTTTCTTATTTTTTTCTGTCTGATACTTAATTGCTGAACCAAAATCTATTAAAATAAGCTTAGTATCATAGATTATATTAGCTGGTTTTAAATCACGATGTAAATACCCCTGATTATGTACTGTTTCAACTGCTTGTAATAAGGGGTAAAAAATCTGCTCTAAAAAATTGAACCAATCAATTTCTTTCTCTTCTAAACAATCTTCTAAGGTGGAACCTTGATAATACTCTAATACAATATAACCTGTATTATTTTCTCTAAACCAGTCATAACAATTACCTAATGAACACCCTTGGAGACTATTCATTACCTGTCCTTCCTTTAAAAAAGAATCAACCTCTTGTTCAAATCTATCCTGTCCCCAATTATTTTTACAAATAACTGTTTTCCCATCTAAATCTCTCAAAGCTAACTGGTGAGGGAAGAACTCTTTAATAACTACTTTTTCTTTAGTCTCTGAATTAACTGCTAAATAGATAATAGAGAAATTACTTTTAGGACACAATTTATTCTTAATCAAGTACTTGTCCTTTAAAATAGTCCCCCGCGGAAGATATAAATAATCTACCTGCTGTTCATTATTTGCCATCTTAATTACCCCTTATTATTTAGGAAAATAGATTAGAAAAAAATCCTTTTTTTCCTTGATTTGCTTTTTCAATTTTCTGTTGAACTCGATTAAAATCTTCTAGTTTATTTACTTCTTGATAAATATCTTTAGCTTGCTTATATTTTGCTAATGATTTATCATATTTTTCATTTTGAGCAAGTTCATCCCCTGATTTTTCATATTCTTTAGCTCTTTTAAATTTTTTAGTTGCTTGTACATCAATGATTTTTTCAGTCACTTTATTAACTTTATCTTCCATATCTTCACCACTGTAAATTTTTTCCACTTGTTGATAACTATCTAAAGCCTGGTCATACTTCTGATTCTTAAATTGTTCATCTCCTAATTTTTCTGTCGTTTCAGCTTCATCCAATAATTGAGCCGTTTCAATACTAGCAATTTTTTCTCTAACCTTAGCCACTTTAGCTGACATGCTATATTCAGAATATATTTTTTCTGCTTGCTTATAATTGAATATAGCTTCAGAAAAATTCTGTTTGTTCAATTCTATTTCAGCGTCATCTTCATATTCTTCAGCTTTTTTGATTACAGAATTATTATTAATTTGCTTGATTTTATTATTAATTTGTTTAACTTCTTCTGTCAAACCCAAATTAGAACAAATAACTTTTGCTTCTATATATTTATTAATTGCATTTTTATAATCACCCATTTGTAAATATTCATTGGCTTCTGCTTTCATATCACTAATCTTATTACTCTGGTCTGTATTAGTGATTTTTTCTGTTGTCTCCTCTAATTTAGTATTAATTTCTGTTAAATTAACTTGGGCATTATGCTGTCTGTAAATTTCTGCTGCTAAATTATATTTCTGTTTAGCTTCATTATAAGAACCTGACTTATATGATTCCTTAGCTTCTCCTTCATAATCTTTCGCCTTTAGAATTCTATTACAACGAAATATTTTATTTTCTATCTCTTTTAAATCATATTCTCCAACTTTTAAATAAATTGTCTTTGCTCTTTTATAATTAGATAATCCCTCTACATAATTTCCAGCTTGAATTTTTTCATCGCCCTTTTTTTCTAATTCCTGAGCATCAATTAATTCTAACTGTTTATCAATTTTAGCTATTTGCTCATCTTTGCCTAATTTTTTGAAACTTTCTCGAGATTTTTTTAATTCTGGTTTCGCTTTGCTACCTTGTCCTTTTTTAACCAACCTACTAGCCCGATTAAGCTTACTTTTTGCTGCTGTAACTTTAGAACGAATTCTACTCACTCTCTTATTATACAAAAATGCTCCACCTGATAATAATAAAATAGGAACTAAAAACATAGCAATTTTCTTAATTGAAAATTTACTCTTTTTACTTTTTTCTTGTAAAACTTTATTGACAAAAATAGTAGCTAAAGAATAATTATCTAAATCCTTACCACTATTACTGAGCATTTTAGTCTCTAAATTATCAACTAATTCTTGTGGTTCTTCAATTTCTTCTAAATCAGATTTTAATTGCTGGTCTTTCATATTTTCCCAAAAACCAGAAGTACATAAGATTAATATATCATCGTCTTTCAACTCTACTTTTTTACTAATTTTAGGTTTAGCTTTTTTGCCATTACCTAGGTATTTATCTAAATTATTTCTCTCTTGATGCTGATTTAATTGTTGAGGTTCTATATCTCCTACTTCTAACATCATTTGAGCAATACTATGATCTTTAGTTTGATTTTTGATTCTTTCCTTACGCAAGTGATACAGCCTAGTATTTCCTAGATAAGCCCACCGAATAGAATGGTAATCACTAACTATTACTAAGACTGTAGATTGCAAATTCATTGTTCTACTTTTTTCTGCCAAAGTTTGATTAGCATTCCTAATATATTTTTTTATTTTTCTTTTTTTCAATGTTGGATTTTCTGTGAAATCACTTAAAATACTATTAACCACTATTTCTGAACTTAATTGCTCAGTAGATGAGTCTAATCCATCAGCTAATACCCAACAAGCATAATCATCTAATTCTACAAAAGCAAAATAATCCTTGTTAGTTTTAAAATCGCCTGCAGAAGTTACAAACTCAGTTACAAAATCACTATTATCACGTCTCATTTCTACCCCTCACTCTAAAATTAATTTTTTTCTAACAAAACTACAGTAGCATTATCCTGATTAGGTTTCTCCTTGCTTATTACTTTGCTTATTATATCATTTGCTAATTTTTGCACTTCTTTATTTTGGCTCATAATTTGACTGAATTCTACTTCAGATAAACTATCATAAACACCATCTGTACATAATACTATTTTATCATTTTTCTTTAATTCCACTGGATCATTACTATAATCTATTAACGATAAATTTTCTAATCCTAAATAGCTAGTTAATCTATCTTTTTGCGGATGATTCAACATTTTATAACGACTAATTTCTCCGTCTTTATAGGATTGTTGCAACTTATTAGCAAATATATGATCGGTATTTAATTGTCTTAATTGCTTATTCCTATATAAATACAAATGGCTATCTCCTACTGCTACCCAATACAACAAATCTTTTTTTATTACAATTGTTATTAAAGTCGTGCCTATTTTCTCAGCAGAAGCACGTTGTAATAACTCGTTATTACTATTATGCAAACTATTGATCAAAAATTGATTAATAGAATTGATATCATAGGTCCTACAAAACTGCTCCATAAATTTATTAGTAACTAATTCACTAGCTTTTTTTCCTGAGTTAAATCCTCCCATTCCATCTGCTATAACAGCTAAAACTTGCTCTTCATCAACTAAAGTAGCAAAAGAATCCTCTTGCCTTTTTCTATTTCCTATATTCTGAGCATTACCAATATTCATTTTTGAAGTTACTTGTTTTGTCTTATCATTATACTTAAGAATCAATTTTGAAATTATTAGTAAAAATATTACCCATAATAAAGGTTGTGGTGCTTTCAATATTGTTTTTAAAATCATATTCTCCTCTCCAAACTAAAGATTGATTTTATGCTTCATTCTCCCACTCAAAGTGTTGACCACATAAGGGAATAAAGATAAATTTACTCTCTCCCATTTCTATAACATCATAGGGAGCTAATTCACTAGGAGAATAAACAGCTTCTCCATTAACATAAACTATCCCCGTCGTATCTGCTCCAGGAATCATTACAAAATTACGTTCTTTAGGATTATAACTAATAATTGCATGATTTCTACGCGAAATTTTTTGGTCACCGACAATAGCAATATGCATATCTTCTGAACGACCAATAAAATTCCTTTCACTTCTAATTTGATAATCTGTACCTCGTTCAACACCTTCAATACAAACAATCCAACCTACTACAGGACTTGCCCCTTCTTTATCATCCCAATAAGCTAAGGTTTTCTCTCCTGACTGAGGACTACTATCACTAGATTTTGCTGGACGTTCTTGTTGTGAATTTTGATTTTCTTTTAGTATACCTGCATCACAATATGGGCACTGTTCATGTTTTTTTGGGTTATATAAATGTCCACTTTCACATCTGTTCATATTCATCGTTACTCCTCCTAATTAAAATTATTTGATTACTAGTTTAGTATTAGCTATATAAAGAGTATCGCCTGAATTTAATTTATAAGGCCGCTCAGCCTCAACTTTAAATTTTTCATTGTTGTGTTTACGACGAATACCACTTCCATTTAAAGAGTTCAAATCCTCAAAATACCATTTGTTATTTGCCTTATTCAAAACTGCATGCTCCCGACTAATCAATGAAGAATAAGTAGCTTGGGATAAATCAACATCAACATTATTAGTCGCAGCTTGTTTTCCTACAAGTAAAGAAATTTCATCTCTAAGTTCCCAGTTGTTTGCTATTTTACCTGTTTCATCTTTTAAAATTAGCTGTTTTATATCTTGATATTCTATTTCATCTTCTTTAAATTCATTAACTAACTTAATTAAGAAAAAAACAAATATTACTACTACTAAAATAATACTGCCAATTAATAAATAATCATTTTCATAATTCAAATTCAAATAAATTAATTCTCCTAACAACATCACAATAATCAAAAAATTAATTATTTTCATTAAGTTCTTGGGTTTAGTTTGAACCTGCTCTGACTTTTTTTGTTGCCTTATTTTACGCCGCAAAAAATATTTTTTTATATGACGAGGAATATTAATCCACTGCAAAAATTTTTTCAGCACAATTGCCCTCCTCTATTACTATTTTTTATTACCAACTCCAAAAAAACTATTGAATAAATCATCTGTATTCAAATCTTCACTATCTTCATCATCTTGATTAATCTTTTCTTTTGTTTGCGGATCAAAACCAAAATAATCTTTAAATCTTTCTTCAAAATCATTAATATCTTGTTTATTAAAAGAACTCTGTTTTTTTCTTCTTTTGCTAGATTTATTATTATGACTACGATTTTTAGATTGACGTTGCAATTTCTGGTCATATTCTTTTCTACTTTCTTCTGAACTCAACACTTCATAAGCCTTTGTAATTAATTTAAACTTTTCTTCTGCATTTGCTTTATCGCTAATATCAGGATGATATTTTTTAGATAATTTTCGATAGTTCTTTTTAATTTCTTTATATTCTGCACTAGGGCCAACTCCTAAAATCCGATAATAATTCTTCATCTATTAATCACCACCTTTGCTTATAATCTTCTAAATAACAAAAATAATTAATCAATTAATATTTTATTATCACTTTTAGCTTCAGGAGTTGCAATCTGATAGTCAGATAACCGTCTAATTATTCGCGATAAATATTGATATATTTCTAAATTAGTATAACTATCTTGTCTTAATTCAAGCTTCCTCATCAAATATTTCTTTATTAAATTTCTATTAACCACCTGAGACTGTAAAGCTTGCAAAGCAAAAGAAATATCAAATTGATTGTCTGTATCACTAGTTAATATCTTATTCGCAAAAAAATTGATTATATCGGGATGAAGAGTCGCTTTCCCTACGCTAGAATACTTAACATTAATTATATTAACTGTATTGTATTCAGTAGAAAAATCAGAAAACTGATTGTAATCTGTTCTTAAATTAGCTCCTTCCCGCAATTTAAACCTACCTAATTCCAGCTCATCAGTTGCTATATCTTCTCCAGAAGTTAAATACAACTCACTATTCCATTCTTTAAAACCACCATTTTCTTCTGCTAGATCAAACTTGATTTTAATCAGTCGCTCTTGATTTGTTGCTTGATATGTTAGCCGTTTTGACTCATTTAATAAATATAACTGTTGCTTATATTTAATAATCCCGGGCTTAATAATAATCTCTTTACCTTTGATTTCTAAATCACTTCCAGCTAAAATACCATCCGAATAATCAGCTAAATATAGATTCACTAGATTGCGAGGATAATCTCTTAAATTTTTTAGCATCTCTTTTTTTAAAATACTACCTCTATTAAAAATCGGTAATTGGTTACTAAACAAATTATCATCCTTCCTCAATTACTATATTAAATCTTTATTTCAAACCATCAAAAAAGTCCAAGCTAGATAAATCATTTTCAAAGGCAAAAAACTTTTTTTGACCTACATATAACTGATCATCTTTTCTAGATAAAGGTAGGACAAAAAAACCCCAATCCTCATTCTTAGTAAATAAGAAAAATTTAACTTCATTATTCCTAATAGTATCCGTATCTTTTTGTTCTATTTTACCATCATATTGATTTATAAGTTTTTCTACCTCTATAGATTCATAATCAGCCCACTTATTCTCATAAATATATTCCTTTTTCAGTCTTCCTTCATCAGTTTTCAAATAAAACTTTATTTCCTCTGTACTCAATGGTTTGGAAATATTAGCTTTAGCCTGATTTATTCGTTGTTGACTCTCAATTAGAGTGATTTCTTGTTTAGTCACAGTAGTATAAGAAAAAGCACTAATTGTATAGGGAATTATTGGCGCTGAATGACTAATATCAACTTCAATATCACCTAATTTCTTAGCCTTCATATATTTAATCACTCCCTTCAAACAGGATAATTTCAATTCTATATTGCTTTTAGTTGTCTTCTTTTGTTTAAATTCTATACTTTTCCCCGGCACAAATTCTTTCAGCGCTTCTTTAAAAATATCTATCTTACAAGACTGACCAGTTAACTTTAAAATAGAATAATTGATTAACTGTCCATTCTCATAGAACTTGTCTAGAAATTTCCTAACAATATTATAAATATCAGCTTTAATTAACTTAGTAATCTCTTTAATATTGAAAACAACATCAGGAAATTGGTTAACTTGTCTTAATAATCCATCTTTAATTATTGATAAGTTCCACTTATTTAAAGAAGTCACATGCAAATCATTCTCCCCTTGCGAAAATTCAGCAGAATCAAATTTATTACGCAAAATATTAGTTTTTTTATAAAACTCTTTTTTCATATTTTCAGCTATTTCCCAGAGAAAATAAAAATTATTTTTCACCTTTTGATAATCATCACTACTCTTATTTTCATATTTTTTATATTTAGTAGGAATTATTTTTTCTGCTACTTGATATTTATCTTCTAAATCAGAATAAATATCATTAATTCCAAATTCATCTACATATCTAAACAAATTAGCTTCCGACACAGCTATTAACTCATCTATATCTATAACTTGACCATTATTTTTATAATAATCTGCAAATACTATTTTCATAAATTGCATAATTCGATAGGTAAGATTGTTCCCACCAAAATTAGTATCACCATTCTCAAAACTTGTCTTAATATCAACTTTATAAGATATGTTATTCTCTTCTATCTTAAACAGACACGAAGATAAATCAGTAGTTCCTCCTCCACAATCAATTACTAAAGCTTTATGCTCTTCTCCATTGAAAAATTTACGTTTGTTGATCTGATTAATTATCGTATTATAAAGAACCGATACTCCTTCATCTAACATATCTTTAGTCTCAATTTCATAATCAGAAATAATTTCTTGAAACATCATTCCAAACTGAGATTTCAACTTAACAGGACTAGAAATATGGATTTTCTTAAACTTACATTTGAACTGGTGTTCTGCTTTTTCAATTATATAATTGAAATAAGCTTTTATGAGTTGACCACGAGTAACTTCTGCTGTGTTACCAGCTTCATCATGAATTTCTTCTACTTTTTGATAGGTGCTAACCCAACGCTTAATTCCTTGGAAAACACTTGCTTTAGTAGAATAATCATTCTGTTTCATATGTTTTTTAGCCTGATGCCCAAATAAGAACTTCAAATTATCTACATCTTTACAATCCAAAACATAGACTACTGTAGGGCTCATAGCAATCCATTCTTTTTGTTGCGAAGTTTCATAGGGGAATTTTACAAAATTGGTCTCATCTATTTTAATCCGATTATTCAAGATATCATTAGTCGACAAATCCGAAACATAATTACTATCTAAATATGCTCCAGCAGTCGTATTGGAAGTACCAAAATCAATACATAATACTGCTTTAGTTTCTTCTAAATCACGTGTTTCAAAATCATTGAGAGGAACTTTATAACACTTTAAATCACGAGGTGGTAATTCTTTATTTTGATAATAGGTTTTATATAGATGCTCGGAATCTTTTTGATTAAAGAATAAAAAACTATAACTTTTATTCTTAACTCCTTCTAATTGCAAATTTTCACTTTTCGCTGTTAAATAATATTTATTTTCTTTGTTTGTATGCTGCTTCAAATTAAATATCCCACACAAATAATCTTCATCATTAACTAACAAAACATTAGATTCAGTTAATAACCCATCAGCTATCACTTCATACATATCATCTTTATCGACACCAATTCTAGGGTGCACAATCATCTTTGCTGGAACTTTTATATCTTGCTTAGTATTCATTGCATTTGCTAATTGTTGATTCACAATATTTTGTAAGCGATTAAATCCACTGTGGCTATAATGGTCAATTAAATAAGAAATTTCTTTCCCTCTATATTTCAAAATTAACTCTATTAACCGCTCGCGATTAGATGAATTCTGATAGCCTTGAATAATCTTATATTCACGACAAATTTTATCTAAAGTATGAGTTGACATCTCTAATAACTCTGTCCTAGTAAAATATCTATTCCTATAATTTGTTTTTCCAGGATTTAAACGATAAGACATACTTATTACTCCTCTCTCTAATAAAGGGCAGTTGCTCCTATATTCATTGTTTCTTCTAAGCCAACTATCCCAAAATGATACTGCCAATAAGTTATAGTTGTAAAATTAATCGGTAAAAATAAAGTTTCTATTACTTCTAATTTCTGTTTATTATCTTGCTTGGGCACAGCTCCGATATAAAGCAAAATTTCATTACTATTTTCTCTAGCACCTTCTCGATTAATATAAACTACCGAATTTTTAAATATCTGTTGGATGCTTTTTTTTAAATAAAAGATTTGATTCCCTGTATTATAAAACTTATATATGTTATCCAATAACATATTTTTTTCCACTTTAGAAAACTTTCTGATACCCTTTTTAACCTCACGCCCAAAAGAACCACTACTAATTTCTCTATAAATAAAAAGTTTATAATATTCCGTGCGGTCCATTCCTTGGTATAAATCAATTTGAGCTAAAAAATGAAGTAATATATCCAACAATACTATCCGTAATTCCTCTGCTTTTATATAATTAGGATCAAATAGATCCTTAAAAATCGAGAAAAATCTATAGTAAGGATTAACTTCAACTTCTGGCTTTACCCCATCATAGTTCAACATTTCACTACTTAATTCCATATAAGAAGAATATACAGCTGGTAACTTAAATGTTAATTCATGAATAGGAGTATTTTCATTCTTAGCTTTAATAATTAATTCCCAAATATAATTCATTCACTAAAAACCCCTTTACATAAATATTCCGGAAAGTAATTTTGAATTCCTGAAACTATAAAACTGAGTAAATCATACTTCAAATAACCCAAATTTTGACCAGAAAATGTTAATAACATAATTTTTTTATAATTATTAATCCGAATTTCATCTTCAATAAAAAAATTAAAATCATAAGTATGACTGCTTGTATCTAATTTATCTAAAATATCAATTCCTTCTAATTTAATATCCTCACTAGTCTTAAATGAATTTGCTAATCTATTTAATTCTGCAAAAGTTTTGATGTTCTTATAATTATTTTGAGTTAATTTATTCATGAATTTCTGTTTACGCTGATTAGTTAATAGTTCAAACTCAAAATCTTCATTCCACGGTTCAGGCTTTTGAATTACTTGCAATAACTCCCATTCAATCGTTTGATCATTATTACTAGTAATCACTAATTTATCTCCCGTCTCACTTTTAATTTTTTTAATAGAAATCAACTGACTTTCTTCACTAGGTACTACCAAATAACCATGCTCAAATCCCAGGTTTTCTAAAAAAATCTCATGATTATAATGTATTTTATCTACTGCTGGTAGAGGAAAACCTTCTTCTTCTTGTTGGATTCTTTTAATATTCCAAACAGGAATATAGTCTACATATTTATCAGATTCTAGCTCTTCTAAGTCAAAAGTAATTTCTTTAAAATCAGTTAATTCTTCTACACTATCTTCATAATCAGTAATAACGATATTAAAGAATTTACGAATATAAGGATTATTGATTGTTCTCCAATTAGTACAATTTTCTAAAAAAACATTATGTAATTCCTTTTCTTTTTCTAAATAATCAGTATTATGATTTAATTCCAATTTTATTTTATGATTGCCTTCTTCAGTAACAATTTCTCCCTCAAAGGCTCTATCTGCTTCTTCAATTTCTTTTATTTGAATATGATTCTTCTTCAGAAATATTTTAGACAGAATTAACTCTTCTTGGTTATTAATTTTCTCAATTAATTCTTCTTTGTCATATTCACTTTTCTCTTGATCCTCTTCTAAAATAGGAAATAATAGATTATCCAATAACTTCAACTTGTTGCGGGGCACCATAGTGGTATAAATATCATATTCTTCTTCTTTATCCTCAAGTTCATTAAAAACCTGTTCTTCTAAATCTGCTTGCATAGAATTTTGATGCTCTATTAAAGGCATAAATACTTCTTGCATAACTTTCTTCAACTGACTTCGTTGTTCTAAATCATCCATATTACTTAACTTTTCTCTAATAATTTCTTTAATAGTTACCACCTCTTTTGAACCAAATTAATTACTTTTTAATACTTTAATTATCTCACAATAATTACCTTCTTCTGCTAAACTTAAAGCAGTTTCATCCTTATTATTAAGAAGTTCACTATCTGCCCCTAATTTAATTAATGCTTTCACTACTTCTAAATGATTATTATAGACTGCATCTATCAAAGCAGTGTAACCTAAGTCATCTTTAGTATTAATATTAGCTCCCGCATCAGCTAATGTTTTTATCATCTCTGAATTACCTTGTTGAGCTGCTAGCATTAAAGAAGTCTCTCCTAGGTCATTCACTGCATTAACATTAACTCCCTCTTCTATTAATTGCTTAACTAAACTTTGTTCTCCTAATTGTGCTGCTCTCATTAAAATTGACCAACCTTTATTATCTTTAATCTTTACATTTGCTCCTGTCTCTATTAATAACTTTACTATTTTTAAATTTCTTTGTTCAGTTCCTATTATAATAGCTGTCTTTCCATTATCAGTTACAAAATTAAGATTAGTATCAGCTTCAATTAATCGTTTTACTATTTTTATATCTCCTCTTTGTACTGCTCTCATTAAGGCTGTCCAACCATCCTCATTTTGAATATTAATATTAGCTTTAGCATCTATTAATAATTTTACTACCTTTAACTTTCCTTCCTTTACAGCAACAATTAAAGCTGTTTCTCCTCTATGGTTCTTAGCATTAATCTCAGCATCTGCTTTTATTAATTGTTCAACTATTTTTTGATGCCCTTTTTTAGCTGCTAATATTAAAGCATTTTCCTTATCAATATTTTTAATACTAATATCTGCTCCTACATCTATTAACTCTTTTACTACCTTTGAATGACCATACAAAGAAGCCAACATTAAAGAAGTAAAACCAGCAGAATTTGTATTATCAAACTTATTAGCTCCTGCTTTTATCAATTTCTGTACTATCTTTACATGCCCATATGAAGAAGCTTTCATTAAAGCTGTCCAACCACTATCCTCAGCATTGATATTAATATCCTGTTTTATTAAAAGTTTTACAATTTCTAAATTCCCCTGCTCTGCTGCAGAAATTAAAGGAGTCCACTCATCATCATTATATTTAAAACTAATCTCTTTCTGGATTAAAAGCTTTACTATTTGATAATTTCCTCCTTCTACTGCATAATCCAATAAATCCTGGTTAAAATGGTCAACAGTTTCATTAGTATTTGCTCCTGCGTTTATTAACATTTCTACTATTTTTAAATTGCCTGTCTTTACTGCTGACATTAAAATAGTTTCTCCAGACTGATTACTAGCATTAACATCTGCTCCTGCTTCTATTAAAAGTTGTACTACTTTTACATTACTAGCTACTGATGCTTTGATTAAAACAGTTTTACCAAACTCACTAACAGCATTCACTCTAGCTCCTGCCTCTATCATTTTTTTTACTTTAACTGGATTTTTATTCTCTACTGCTTTAAATAAATTATTCTGAGCATCATTAATGTCTATTCCATAAGATGCAGTACTGACATCTATTCCCAAACTAAAAAACAAAATCACAAATAAAGTAATTATAAATAACTTATTCTTTATTTTTCTCATTTTTTATCGCCTTTTTTAATAATTGAACCATTTTTTTATTATTTTCTTTTTTAGCTAAATCTAAAGCTGTCTTCTCTTCTTTATTTGTTTGATCTATATTAGCCCCTGCTTCTATCAAAAATTTTGCTATCTTTTCATTACCTACTTTGGCTGCATACATTAAAGGGGTCATCCCTAATTTTTTATCTTTAAAATTAACTTTTGCTCCTGCTTCTATTAATAATTTAGTTACCTTTATTGTTTGTTTTCTTTCTGGAACTGAAGACACAAATAATAAAGGAGTTAAACCAGTTTCTGCAACATTGTTAACATCAACCCCTTCTTCTATTAACAATTTTACTATTTCTAAATCAGCATCAAACATCGCTGCTGGTAATAGAGTTTCACGATGTTGGGTCTTTATATTTACATTCGCTCCTGCTTCTATTAATAATTCTACCATTTCTAAATCATTATTTAGTACTGCCAAAAATAAAGGATTCAAATCTTCTATGATTGTCTTATTATCAATATTTTGATTAATATCTGCTCCTGCTTCTACTAATAATTTTGCTATTTTTTTATTATTATTTTGAACAGCAATTAACAAGGGAAACTCCCCTCCCTGATTCTTAATATTTACATTTGCTCCAGAATCAATCATTTTTTTTACTTGCTTTTCATTTTTATTTTTAACTGTTTCAATTAAACTAGGTTGTTCATTAATAAAACTCAATAAAATTACTATAATAGAAATTATAATTAAGCCTATAACGATTGTTTTTTTCACTATTTTATCCCCCTTTTTATTCATTATACTATTTTCCTGTATGTTTGATTCTTGGTTCAGGTAAATGTACTGTCATTCCAGAAGAAACCGCTGCTTGAAAATGATTTTTATATTGCTTAGCCCTTACTTTTACTTTAGAATCCCAATCATTATGAGAGATATCTTTTTTTAATAAAGCTCTTAAACATTTAATAATCTTCCAAACCATTCCTTTTAGAGATGTCCAAGAGCCTACACCTAGAAAATTTTCTACCCCATCAATTTGTTTACTAGCAGAGGCATTGCTTAAATAGATTCCAATTACCCAATTACATAATTCAGGTGTTAAATCTTCATCAGAATAACTTACACTTGAACCCCACATCTTTTTAATTACTTCTTTAGCATATCTCTTTCTTTCAGCTTCTGTCACTTTTAATTTCCTCCTCAAAATTTTGAGACTCATCTATTTTTCTACTTTAGTTAATTAACTTGATCCCCCACTAATTAGATAAATCAAAACTTTTTATCTAAAGTGAGGAACCAAATAAAATTATTCTTTAATCAATCATTTTACTTTGCATAGTTTCCATCAATAGCCACATCAATCAGCTTATCCTTTTTCTGTCTAAGCACTAAAATAAAAGTCCCAACACCTTCAGTATGACCGAACTCTTCAGTATAATCAACTATAAATGAATTAGGGAAGGTTAATTTTCTCACTACCTGATCCCCTGCAATAACTTCTAATACCATATTTCGATAGGCATCAGAACTTTCTGCATTCACTAGCGACCATATAGCCAACTTCTTAGTATGATCTGGTTCTCCATCTACTGCTGCTAAAATTTTACCACTGACTACTAATTCTGTTGCTAAATCAGTAGCTCTTGCATCTGAATCATCAGGCGTATCAGACCTATAAGTTACATCATTGATATTCTCCATACCCAACTCAATTGTTTCACTTTCTCCTTCAATCTTTAATCTAAATCCCATTAATAGACAACTCCTCTTTTTTTATTTATATAAAGTTTCTTTGAGGAAACTCTATATCATCAAATTATAAACAATTAGCTACTCACTAACTTGCTGTAGCTGCACTTGTACTCTTAGTAATATTAACTTCAAGATTTTTAACATTACCATTAAATGCAATATCAAGCTGACAAGTATTACTTTCTAAATCTATATGATGACTGATGTCATCTCCTTGCTGCAAAATGGAGTTAACATAATCTTTTTCTTTATTCCATTGACTTTTTTGGCTTTTTGGATTATTACTAAAGAAACTTTCAATCTTATCTTGTTTAAAATCACTAGTCTTAAATCTTAAGATTCTTTCAATATAGGTACTGACCAAAGTTTTATACATTGAATCAAATCCATCCTCAGTTAAAGCCATACTTCGTGCCTTATAAACTGTTACTCTATCAACTGTTTTGTCATCTACCAATGCATTCTCAGAAGAGAATAAAAATCCAAAATCACGACGATTAATTTGGTCTTTAATTGCATTAGTAAATCCAGATATTTCATGGGCCAAGGTCGTCGGTACCTTTAAAGCATTATCCCCGCTTTCAATATCAAATCTAACCCCTGGATATTTATTAGAAACCAAATTAAATTTATCACGCAAAAACTCAGGGCATTGATAAGCCGAAGTAATACCTGCTGCTACATAAGAAGCATCAATATATACTCCTTCTAGCCACAACTTAAGTAAGTCCTCTTCTTCTGAAGATAACTGTGCTCCATTTTCAGTAGCTATCATCTTTTTATCTAACTCTACTCCTGATTTTTTCTTGGGAATCACTGTAAAGTTAGGCAGACAAGGAATTGCATATTCACTATATTCCTTGCGCTTTAAAACTTCTGTCTTGTCCATATATTTATCTACACCTTTTGTCGCTAAGTCATTAAAAGTAGTTTCGTCATTAGCTTGAAAATTAAAGAATAATTGAATTTTATAATCTTTAGCTATATTTAAAATAGAAGCTAAAGACTCCATAGTATTACCCACTTTTTCCTCTTCTTTTTCAGTCCCCTTAAACCGTTCTCTCCTAATATTCTGTTCATCTTCACTAGACATTTCTATCGCTGGCAAAATTCCAAACCAAATAGTTTCATCAAAATTATTCTTAGCATTAACTGTATTTAAAAAAGTAGTTAATCGTGGCTTATTATTTGATTTTACCATCATATCTACTTTACAATTAGTAACTAACAATTCTGGTCTCATACCGCGATTATCTGTATCATACTGTTCAAAAAACATCTTCACTCCTAATAATTTTTCGACTAATGGTTTAGCCACATTAACAAAATCTTCTTTAGACTGCTTATAAAAATCAAGATAATGATTATAGTTTTCAACTTCTTTTTCTACATCTATATCTGTCTCTTCTACACCGGTAATCGGAGCAAAAGTTCTGACTACTAAATCTTCAACATAAGAAGTTGGGTTTTCACTAATCTCATTATAATCTTCCTCAAAAACTTCTACTAACGCCTCTTTATTTTCCGTTGTTTCTGCCGGTAGTGTTTCTTGCTCCTCGGTAGAAGACTCTAAAATTTCAAGTTCACCTTCATCACCCATTGTTAGCTGACCAATCTTTACTTGCTCTGCTTCTGAACCTTCTTCCCCTTCTCCTAACAACAATCTAGTCTTAATATCTTCAATAGCCAACGGTAACATACCTAAGACATTGTTATAATTTTGACTAGCTTCTTCAAATTTTCGATTCAGCTTATCACCTAATTCACGCTTAGTCGGATCTTCCTCATCAAGTCCCTCATATTTGCCATATAAATAATCAATCTCTTTCCGGACCTGCTTGATATCTTCCATTACTTTTTTAGGAGATAACATATCTAAAATATTTTCAAACTTAAAATCTACATTTTCTTGGCCCTGATCTTTTTTAGTATCAATTAATGTAAATAACATCTTCAAAAAATCATTATTCTGATCTAACTTAATCTCACTAATATTATTATCAGGAATCCCTTCAGGCTTTTTAGCAGTATACATCACCTTTTGGTTAGCAGCGTTATAATAAGAATAGATAGTTGGACTAAGCTTATTTAAAAAATCTTCAAAACTATCTACCAATAGATGCTCATTAATTTCCTTTATTTTCTCATCTTCTAAACTCTCAATTCCTTTAACATCACCTACTAAAGTAAGTAAATCTAATTTCTCCGGATTTACTTCTTCAAATAATATTGTCTTATTAGTCTGATTAATAATCTCGATTTAAACCGCCCCCTTACTTAAAATAAAATTATAACCAATTAGCATATATTCGTTTAAAAAGAAAAAAATTACATCAAGTGACAAAAAAATAAGCCCCCTTTGTGATTTTTAGTAATTTAATCTAGCTACAAACACCAACTTGATTGAAATAATATCATATTTTACTATTAATTTCAATTAAATTGCTAATTTTTTCTTTCGAATGGTCCATTTAATCCAAAAATATCCAATGGCAACAATTATATTTTAATATATTTTACATATTTTTTCAACAATAGTAATTAAAAATCAATCACTAGTAAAAGCCCCTAGGTGATTCACCTAAGGGCCAATTTTTAATCATTTAATTTTTAAGACTTAATTTATTATTCTCTTCCATTTATTGCTCATCCGTAGTATTTTCATCTTCAGTCTGATCAGTATCAGTCAATTCTTCTGCTAGTTCTTGATCAACTTCTGATGAAATAAACATATTATCTGTATAAGCTAACTCTTCTCCTAACTCTTGGTCAACTTTAGCTTCTTTAAATAGATCATCATCAGTTCTACCTGCTGCATCAATATCTGTTTCATCTAATCCATTTTCTTCAATATCATTAGCCATTATTTCTTCAGCTGCTTCTTCATCAGTTTCAGGGGGCACAAACAGATCATCAGCAGTTGTTTCGGCTACTTCAAAATCACCTTTATCAATTTCACCTTGTTCAATATCTTCACCTACTAAATCTTCTGCTACCTCTTGATCAGCTAAATACTCTGCTCTGCCTGCTGCATCAATATCTATTTCACCTAGGCCATCTTCTCTAATATCATTATCTGCTATTTCTTCTGCTACTTCTTCATCAACTTCAGGTGGTACAAACAAATCATCAGTTGTTTCAGCCACTTCGAAATCATCGCTATAAATTTCACCTCTATCAACATCTTCACCTACTAAATCTTCTGCTACCTCTTGGTCATCTAAATCGTAATCTGTTTCTATACCAAGTGGGTTATCCTCTCTTCTTGTCTCATCAGCAGCCGCATCTTCATCTCTATTTTTTGTCATATGACTTCCCTCCTCACAACTTATTTTGGTTTTTATAAGCAAAAAAATACCTGCAAATAAATGTTGACCTTTATAAATTTCTACTAAAGTGTGAAAACAAACCAAGATAAGCGAAGTTAAAAATTCAAAACCACAAAAAATAAAAAAAGAGTTACCTTAATTTTAAGGCAACTCTGCAAATCTAGTTTCTAGTTATTAATTTGACTAGTTAAGTATTCAATAAAATCTCCCACTTTACTAACTATATTATCTGGTTGCTCTAAATTAGCTTCAATCTGTTTAATAATCGCACTACCTACAATTGCTCCATCTGCAAAACTCGTTACAGTTTCTACATGATTAGGTTTAGAAATACCAAAACCAACTGCTATAGGAGTAGTTGTAATCTCTCTTAATTCTGCTACTTTTTCTTCAATTTCATTAGAAATCTCTGCTCTAGCTCCTGTAGTTCCTGGCGTAGATACAGCATAAATAAAGCCTTGGGATTTCTGAGCTGCTTTTTTGAGTCGACTTGGATTACTAGTTGTAGTCACTAAAGAAATAACATCTAATTTAGTAGTTAAATCTCTCAATTCTTGGTCTTCGCCGATAGGTAAATCCGGGATGATAGTACCATCTACACCTACTTTTTCACACTGCTGCACGAATTTTTCTACTCCATATTTGAAAACAAGATTATAATATCCCATTAAAACTAAAGGTACTTCACTTTCTTCTCGAATTGATTCTACTAATTTGAATATATCATCTAAATTGGTATTATTTTTTAAACTTCTTTTACCTGCTTTTTTAATTGTTGGCCCATCGGCTAAAGGAGTAGAATAAGGCATTCCTAATTCTATAATATCTGCTCCTCTATTTTCAGCTTCTAGAACTAATTCTTTAGTTAGTTCTATAGTTGGGTCACCTGACATCAAAAATGGAATAAAAGCCTTTTTATCTTCTTGTTGTAACTGATTAAATACTTCTGATATTCTACTCATTTTTTCCACCTCTTAATTTATAGCGTTAAGTAATGCTAGAGAATATCTAGCAGGACTTATCGCTTTAGTTTTAAATTTTTATCAAGATTCAAGACCATATCTTTCATTTACCGTTCCCTACGAGTCCTGGCGGACTCTCCGTGATTCGATGGTTTAATTCCTTGTTGAATTTATACCTTGAGACCGATACTATTCCTCTAAGTTGATATCCATCTTTTCTAACGAAAACAACAGTCAAAAACATATCTTTCATTTACCGTTCCCTACGAGTCCTGGCGGACTCTCCGTGATTCGATGGTTTAACTCCTTGTTGGCTTTATACTTTGGGAACGTTATTATT
>JBNJDB010000001.1:0-47372 GCA_051744465.1 Bacillota bacterium | reverse complement strand
GGTTTTACAGCGTTGATGTTTGCAGCTTTGTGTAATAGTGATCACCGTATTATAAGAGAACTGATTAAGGCCGGGGCCAAGGTTAATGTTAGGTCATCTTTAGGAAGAACTCCATTGATGTATGCTGCTAGGTATAATAATGTTGATGTAGTGAATGAATTAATAGAAGCAGGAGCTAATGTAAATGCTCAAGAGGGATTAGGTAGAACAGCATTAATCTATGCTACAGAAAATTCTGAGAATCCAGATGTAGTAGAACGGTTAATAGAAGCAGGAGCTAGTTTGGAAAAGACTGATAGAAGTGGCAACAATTCTTTGTTGTGGGCAATTAAGAATAATGAGAGCATAGAAATTATAGATCTTTTGATTCAATCAGGAGTTAATACTAATCAGACTAATGAATATGGACATACACCTTATTCTTTAGCTGAAACTCATAATCAAGCTAGCCAATTAAATAATCTATTAGCAAATTAGAATTATAATGATTAGTTAGACTAAGATTTTAAAATTGATTGAAGTGTTCTTATTGCTAAGTATAATCTGCAAGTTATATGCTTTATTTTATTGCTTGTTGCATTCTTTCAACTATAAACTATAAAATCGGGGTGATATTAATGAGATCAGAATTGTTTAGAAGTTTGCTTAAAGTTACAGAAAAAGCAGCTTTAGCTGCTGCACCTTTAATTGGTAATGGAGATAAAATTGCTGTAGATCAGGCTGCTGTAGATGCAATGCGCAAAACTTTTAGCCAAATTAATATTGGTGGTCGAGTTGTAGTTGGTGAAGGCGAAAAAGATGAGGCGCCTAGTTTTATGTATGATGAACAAGTAGGAAGAAAAAAGGATTATGAAATTGATTTAGCAATTGATCCAATTGAAGGGACAGAATTTGTAGCCGGAAATGGACCTAATGCTGTAGCAGTATTAGCGGCAGTAGAAAAGGGGAAATTATTACAAGTGCCGGATATATATATGGATAAAATAATTGTTGGCCCTGAAGCTAAGGGGAAAATTAGTCTAGAAAAATCAGCCAGCGAGAATGTAAAAGCTGTAGCTAAAGCAAAAGGTAAAGATATTAGTGATATTACAGTTGTGGCTTTAGATCGCCCGCGACATCAACCGATAGTTGAGGAAATTGAGGGTATTGGAGCAAATGTTAAGTTGATTCCCGGCGTAGATGTAATTTGGGGGATTGCTGCTGTCAAAGGAATGTTAGGTATTGATATGTTATTAGGATCTGGTGGAGCTCCTGAAGGCATCTTAACTGCTGCTGCAGTTAAATGTTTAGATGGTGATATGGAAGCTGAATTGTTACCAGAAACCGATGAAGAATTACAAAAAGTTAATAATGTAGGAATTACTGATGTTGATCAGATTTTTGACTTAGATGATTTGATTTCTGGAGAAGAAATTTTATTTTCTCTTACTGGAGTAACAGATGGTATATTAATTGATGGAGTAGAAAATGGGTTTACTAATTCTATTTTACTGCGAAGAAAAACAGGACCTGGTTCTTATATTAGGGAAATAAAGACAGATTATGCTACTTTGAAAGAGATGAAGGTAAGTTAAAATCCCAACTCCCTTAGATATTTCCTTTTTAAATAGTCTAGTGTTTGCTATAATAAAGTTATAGAAAGTTGATAAATTTAGCTGAAGTATTGTATTCTGGTATAAGAAGGGAGTGGGGAAAATTAATTTAAGTGAGCGACAAAATAAAATAATTGAAATAGTAAAGAATAATGCTCCTATTCCTAGTAAGGAGATAGCTAAAAAATTAGATTTGACTCGTGGAGCTTTACGATCTGATTTGTCAGTATTGACGATGTCTAATATTTTGGAAGCAAAACCCAAAGTAGGATATTTTTATTCAGATAATAATGCTTATCTGAAAGAATTTGATCAGTTATATGAAAAAAAAGTTAGTGAGATAAAATCTGTACCTAATGTAATTAAAGAAGAAGAGAGTTCAGTTTATGATGCAATAATAACTTTATTTTTAGAAAATGTAGATTCGTTATTTGTAATTGATGATGATGAATTTTTGATTGGGGTTGTCTCTCGAAAAGATTTATTAAAGATAACTATTGGAGAGACTGATTTAGAAAATTTACCAGTGAGTATGGCGATGACTAGGATGCCTCATGTTGTTATAATCAAAGAAGAAGAATCTATTTTTGAGGCTGCTAAAAAGTTAGTTGATTATGAAATTGATGTTTTGCCTGTAGTCAAAGAGGTAGAGAATGAAGCTGAGCGAGGATCTAGTTATAAAATCATTGGGAAAATTAGTGAAACTAATATAGTTAGAACCTTTGTTGATTTTGGATTAGATATTTAGGGAGGAGCGATTTTAAATTGGAAACTGAAACTTTAAATGTATTTGTTCTATCCGATTTCACTGGGAAAACTGCAGAAACTATAATTGATTCTGTAATAGTACAATTCGAAGTAGAAGAAATTGAGATTGAAAGATTCCCAGATATTTCTAATGTAGAGCAACTAGAGGATATAATTAATGAGGCCAAAGCAGAAGGAGCTGTAATAGCTTATACTCTAGTTTCACCGGAATTATGTGATTATTTAGAAAAAGAAGCTTCGATATTTAATATACCTACTATAGATATTTTAGAACCATTTTTAACTCGTTTTTCTAAAATTTTAGATCAGAAACCGCAATTAGAGGTAGGGTTAAGCTATAAGATTAGTCATGAAGCTTTTAAAAAAATGGATTGTTTAGATTATAGTATGCGTTGTGATGATGGTAAAGATTTAAATAAATTAAAAGAAGCGGATATTATATTAATTGGAGTTTCTAGAACTTCTAAAACTCCTGTGAGTATGTATTTATCTAATCAAAACTATAAAGTTGCTAATCTATCTTTATCACCAGAAGTTGAATTGCCCCAAGAACTATATGATGTTGCTGTTGAAAAAATAGTAGGCCTAACAATTTCAGCTGATGTCCTACATAAAATAAGAAAAGAGCGTTTAGAGGTGATGGATTTCAGTCCGACAGGTAATTATACTAATCTAGATAGAATAAATAAAGAATTAGAATATGCACAAAGTATAATGTCAAAGTTAGGGTGTAGAGTTATTGATGTGACCTATACTGCTATTGAAGAGATAGCTACTAAGATAGTGGCTAAAAATGACTAATTGACGATAAATTTAAATTTTGAGTTGATTTTTGTATTATTTAATATTATAATCTTAAAGGTAGGATAAGTTAGTGTAGATGATTGATTACAATCAGAAGTAATAATTTAAGCTAATTTATGATTTTGAGTACTGATTAAGAATAACTATATTATAAGATAATGATAAAGTTTAGAGCAATTAACTATTAAAATATAATTAACTGTGCTTTAAAAACCGACAATTAATTGTCGGTTTTCTTAATCGATACTCAAACAAATATTAGTTACATACTTTCTATTAAATTTGAATTTAATAAAGGAGTTTTAGTTATAATGTGGTAGTTATAATATAGTAGCAAAGTTAATTTTTTTTATTTTTAGTTATCTTGCTTAATTTTTTTTCATCGAGAACAGGATTTTGTTGAAACATGTCGAACAAATTAATAGCAAAGATTGATAGAGTTTTGTATATCTGTTATGACTTTATGGAACGATTATAGAGAGGACAATATTAAGCATTAGCTGATTAAAGGGTGAAATATTTTGAGTCAGTTATACAATGAAGATTTTATAGAAAAGATAAGGTTTAGTAATGATATTATTGATGTAGTCTCGGAGTATACTAGTTTGAAACAAAGTGGTAAAAGTCATAAAGGACTATGTCCTTTTCATGATGAACAGACTGCTTCATTTAATGTTAGTGCTGATCAGCAATTATATTATTGTTTTGGTTGTGGGGTGGGAGGTAATATCTTTAATTTCATAATGGAAATTGAAGGATTGACTTTTACTGAGGCAATAGAATTTTTAGCTGATCGAGCTAATATTGATCTTCCTGAAGAGAACAATTCTCAAGCTAGAAAAAGGAAGGTTAGCGAAAGAAAAAAACTCTTGCAAATTCATAAATTAGCTACTCAATTTTATAATTATTTATTATTAGAATCTGATTTTGGTCAAGAAGCTTATGATTATTTATTGGGTAGGGGATTTGATGAGGATGTAATTGAAAAATTCCAATTAGGTTTTGCTCCTGATAGATGGCAAGGGTTGTATAAGTTTTTAAGTGATAAAGGCTATTCAGATCAAGTCTTAGCTAAATCTGGTTTAGTTTTGCCTCGCAAAAATACTGATGGTTATTATGATCGCTTTCGGAATCGAGTTATGTTTACTATTTTTGATCATCGTCATCAGGCAATTGGTTTTGGAGGTAGAGTCTTAAGTTCTGAACAACAACCTAAGTATTTAAATTCACCTCAGACGCAACTATTCGATAAGAGTCAGAATTTATATGGTCTCAATTGGGCTAAAGAATCTATGCGTAAAACAGGAGAGGCAATTATAACTGAAGGATATACTGATGTAATAACTGCTGCTCAGCATGGAATTGAAAATGTTATTGCTTCTTTAGGAACTGCTTTAACTAGTCAACAAGCAAAACTTCTAAATCGTTATGTTGATCGGGTATATATTGCATATGACTCTGATATAGCAGGTGCTAAAGCTACTTTGCGCGGTTTAGATGTTTTGAAAGAGGCAGGGTTAGAAGTCAAAGTTATTAGTTTAGGAGTTGACCAAGATCCTGATGAATATATTAAGGAATTGGGCAAAAGTGAATTTATGAAAACTAAAGAAAATTCGACTTCTTTAATTCAATTTAAAATTGATCAAACAGTAAATCAAAAAAAATTAGCTAATGTTGATGATCGAGTTAATGCAGTTCAAAATCTATTACCAATTATAGATTCAATTGAAGACCAAGTTGAAAAAGATGAATATATAAAAAAAATCGCAGAAAAATTACAAATTAGAATTGAAGTTTTAAGAGCTGAATTAAAAAAATATAAAAAAACAAAGCATCAGGATAGAAAAGTTTCATCTAGGAATAATAATAATGATTCAAGAGAAAATATGGTGTTCGATGATTCTAAAAAAAATGGCTATCAAAATGCAGTTCATGGTTTGTTTAAAATAATTTTAAATAATTCTCATTTGATTGATTTCTGCGGGGAAAGATTAACGAGTGATGATTTTGCTGCAGAAAGGCATTCACGGTTATTTGCCGTAATTTGTGAGTTGTATCAAGCTGAAGGTGAAGTGGAGATTAATAAATTATTTAAAAAGATAGAAGATGAATCGGTTGAAAAGATGTTAACTAAATTGGCTGTTGAAGAAAATGATTTAAATTATGTTGCTAATCAAGATGAGATCTTAGAAGATTATATAAATAAAATAAAGGGGTATCAATCTGGAATGAAGAAAGAAGATTTAGAAGCAAAAATCAAATTGGCTGAACAAGAAAATAATCATCAAGAATTGAATCAATTATTGATGAAGTATCAAAATTTACTTAGGAAGGAGGAGCAATAATATGGCTAAAGCAGCTGTGCAAGATAAAGTTAAAGAGTTATTATCTGCTGGTAGAGAACAAGGTCAAATAAAAGAGAGTAAAATTAAGGATACATTATCGGGTATAGATATTGAAGATGATAGTTTAAACCAGATTTATCAAGTCTTTGATAGTGAAGGAATTGAAGTAATTGATAAAGAAAAATCTACTAAAGCTAAAAATTCTAAGTCTAAGGCTAAGTCTAAGTCTAAGTCTAAGAAAGATGAAGACGATGATGAAGCTGAATTAGATTTAGATTTGAGTGTTCCCGATGGTGTAGGGATTGATGATCCGGTTAAAATGTATTTAAAAGAGATAGGTAAAGTACCTTTGTTAACCAAAGCAGAAGAGCAAGCATTAGGTAAACGAATGGAAGAAGGAGATGAATCGGCTAAGCAAGAATTAGCATCTGCTAACTTGCGTTTAGTAGTTAGTATTGCTAAAAAATATGTTGGGCGTGGTATGCTATTTTTAGATCTGATTCAAGAAGGTAATTTAGGTTTGATTAAGGCAGTAGAAAAGTTTGAT
Organism: Bacillota bacterium; assembly: GCA_051744465.1. GTDB lineage: Bacteria > Bacillota > Halanaerobiia > Halobacteroidales > Halobacteroidaceae > Halanaerobacter. The sequence goes on along the minus strand of JBNJDB010000001.1, from coordinate 41,316 downwards.
TATACTAAAGGATATAAGTTTAGTACTTATGCTACATGGTGGATTAGACAAGCTATTACTAGATCTATTGCTGACCAAGCGAGAACTATTAGAGTTCCTGTCCATATGGTAGAAACGATTAATAAGTTAATTAGAGTTACTAGACATTTAGTACAAGAGTTAGGTAGAGAGCCTACAGTTGATGAAATAGCTGATGAGATGGATATGGATCCTGATAAGGTAAGAGAAGTCAAAAAAATTGCTCAAGAACCTGTTTCATTAGAAACTCCAATTGGAGAGGAAGAAGATAGCTTTTTAGGAGATTTCATTGAAGATGAAGATGCTCCTTCTCCATCGGCAGCAGCATCATTTATGTTATTGCAAGACCAGTTAGATGATGTATTAGACAGTTTAACTGATAGAGAAAAAAGAGTCTTGGAATTAAGATTTGGTGTTGAAGATGGTAGGTCTCGAACTCTAGAAGAAGTGGGTAAAGAGTTTGGAGTTACTAGAGAACGGATTAGACAGATAGAGGCCAAAGCGCTAAGGAAGTTAAGACATCCAAGTAGGAGTAAAAAACTAAAAGATTATTTGGATTAATAATTTGTTTGTACTTGGGGCGGTTTGTTTTATTTATAATCTATGGCTTATAATTTAATAACAATTAAAACAGATAAGCTCCATCTATTGCTAGGCAAATATAGATGGAGTTTTATTATTGTAGTTATTTAGTCTGGAATATATAGGCGATTCTTTTGCTGATTAAGGGGACTATAGAGAAAAGGTTATAGAGCATTGTTTTAATCGGTTTTGATTTAAAGTGTTCTTGTTTTTGATCATGATAAAAGGAAGTTAGACTTTGTTTGATATGAGCATCACTACCAAAAGTAGCATATTTTTTATTCTGCTGTCTTATTTTTTGAGCTTGTTTATTTCTCTTATCTGATAAAGAATGATTATAAGTTTCAAGGGCATCAACTTGTTGAATGACTTGATTAATATATTCTTTGTTACTGAAATAATTTTTCTGTGCTAGACCTGAAATGTGTGGAATTGAAATGAATGAGTTATATTTGTTAGCTTGTTTTAAAAAATACAAATAATTTTTTTTAGTTCGAGTGATATCATATTTCAGTTTGAAGGGTTGAACATGATGTCTATAAAAATCTTTTAAATCTGATTGATTTTTGAAATAGATTAAAAGTTCAAATCCATCTTTAGTTCCCACTTCTATCCCTGGAATAATATTGAGTTCTGATTCAGTTGCTAATTTAAGATTGTTTTTAATTGAGTTATGATCTGTAATTGATATTAGATGATTTTTAGTGGCAAAGAATGATTTTATTAGGTCAGGTTTAATAAAACCATCTGAGTCAGTAGTATGAATGTGCAGATCAATATGAGTATTTGTTAGAGTACCAGTTAATAATTCTGTGAAAAAAGGAGCAATTTTATTTTTTTCTAACATTTTTTTCCTCCTCAAATGGCTAAGCTAATTAAATTATATAACACTGAAAATAGATTGCAAGAGAATAGGTCGATTAATATTTGATAAATTTCCTTATTTCCTTGATATTAACTGCTGGAGTCCTGTATAATATATTATAAAATAATAATTATTGATATTGGAGTAATTATATTATGAATTTATCACCAAGGTTGAAAAAAATAATATCTTTTTTAAACTTACCAACCAAAGTAGCTGATATTGGAACTGACCATGCCTATATACCTATTTATTTAGCTCAAAAGACTGATTGTCCAGTTATAATAGCTGGTGAATATAATCGTGCTCCCTACCAGATAGCTAAGAGTAACGTGCAAGAAACTGGTCTGCTTGGGCAAGTTGAGTTAAGGTTAGGGTCGGGATTATCTATATTAGAGCAAGAAGAAGTAACTACTGCTATTATAGCAGGAATGGGTGCTACAACTATTAAGAGCATTATTGCTGATGATTATGAGTTGGCCCAAGGGCTAGATAGACTGATTATTCAAGCGATGGAAGGGGCTAGTTCTTTACGTAAATGGCTGATTGAAAATAATTTTTTGATTAGTGATGAAGCTTTAGTGGAAGAAGGAGAGCGGTTATATCAAATTTTAGTGATTGAACCGGGAACTATGGAAGTTGAGGATGATTTCTTATTGGAAATTGGCCCTAAATTAGTTGAGAACAATTCTAGTTTGTTGCTTAAATATTTAACTAATCTAGAAGAAGAATGGCAGTTTATAATCGATAAAATTGCTGTTAATGCACCTTGTCATTCTAAGATAGATAAATTGGAGCAAAAAATTAGTAAAGTAAAGGAGTTAAAAAATGACTGTAAAATTAGAAGAAATTAGTGGTTTGATTAATCAATTGGCACCAAAAAATTTAGCGACTGATTGGGATAATGTTGGTTTGCAATTAGGTTCTTCTCAGCAGAATATAGATAATGTATTAGTTGCTTTAGATGTTAATCAAGATGTTTTAGAGGAGGCTATTAATGTAGATGCAGATTTGATTGTAGCTCATCATCCTTTTATTTTTGATGATTTATCTGCAGTTAAATTTAATACTGCAACTGGTCAATTGATCCAACAGGCGATTAAAAATGATATTGCAATTTATTGTGCTCATACTAACTATGATATTGCTCCGGGTGGATTGAATGATTTTTTGGCCCAAAAGTTGGGTGTAGCAGATGCATCCCCTTTGCAAATTACTAGTATAGAGCAATTGAAAAAGTTAGTCGTTTTTGTACCGGAAGATTATTTAGAGCAGGTTAGAGAGACTTTAGGGGATTTAGAAGCAGGTTGGTTAGGTAATTATAGTCACTGTTTTTTCTATCAATCTGGGACTGGTACTTTTAAACCTCTTACTGGCACAAGCCCTCATCAAGGAACAGTTGGGCAAGTTAATAAGGTTGATGAATATCGCCTAGAAACAATAATTAAAGCAGATAATATAAGTAGAGTAATTTCTAAATTGCAACAAGTTCATCCTTATGAAGAGGTTGCTTATGATCTTTATCCAGTAGAAAATGAAGGACAAAAGTTTGGTTTGGGTCGCATTGGTTATTTAGATAATGGACTTAAATTAGAGGATTACATAGAGCAGATTAAAGTGAATTTAGATCTTGATAGTTTGAAATTTGTAGGAGATTTAGAGCAACAAATTAATAAAGTGGCATTATGTAGTGGTAGTGGTTCAGATTTAATAAAGACTGCAGCTGCTAGAGGAGTAGATTTGTTTATTACTGGAGATGTTAAATATCATGAGGCACAATTGGCTGAAGAGTTAGGTATTAATTTAGTTGATGCTGGTCATTATGGTACGGAAAAGATTATGAAAGAAGCTATGACAGATTATTTACAAGAAGAAGTAGTTGCTGATAGTTTAGAGGTTGAAATTACAAAATCTAAAATTAATACAAATCCATTGCAAGTAAAGTAGGTCCAAAAATTATTTTTGGCCTACTTTTTTCCATTATTAAAGGGGGATTTTGATGAAAACTACAAAATTATTATATCAATTACAAAATCTAGATAAACAGAAACAAGCATTAAAAGATGAGATTGAAGAGGAAAAATTTAATATTAAAATTAATAATATTAAAGATGGAATAAAAAAGATTAATACTTCTATAGAAGAAAAAGAAGTAGCCTTGGCTGAGCTTAATGAGCAATTGAAAGAGTTAGAATTTAGTATGTCACGTTTGAATAGAGATGAAGAAAATTATCAAGAAAAATTATATAGTGGGGAAAATTCTAATCCAAAAGAATTAAAACAGATTCAAGAAAAATTAAATAAGACAGAAGTGCAAAAGAGAGAGGTTGAAGAAGAAACGCTAGATTTAATGATGGATATTGAGAAGAAAGAAGAAGAAATAGAGAAACTACTTGAAAAAAAGAAAGAAGAAGAGGAAAAATTACAAAACTTGCAAGCGGATTATAAGAGTAAAACAGAAGAAATTAAGGATGAACTTGATAAAATTCCTGCCACTAAAGAGGAAATAAAAGAGAAATTAAGTGCTGATATGATAGAAAAATACAATAAATTATATGAGGTAAATAATGGGCAAGCAGTTGCTAAATTAAAAGATAATTATTGTTTAGGCTGTCGAATGACTTTGCCTTTGAATGTGATAACTAAGCTGAAAAATAGTGAGCAAATAATAACTTGTGATAATTGTGGACGAATATTATATTTTGAAGATTAGACTAAGTGATTCCAAATAAAAGATTGACAAGCTAAAAATAAGCTGTTATAATTATCTATGCAATTAAATACGGTTATTAGTAAGTTGGCTAGTCGCAAGTATGGATTCTATCCATACTTGAGGAAAGTCTGGGCTCCATAGAGTAGGATGCTGGATAACGTCCAGCCGGATTAATCCGCGGGCAAGTGCAACAGAAAGGAAACCGCCAGAATTTTTTCTGGTAAGGGCGAAAGGGTGCGGTAAGAGCGCACCGGAGTTTTGGTGACAAAATTCGCAGGGTAAACCCCATCTGGAGCAAGGTGAAATAGGGGAAGGGGAAGAGTTACTCGCTCGACTTCCCGGGTAAAGCCGCTAAAACTAATAAGTAATTATTAGTTTAGATGGATGATTAGCACCCGCAAGGGCATACAGAACTCAGCTTATAGACTTACTAATGATTTCAATGATAAAGGCATCCTTATGGGATGTCTTTAATTCATTTTAAAATGTTTATATCAGATAAAATTAATAAGATTAAAATTAAAAATAAAATAAAAGGATCATTAATATTATCTTCATCTTTGTTATCAGTGGGAGAATCATTGTTATTTATTAATTTTAGAAGTTTCATAATCAATCCTCCTTTTGAGTTTTTATTTTATTCTTTTTCTTTTATATAAGATATGATGTCAAGTGATAATTTGTTAATTATAAATTTTTTAAAAGGAGTGAGTAAAATGAGTAGTATTGGTTATTTAGGGCCCAAAGGGACTTTTACTGAACTAGCTGCTAGAGAATATACAGGGGCAGTACGAGAATATTTGCCTTATCAAGATATGAAATCATTAGTTGAAGCAGTTATGATAGATGAATTAGATAAAGCAGTTGTTCCAATTGAGAATTCCTTACAAGGGGCAGTTACTTTAACTTTAGATTTGTTATTGGAGTATGATTTGAAAATAGCTGAAGAAGTAATTATTGCAATTACTCATAGTTTGTTAGTTAATGAAAGAGTAGAAGGATTAGCAAGTTTAGAACATATAGCTTCTCATCCGCAAGCTTTAGCGCAATGCCGTTCTTTTATTGATAATGATTTAGATTGTAAAGTACATACTACTACTAGTACGGCTAAAGCGATGAAAAAAGTAGCTGCTGATGGTCAAAAGTGGGCTGCAATAGGAAATCATCAAGCGGCTGATCACTATAATTTAAAGGTATTGCAGGATGATATTCAAGATAATAGAGAAAATTGGACTAGATTCGTTGTATTAGCTAAAGAGGATAGTCCTAAAACTGGAGTTGATAAGACTTCAGTAGTCTGTTCGCCTTGTGATGATCATCCGGGGGCTTTGTATGAGATTTTAAATGTTTTTGCTGAGTATGAAATTAATTTAACTCGGATTGAGTCTCGCCCTGCTAGAAAAATGATTGGGGACTATATCTTTTTTGTTGATTTTGAAGGTCACCGGGAAGATGAGAATATCAAACAGGCTTTAGTTGAAATTGAAGGGATAGCAGCTTGGGTTAAATTATTAGGTTCTTACCCGCAAGCTGAAGTATAATTAGATTGAAAATGACTTCTGAGTATGATAAAATCCAACTAATTCAGTGTAAGTGAATTAGAAAAAGTATTAGAGGGGGATGTAATCATATGGCTGGACATTCTAAATGGAGTAATATTAAACATCAAAAGAAGAAAGAAGATAGAAAAAGGGCCAAACTTTTTTCTAAGTTAGTAAAAAAAATTACAGTTGCTGCTCGTGAAGGTGGCGGTGACCCAGAAAAAAATAGTAGTCTTGATTTAGCTATTCAAAAGGCTAAGGATGCTAATATGCCTAAAGATAATATTGAGCGTGCAATTAAACGTGGGACTGGTGATTTAGAAGGAGTAGACTATGAAAAAATAGTTTATGAAGGCTATGCACCTGAGGGAGTAGCTTTATATTTAGAATTAATGAGTGATAATAGAAATAGATCGGCTTCTGAAATGAGACATTTACTATCCCAACATGGTGGTAATTTAGGTGAAGATGGTTGTGTTTCTTGGATGTTTGAAAAAAAGGGCCAATTAATTATTGATCGTAATGAATTTGAAATTGATGAAGATGCTTTAATGTTAGATGCTATTGAAGCTGGCGCTGAAGATATTAATGTGACAGAAGAAAGAGCAGAAATATTGACAGCCCCTGGTGATCTCCAAGATGTTAGAAGAGATTTAGAAGAAACAGGATATAAGTTTAAATCAGGAGATTTGGCTATGATTCCTGAGAATGAAATTACTTTAAATGATCCTGATGCAGCTAAGAGGGTACTAAAAACTATTGAAGAGTTAGAAGACCATGATGATATTCAGGATGTATATGCTAATTATGATATTCCTAATAAAGTTAGAAGTGAAATAGAAGAAGAATTATAAAATTTGCCCCTTGTTTTATAAAAAAACAAAATTTGGGTATGCTAAAACAGGGGGCGAAAGTAGTGAAAATTATCCGGAATATAGTTATGATAATTTTATTAATTATTATTGTAGCAGTGATTAGCTATCAACTTTTAAATATTTCCTTACTGAATCAAGAAGAAGATAAATTAGAAACTAAATTAGAAATAAAACAAGATTTATCAGATTTGCTAGTGGAAGAAAATAATAAGTTGAAGAATAAACAAAGAAATATCAAATCTGATTGTAGATTATTAAGTAAAGATAATTTCAAATTGCAAATAAATAAGGTAGATGATGTAGATTTGTTTAGATTGGATTTCAAATCAATTTTAGAATTGATGAAGCAGTCTAAACAAGAAGATGATGTAGCCAAAACTGAAATGGAGCTTCAATCAGCTGAAAATTTATTTTTGGGGATTAAAGATGGATATGTAGCAATTTATAGAGGGGATATTTTAGGAGAAGCAGAATTGATTGAAGTTAGAAAAGATATTCCTATAAAATCTTTAGCTGAAGAAGATATCAAGAATTTGCAATTAGGAATTAAAGTTGATAATAAAACAGAATTATTTAGTATTTTAGAAGGATTTTTAAGTGCTGAAAACTAAATAATAACTTAAGTGATTAATAGTTATAAACAGTCGATAAATGACTGTTTTCTTTTTTTAGTTATTAGTTAACAGCAAAGGGAGTGAACGAGATGATTTCTTATTTGAATGGAGAATTAGCTAGAAAAAGCTTAGAGTATATAGTTATTAATGTCAATGGTGTAGGTTATAAGGTTAATACGCCTGGTAGTGTACAGTCTAAATTGCCGCGAGTAGGTAAGCAGGTTGAATTGCATATTTATACTTATGTGCGTGAAGATGCGATTAGGTTATATGGTTTTTCTTCTCTAGAGGCATTAGAATTATTTGAAAAATTATTAGGGGTGTCTAAAATTGGCCCTAAGTCAGCTTTGAGTACATTATCTACTATGAGTGTTAGAAATTTCAAGTTAGCTTTGATTAATGGAGAAACAGAAACTCTAAAACAAATCAAAGGTGTTGGGAAAAAAACGGCTAAAAGGTTAATATTAGAGTTGCAAGAAAAAGTAGAGGTTGATAAAATAGTAGACAGTACGTCTGATATTGATAAAAGCAAAGTAGAAGATGCTATACAAGGTTTAGTTGGTTTGGGTTATCGGAAATCTCAAGCTCGCAAGGCAGTAAAAGAAGTTGTTGGAGAAGAGGCTGATTTAGCTGTAGAAGATATAATTCGCAAAGGCTTAAGCATTATTTAGATTATTAGATTTTGAGTTTGATACAATTATTAGGAGAGGATATAATGAGTATGGAAGAAAGAATGGTATCCCCTAGTCAGAAGCAAGAGGATAATGATTATAGTTTGCGACCCCAGAATTTGCAGCAATATATTGGGCAACAGAAGATAAAAGAGAATTTGCAAGTTTTTATTGAGGCAGCAAAAGGTCGTGGTGAATCATTAGACCATGTCTTATTATCTGGTCCGCCGGGATTAGGTAAGACAACTTTGGCTAATATTATTGCTAATGAAATGAGAGTCGATATTAAGACAACTTCTGGGCCTGCAATTGAAAAGCCAGGTGATTTGGCTGCTATTTTAACTAAATTACAACCGAATGATGTCTTGTTTGTTGATGAAATCCATAGATTGAATCGGGTAATTGAGGAAACATTATATCCTGCTATGGAAGATTTTGCCTTAGATATAGTTATCGGAAATGGTCCTAATGCTCGTTCAGTGCGATTAGATTTACCTGATTTCACACTGATTGGAGCTACTACTAAAGCGGGAAGTTTGACCTCTCCTTTACGCGACAGGTTTGGTGTTATTAATCGGTTGCAATTTTATACTAATGATGAATTGGCTACAATAGTTAAGCGAGCAGCACGAGTATTAGAAGTGGGAATTCAAGAAGCTGGGGCTTATGAGATTGCTCGCCGTTCCCGAGGCACGCCCCGAGTAGCTAATAGATTTTTAAAACGTGTCCGAGATTTTGCCCAGGTAAAAGGGGAAGGGATAATCACAGAGGAGATAGCTAAACAATCTTTAGCTAAACTAGAAGTTGATCAGTTAGGGTTAGATAGAATTGATCGTAAAATATTAAAAACAATTATTGAAAATTTCTCTGGTGGACCAGTAGGTTTATCTACTATTGCAGCTGCAATTAATGAAGAACAAGATACTATTTCTGATGTATATGAACCTTATTTATTGCAAATTGGTTATTTAGATAGGACTTCACAGGGCAGGAAAGTAACTAAGAATGCATACCAACACTTAGGAATAGAGGTGCCTAATAGTGAATAGTTTTACTATATTGAATTGGAATAATATAGTAAGTGGATTAGGGAAGATAGTATTATTGGTCTTATTGATATTATTTTTTAATTATGGGTCAGTTACTGCTAATAATGCACCAATCAAGATAGGTTTAATGGATGATGCTAAGGATCTAACAATAAGCTCTGATGCGGGGCTTGAAGTAAAAACGAGTGATGGTTATAGTTTGGATTTGACAGAAGATAGTAGTTTTCACTTTGCAAAAACTGGGAAGTTTATTCGAATTAATAATTATTTTTTTGATTCTGATTATCTAATGATTTCTGCGCCGGCGAACAATGATTTAGTAAATATTGATGCGCGAGATTATAAAGGTAAAATAAAATTGTTTAATACTGGACAAACTATGAATGTAATTAATCAAGTGGGATTCAAGGACTATTTAGCTAGTGTAATTGGTAGTGAAATTGATCCTGAGTGGCCTATGGAAGCTATCAAAGCACAAGCAGTTGTAGCTAGAACTTATGCTTTGTGTAATTTGAATTCATATGCCAGTCAAGGTTATAATTTGTCTAATACTATTTATTCTCAAGCTTATAAAGGGGACCATGTAACTACGTCTAAAACGTATCAAGCAGTAGAAGAAACCGCTGGAGAAGTTTTAACTTATAAAGGGGAATTAATTTCTGCTGTTTATCATTCCAATTCAGGTGGTAAAACAGCTCAGGGGTCTACTGTTTGGGGTGGAGATACCCCTTATTTACAGAGTGTAGATTCTAAAGATTCTGCTGCTCCACATTATCAATGGCAGAAGGAATATACTATTGATCAGTTAGAAGAAATTTTGGCGCTTAAAAAGTCTAAGTTAGAAGATATAAAAGCAATAAAATTAGAGTCGGTTGGCCCTTCAGGAAGGCCAAGTCAAGTAGTGATCGAAGGAGCAAATCGCGAAATTAGTGTTGATAGTTCTAAATTTAGATTTTGGCTCGATTTACGCAGCACTAAGTTTTCAGTAACTAAGTTAGAGGATGGCTATTTGTTTGAAGGTAATGGTTGGGGGCATGGTGTAGGAATGAGTCAGTGGGGGGCTTATCAAATGGCAATTGATGGCTTTGAGTATCGGGAAATTTTGGACCACTATTATCAAAATACTAAACTAGTCAAAAAAGATTTTGGAGGAATTGACAATGAAGGTTGAGGAGTTTGATTTTGATTTACCAGAAGAATTAATTGCTCAGAAACCAGTTGAACCACGAGATGAATCAAATTTATTGGTGGTTAATCGGGATGGAGAGCAACTAGAGGATAAAATATTCAAGGAAATAATTGATTATTTTGAGCCTGGTGATACTTTGGTACGTAATAATACTAAGGTTATTCCCGCCAGATTATTTGGAGAAAAAGAAGAAACAGGTGGTAAAGTAGAATTTTTGTTATTGAATCAACTTGAACTGGATCGATGGGAAGTATTAGTTAAAGCTAATGGTAAAGTGAGAGTAGATACTACAATTGTATTTGGCGAGGGTAAGCTACAAGCTGAAATTAAGGATGTAACTGATTTTGGTGGTCGAATAGTAGAATTTGAATATCAAGGTGTTTTTGAAGAAATATTAGATGAGTTAGGTAATACGCCTTTGCCTCCTTATATTACGCGTGAATTAGATGAAGCAGATAAGTATCAAACTGTTTATGCAGAGAAAAGAGGCTCTGCTGCTGCTCCGACGGCTGGACTTCATTTTACTGATCGTTTATTAGAACGATTAACTGAAAAAGGAGTTAATATTGTTGATATTACACTCCATGTTGGCTTGGGAACTTTTCGACCAGTTAAAGTAGAAGATATTACTGAACATGATATGCATTCTGAATACTATGAAGTATCATCTGAAACAGCTAAAACAATAAATGAAACTAAAGAAAATGGTAATAAAATTTTTGCAGTCGGGACTACTACAACTAGAACTTTAGAAACAGTAGCTGATGAAGGTGGCCATATTGAAGCTGATAAGGGTTGGACAGATATTTTTATTTATCCTGGTTATCAGTTTAAAATCATAGATGCTTTAATTACTAATTTTCATTTACCAGAGTCTACTTTAATAATGTTAGTCAGTGCCTTTGCGGGCAAAGAGCTAACGATGCAGGCTTATCAATCTGCAGTTGAAAAGGAATATAGATTCTATAGTTTTGGAGATGGAATGTTATTAATATAGTTAGGAGGAGATAAAGTGTCGTTTGAATATAGCTTAGATAAGAAATGTAATGAGACTAAAGCTAGATTAGGTGAATTTACAACACCACATGGTACGATTCAGACACCAGTGTTTATGCCAGTAGGAACTAAGGCAACTGTTAAGACTATGAGTCCTGAGGAATTAAAAGAGATAGGTTCAGAAGTGATTTTAAGTAATACTTATCATTTATATTTGCGTCCGGGGCATGAACTAATTGAAGAAGCTGGCGGGTTACATGAATTTATGAATTGGGATCGTCCAGTTTTGACTGATAGTGGTGGATTTCAGGTCTATAGTTTAAGCGATAGCAATGAAATCACAGAAGAAGGGGTGACTTTTCAATCTCATCTTGATGGTTCAAAACATTTTATTAGTCCAGAAAAATCAGTTGAAATTCAAAATAGCCTTGGTGCTGATATTATTATGGCTTTTGATGAGTGTCCTGCTTCTGAGGCGGATAAAGAATATGTTGAAGAGTCTCTGGAGCGAACAACTAGATGGTTAGCTAGATCAATTGATGCGCATGCTAGAGATGATCAAGCTTTATTTGGTATTATGCAGGGGGGGATGCATCGTGATTTAAGAGAAAAAAGTGCCCAACAGATTACTGAATTTGATCTACCTGGTTATGCAATTGGGGGGTTGAGTGTAGGAGAAGAGAAAGAAAAAATGTTAGAAGTATTAGATTATGCTCCTGAGTTATTACCTGAAGATAAACCACGCTATTTGATGGGGGTTGGGACACCAATAGATCTGTTTGAAGGAATTATGCGTGGTGTTGATATGTTTGATTGTGTATTCCCAACTAGGGTAGCTAGAAATGGTGCTATATTTACAAGTCAAGGTAGAATCACTGTTCGTAATGCTACATATAAGAAGGATTTTACTCCGTTAGATTCAGAATGTGATTGCTATGTTTGTAATAATTATAGTCGAGCTTATATTCGACATTTGATTAAGCGGAATGAAATTTTAGGGTTGCGATTAACTACTTATCATAATTTACATTTCATGTTGGATATTATTAGCAATATTAGAGCAGCTATTAAAGAGGATCGATTTTTAGATTATCGTGACCAATTTTATGAGGATTATGGGGCTGAAAAATAAAATTAAGAGTTATAAAGGGATTTTCTAATTTTTATTGAACTATTAAAAGTGAGTTGGAAATAAAATAAGGAGGAATAAAAATGGCAGGTATTTTAGGAAGTTTGTTACCGATAGCAATTGTGTTTGGTATTTTTTGGTTTTTGGTTATTAGACCTCAGAAGCAACGTCAAGAAGAACGAAGTAATATGTTAGAAGATTTACAAGTAGGTGATGATATAGTAACTATTGGGGGCATTAAAGGAGAAATTAAGAGTATTAAGCAAACTAGTTTGAAATTACAGATAGCTCCTGATATAGAGATTGAGGTTACTAGACAGTCAATTGGTAGAGTGGAAGAAGATTTAGAGCAAGAAAATTCTGAACAAGAGAAGATAGAAACTGAGCAATAATTAGGAGGAGCATAATTTTGAGTAAAAAAAATAATAGCTTTTTTGGCTTGTTTACTAAAGAGTTTGCTAAAGAGTTTATTGAATCACTATTGATTGCAGGTGTTTTAGCATTTTTTATTATTACTTTTGTAGTGCAGTCCTTTGTAGTTTCTGGTTCCTCTATGGAATCCACTTTGGATCATGGGGAACGTTTATTTGTCAATAAATTCATTTATTATTTTGAGGAACCACAACGAGGTGATGTGGTTGTTTTGGAACCTAAAGGAGATTCAAGGGACTATATCAAACGGGTTCTTGGTCTGCCTGGTGATAAGCTTGAAATAATAAATGGAACTCTGCATATTAATTCTAAACCTATAGAAGAAGATTATATTAAAGAAGATTATATTGATACGTATAGGTATATACCTGATAAAAATGATGATGAAGTTCATAATACTGCTGGGCCTTATCAGGTTCCCGAAGGTCATTTGTTTGTTATGGGGGATAATCGAAATCATAGTTCAGATAGTAGAAGGATTGAGAAAGTAGGATATGTTGATAATGATCGAATTAAAGGAAAAGCATTTTGGGTTTATTGGCCCGTGACTAGGACAAGAGTTTTAGATCAACCAAGCTATCCTGAGTTGAGCTCTACAACTCAAGAGAAGTAATTGGATTTTATTTTTTCTAAGCCACCTACAGGTGGCTTAGAAAAAAGGATTGACAAAATATCATATCTATGGTATTCTATCATATGTAAAATTCAATTTTTTTCAAAATTGATGTTCCCTGATAGCTCAGTTGGTAGAGCGAGTGGCTGTTAACCACTTTGTCGCAGGTTCAAGTCCTGCTCAGGGAGCCATTTTTATTTTTTGGTTAAAAATAAAAATAATTTAGTTATATTAAAGGAAAATCTTTGTTAGTCTTGAAGTTTAAATAATGGTAAAATAACATTGTTGAAGCCAAATTAGAGAAAGGAGATAAGTTATGACTTGGAAACAAAAAAGAATTATGAAGTTACTTAGTATCTCAGTATTATTATTAGTAGCAGTATACTTTCTATATCCATTGAATGAAAGTATTAATTTAGGTCTTGATTTACAAGGAGGGACCCATGTAGTATTAGAGGCACAGGATACTGATCAAGCTAAAGTTGATAGTGAAGCTATGGAGCGAGTAAGAAGCGTAATTAAACGTAGGGTTAATGGAATGGGTTTGACTGAACCCGTTATTCAATTAGAGGGCGAGAAACGAATCATCGTTGAATTGCCTGGTGTTGAAGACCCTAATGAAGCAATAAAAACTATTGGGAAAACCGCTCAGCTACAATTTAAAAATGAAGCTGGAGAAGTATTGATGACTGGAGATAAAGTTAAAGATGCTGAATCAGGATTTGGTTCACAATTTAATCGTCCAGTTGTTATTATGGAATTAAATTCTGAAGGTCAAAGTAGATTTGCAGAGATTACAAGGAATAACATAGGAAAAAGAGTGGGGATTTATTTAGATGAAGACCGCTTGACAAATCCACAAGTAGAAGAAGAAATTGATCGTTCTAAAGCTAGAATTACTGGTTTTGAGACTATTGAATCGGCTCAAAAGGTTGCTTTACAGATTCGTTCTGGTGCTTTGCCTGTTCCGGTTAAAGTTGTTGAAAATAGAACTGTAGGGCCAATTTTAGGACAGATTTCAATTGATAAAAGTGTTAAAGCAGGAATTATTGGATTGATACTAATTGTTACTTTTATGACATTAGTCTATAGATTACCAGGAGCCTTGGCTGCTGTGGCATTAGCCTTTTATTCAGTAATTGTTCTGGGTGTTTTATCCGGTTTAAATGCTACCTTAACTTTACCTGGGATTGCTGGTTTAATACTATCTATTGGTATGGCTGTTGATGCTAATGTTATTATTTTTGAAAGGATAAAATATGAATATAAAAAAGGTAAAACTTTAAAATCAGCTGTAGAATCTGGTTTCAAAAGAGCATTCAGAACTATTTTAGACTCTAATGTTACTACTTTAATTACAGTTTTAGTTTTAGCTTATTTTGGTACTGGGACTATTAAAGGATTTGCGATTACGCTGGGAATAGGTATTTTAGCCAGTATGTTTACTGCAATCATAGTAACCAGAATGCTAATTAACACTGCATTAGATACAGAAATATTACAGAATAATTCTTTGCTCGGCTGGTCACAAGGAGGTAAGTAATGTGAATATAATAGGAAAAAGGAAATTATGGTTTGCGCTTTCAGGAATTTTAATTGCAATTGGAATTATTGCAATGTTTACTCAAGGGCTTAATTTAGGGATTGATTTTACTGGTGGAACTCTGATGCAGTTTAGTTTTGAAGAATCAGTTTCCAATTCTGAAATCAGGGAGATATTATCTGAATTTGAAATTGATCAAGAAAGTGTAGTACAACAGACTGAGAATAATGGAGTTCAGTTTAAAACAGTTAAATTGAGTCAAGATAAAGTAGTAGATATTCAGAATAGGATTGAAGAAGAATTTTCTTCAGCAGAGATGCTAAGAACTTCTGCCGTGGGTCCTACTATTGGACAAGAACTAAAAACTAATGCTTTAAAAGCTTTACTTATTGCTGCATTAGGAATTGTAATTTACATTAGTATTCGGTTTGAATTCAGATTTGCTATGGCAGCTATCTTAGCTTTGTTACATGATGTATTTATTGTATTAGGTGCTTTTGCACTGCTAGGAAATGAGATTAATAGTCCATTTGTTGCTGCTTTATTAACAATTGTAGGTTATTCGATTAATGATACAATTGTAATTTTTGATCGAATTAGAGAAAAGATGAAGTATTCTAAAAAAGATACATTTGAAGCACTGACTAATGATGCTTTGTTAGATACATTACCGCGTTCAATTAATACTTCAGCGACTACTTTGTTACCAATTTTAGCAATTTTAATTTTAGGTGGGACAACAATTCAAACCTTTATGATTGCTTTGATGATTGGTATGTTAGCAGGAACATATTCTTCTATCTGTGTAGCTAGTCCTATTCTAGTAGAATGGAATAAAAGAAAAGAAATTAAGATACAATAATTAATTGATACTGAGCCCTAGTTTGATTTTGAAACTAGGGCTTATTATATTAAAAAGTATCTATAAAGGGAAAGAATAAAAGTAAGCAACTAGAAGTAAAATTAATATAGGAGTAGGTTCAAAGCCCAAATTAATTATTGCAAATTTCTTTTATACCTGTGATCTAGTGTTTTTTAAAAAGATAAAAAACACTTCCTGTAGTCCGAGTTATATTTTATTTCTAAAGGTATTCTGCAAGATGGATGTTTTGTTTTATTGTTTGGTTGCATTCTTTTAATTGTCAATTATCCATTTTCAATTTTCAATTAATATAAAGGGGGTAATTATGATGAATGTATTTAAAGAAATTTTAGCTACTGGTTTAGGAGCGGTTTTTTTAACTAAAGATAAGGTAGAAGAGATGGTAGGGAAATTGGTTGAAGAAGGATCTGTGAATAAAGAAGAGGCAGAAGAATTAATGGATAATATGGTTAAAAAAGCTAAACAGCAACGAGAAACAATTGCTGATAAAGTGAAGACTGAACTTAAGAATGAATTCGCTAAAGCAGGATTTAGTAAGCAAGAAGATGTTGAAGATCTAGAACAACAAGTAGAAAAGTTGGAGTTGCATATTAAGTCTTTAGAACAAGAAATAAAAGAGTTAAAAAGTGATAGTAGTAGAGGAACAGACAGTGATAGTTAATATAATAGTAGCTATCATAGCAATTTTAGGGGTTGCAGGAACTCTAGTACCTGTTTTTCCTGGAACCCCTTTAATTGTTGGGGCGGCTTTACTTCATGGGTTCATAACTGACTTTGCAATAGTTAGTATTAAGTTAATTATCATTTTTATAGTACTTAGTATTTTAGCTGAAGTAAGTGAAAGGATGTTTAGTGCTGTAACTACAAAGAAATTTGGTGGTAGCAAGTATGGGGTTATAGGTGCTATCGGAGGAGTTTTGATTGGGGGTATTTTCTTTCCGCCACTAGGTATTTTCTTAGGTCCTGTTCTGGGTGCAGTTATCTTGGAGTTAATAACGGGCAAACAACTAAAAGAATCAGTGAAAGTTGGGACTGGAACTGTACTAGGCACCTTTGGTGGAGCTTTGATTTCTTTTATAGTCGCTTTAATAATGACTGGCTGGTTATTTGTAATTATATTTTAGGGTGGTGGATTAGATGCTCTTTAGAGATATCGGTAAAAAATACCAACATCTGAAGCGTTATCGGGATATAGTAGAAATATTAATTAAACATGGTTTTGGTTATTTAATAGGCTCATTAGATTTGCATCAGTTTGTCCCTTTGCGTAAAAGAATTAAAAATTTAGATACTTCGGAGTCATCTAATGCTAGTAAAGCTGTCAGATTACGTAAAGTTTTAGAAGATTTAGGGCCAACTTTTATTAAATTAGGTCAATTATTAAGTACTAGACCAGATTTATTACCGCAAAATTATATTTCAGAATTAGAAAAATTACAAGATAATGCTCCTCGGATGGAGTTTGCAGAAATAATTGAGCAATTAGAAGAAGAATTGGGAACAGATTATCAAGAATTATTTGAAGAGTTCTCGCCTGAACCTTTGGCTTCTGCTTCAATTGGACAAGTACATAAAGCTATTTTAGAAGATGGAACAGAAGTAGTGGTCAAGGTGCAAAGAAAAGGGATTGAAAAGAAAGTAAATGCAGATTTGGATATTATGAAGGATTTAGCTGGCCTGTTAGAAAAAAGAGTATTTGATGATTTGTTTATTAGTCCTGTGGAGGTAATGGATAAATTTTCAGAATTGATAAAAAAAGAGTTAGATTATAGAAATGAATCTCGTAACTCAGTTAAATTCAAGACTAATTTTGCTGAGGAAAATAAAGTTAAAGTGGCTGATTTACATTGGGAGTTAATAACTAAAAAAATATTAGTTATGGAGTATATTGATGGTGTTAGTGTTAATAATTTATCTGCTAGTGTTGACCGTCACCAATTGGCAGAAACTATCTTTGATTCTTTTATGAAACAGATTTTATTAGATGGTTGTTTCCATGGTGACCCTCACCCGGGGAATATAATTATTACCAAGGATGATAAATTAGGATTAATAGATTTTGGTTTGATTGGTCAGATTAGTAGAAGTGACCGCGAAATAGCTGCTACTTTATTTATTGCTTTGTTAGAAAAAGAGATGGATTTAGCTGTAGAGGAGTTATTGAAGTTAGGTGTAGTAACTGAAGAGATAGATAAAACTGCTTTAAAACGGGATATGTATAAATTGGTAGATGATTACTATGGGGCTACTTTAGATCAAATTGAATTAGGACCAGTAGTTAATCGTTTATTTAATTTGGCTTTTGAATACAAGATTAAATTGCCGTTTGATTTTATTTTATTAGGAAAATCATTAGTAACAATTGAAGGAATAGTAGCAAAAATTGATCCTAAATTTGATACTGTTGCTGCTGCTAAACCATTTATGTCTAAGTTGGTTAAAGCTAAGTTGAATCCCAAGCGCTTATTGAGAGAATTGTTGACTGGTAGTAGAAAATTATTTAATAATTTATCTGATTTGCCAGAAGAAATAGATTATATTTTAAATTTATTAAAAAACAAAGAGTTGTCTATTAATTTACGTCATGTTGGAATTGAGCAGTTTATTGCTAAATTAGATATCATTACTAATAGAATTTCTATAGCCTTAATTGTTGCCGCTTTGATAATTGGTTCTTCTTTGATTATGCTGAGTGATAAAGGACCATTGTTTTTAGATTATCCAGTAATTGGATTGAGTGGATATTTATTAGCTGTTTTCTTTGGCGGCTGGCTTGTAATTTCAATTTTAAAATCAGGTAGATTCTAAAAAGTTTAAAGGTTGTTCTCGGCTAAATTAAATAAAATATGATTGAATGTATTTTGTAGTTATATTTTTTTATTCCTAAAGTGATTCTGCAAGATAGATGTTTTATTGCTTGGTTGCATTTTTTTAATTGTCAATTTTCCATTCTCAATTTTCAATTTGCTATTATGATAATAGTAATAAATTTTGCTGAAAGTATTTAAATTTAATTGGGGGTTAATAATGTTAAGAGAAGATACAGTCTGGGATATAAGAGAAGTAGAGCAAGACTTAGTTAATAATTTAGTCTCTGAATTAGATTTGACACCAATAGCAGCTAAAATGTTAGTAAATCGTGGTTATGATAGTCCTAAACAAGCAAAAGAGTTTTTAAATTGTAGTATTGAACAACTGCATGACCCATATTTGTTTTCGGAAATGGAGACTGTAGTTAGTAGAATTGAAAGAGCAATCGACCAACAAGAGAAAATAGTTGTCTATGGCGATTATGATGTTGATGGAATTACTAGTAGTTCTTTATTGTTGAATTATTTACAAGATAGGGGAGCAGAAATTGATTTTTATATTCCTAACCGACTTCAAGAGGGTTATGGACTTAATTTAGCAGCTATTGAAGAGATAGCTGCAACTGGTGCGGAGTTGATTATTACTGTAGATTGTGGAATTAAGGCCCACCAAGAACTAATTAGAGCGGCTGAATTAGGGATGGAGGTAATTGTCACTGATCATCATACTGTGCCCCAAGAGTTACCAGAGGCTGTAGCAATTATAAATCCTAAACGCGATGATTGTGAATATCCTTTTTCTGAATTAGCTGGTGTAGCAGTTGCTTTTAAAGTAGTACAAGCTTTAGAGTTAGCTAAGACAGGAGAGCAGATGCCAGTTGCAACTGATTATTTAGCTTTAGTAACTTTAGGTGTTGTAGCAGATATTGTGCCTTTGCGTGGTGAAAATAGAATTATAGTGCGGGAAGGTTTAAAACAATTAAATCAGTTGAGCAAATCAAGTCCTGGTTTATTTGCTTTAGTAGATGTAACAGGCTATTTAGATAGTGAAATTGCTGTAGGACATATAGCCTTTGGCTTGGCCCCTAGAATCAATGCTTGTGGTAGATTAGGCGAGCCTGAGCTAGGGATTGAATTATTTTTGAGTCAAGACTATCAAATAGCTGAGGAGATTGCCCAGCAGATGGATAAGTTAAATGACCAGCGTCAGAATCTAAGTCAAGAGATGCAAGAAGAAGCAGAACTATTGATTGAAAATTTAGCCGAAGATGAAAAATCAGTTGTGGTCTTAGCATCGGCTGATTGGCATTCAGGTGTTATTGGTAATGTAGCTTCAGATTTGAATGAAAAATATTATCGTCCGGTAGTCTTATTAGCGATAGAAGAGGATGGAATGGCTAAGGGATCAGCGCGAAGTATTAAGAATTTTAATATTTATAATGCTCTATTAGCAAATCAAGATTTATTAGCATCTTTTGGTGGTCATGAACAGGCGGCTGGATTATCAATTCAGGCTGATAAGATTCCTAAGTTGCGCCAGAAGTTAAACCAGTATGCCAGACAAGAATTGGATGAGCAAGATTTTATCCCGCGGCAAAGAGTAGATGCTGCTGTAGATTTAGATGAACTTTCGTTTTCGTTAGTAGAAGAATTAAATGCTTTGGCCCCATTTGGCTATGCTAATCCCAGTCCTAAATTAGTTGCGACTGATGTTGAATTAAGCAGTTATAAATTGGTGGGGAGTAATAATGATCATTTGAAATTAACTGCTAAGACGGGCCAAGGTAGAATAGATGGTATTGCTTTTGGCCACCGGGAGGCTAAGGCAAAGTTAGACTTGCAATCTAAAAAGACATCGTTGTTATTTAATTTAGAGATAAACTCTTGGCGGGGGCGAGATAGTTTACAGCTGAAGGTCAAAGATATTAAAGTTCCCACTGAATCTATGGACCAGATTGTAGAAAAGTTAGCTACTAATCCTCTAGATGAGATTGCTCAAGAATCTTTAGATGCATTAGTGAAGAATGAAAATACTTTGAGTATTTTGAATCCGGCTCAAAACAAGGATGATTTTGCTCTTGGATTTGCTGCTTGGCAGGCTATTGAGAATCAGAAAATGAGTTTGGTGGTCTATCCTTTCAAATCAATTTTACAGCAACGATATCCGATTATTGCCCAGCGCTTATCTAGTTTGGGTTTGAAAGTCTGTGTCGCATCGAGTTCTTTAACTGCTAGTGAAGAAGCTGAATTAGAAGAAAAATTGGCCCAGGGCCAATGTGATTTATTATTGACTACTCCACATTTTCTCAAGACTGATCTAATAGATTTAGAAGAGATTAAATCTAGATTGAGCTTTTTGATCATAGAAGGGGCTAGTTATTTTAGTAATTCTAGTCTTGCTCAGCCTTTGCAAGAAGTGATTGCTAAGTTAAATGATCCATTAACTTTAGCTGTGGCTAGTTCAATTACTAAAGGGGAAGTTAATAAGTTATTAGCCGAATTTGATTTTGACAATAAGTTAATTAGCAATTATAATAAAGCTCCATTAGAATTAATTGATAATAGAAATGTGGCTGATAAAGAGCACTGTTTAGAGCAACTTCTTGATGGAGGTAAGCAGACTGTTATTTATGTTAATACGAACCAAGAGAGTCAGCGCTTGGCTGCTAATCTACAAGCTAGGAAGTCTGATTTGAGCGAGCAAATCATTTATTACCATGATTCATTAACTCCAGCCGAAGAGCAGTTAGCTCGGGCCAAATTTGCAGAAGAAGAAGTGCAGGTGGTAGTGGCTACAGTTGCTTTTAATGAGCTGTTAGGAGTAGATAATATCCAGCAGGTAGTTTTTTATGAACCATGTTTTAATAGCTATAATTTTAAATATTTAGCTAATCAAGCGGCTAATTCTACTTCTGGTCAACTTCATTTATTATACCAGATTGAAGAGTTAACTGAGAATAAAGATTTATTAAAAAATTCATTACCAACAAGAGAGCTGTTAACAGAATTATATCTCTTATTAGCTAAGAACCAGGACCAGACTGGACTGGTTACTATTAACCAGCAGGAGTTATTGGAGGAGTTAAATCAATTATTAACAGTTGAAATCAAAGAAGCTCTTTTAGTTGAGTCGTTAAACATTTTTGTTGAATTAAATTTAATACATAGAAGCAACGGAGAAGAAAGTAGAATTAAATTATTAGATAAACCAGAGCAAAAACTAGATTTATTTACTTCGATGCGTTATAATGAATGTGTTGTTTTAGATCAAGCTTGTACTTGTTTTACAACTTTAGCTACTAAGGAACGAGATGAAATTTTAGAATCTATTACAGAAACTTATTTATTAATATCGAAAGGGGAGAAGAATATTGAATTTAACAGATAAGATTAGGACTATTTCTGATTTTCCAGAAGAGGGGATTGAATTTAAAGATATTACTACTTTATTAAAGGATGCTGATGCTTATCAGGAGGCAATTAATAAATTAGCAGACCGCTATAGAGATGAAGATATAGATGCAGTGATTGGTATTGAAGCACGGGGGTTTTTAATCGGCGCTCCTTTGGCTTTGGAGCTGAATAAAGGTTTTGTTCCGGTTAGAAAAGAAGGTAAATTACCAGGTGCTAAGCTGAGAAAAGAATATGATTTAGAGTATGGTAGTAGCATTTTAGAAATGCATAAAGATTCTATTTATGAGGGAGAGAAAGTTTTAATAGTTGATGATCTGCTAGCAACTGGCGGAACAGTTAGTGCTACTGTAGAAATGGTTGAAGAAGCTGGCGGAGATATTGTAGAAGTTTCTTTCTTGATGGAATTAGAATTTCTAAATGGTCGTGAGCAATTAGAAGATCAGGATGTGTTTTCTCTAATTATAGAATAGAGTTATATGCCTTACTGGCTAAACTCTATACTGGAGGTGGTTAATTATGTCGTTAGATAAACTACTAACTGAAATAGATTCCTATACTGATGACCCAAATATAGAGTTGGTTAAAGAGGCTTATTACTATGCTAAAAAGGTTCATCGGGGACAAGATCGCGTCTCAGGTGAACCTTTTGTTAGCCATCCTTTGCAGGTGGCGCATATAATGGCTGAACTAAAATTAGATTTGATATCAATTGCAGCTACTTTATTACATGATACAGTAGAAGATACCGAAGCTACATCGGAAGATATTAAAGAAAAATTTGGTTCTGAAATTGAGTTACTAGTTAATGGAGTAACTAAATTAAATAAAATAAACTTTGAGAGTAAAGAAGAGCATCAAGCTGAAACACTGCGTAAAATGTTTTTAGCTATGGCTAAAGATATTAGAGTAGTCTTGATTAAATTAGCTGATCGACTTCATAACATGCGAACTCTTAATTATTTGCGCGAAGAGAAGCAGAGACAAAAAGCTACCGAGACAATGGAAATTTATGCTCCATTAGCTCATCGTTTAGGAATATCGCAATTGAAATGGGAACTTGAAGATTTGAGTTTTCGTTATTTAGAACCAGAAAAGTATAATGAATTATCTAGTAAAGTAGCCAAAAACCGTGGTGAAAGAGAAGCATATATTGAGCGAATAAATAGGAAATTAACGGATGAATTAAGTGCTGTAGGTATTGATTCTAAGATATATGGGCGGCCTAAGCATTTATATAGCATCTATCAAAAGATGGTTAATAAAAATAAACAATTTGATGAAATATATGATTTAACAGCTCTTAGAGTAATAGTGGATAATGTTAAAGATTGCTATGAGACGTTAGGGATCATCCATGATTTATGGTCTCCGATGCCTGGTCGGATTAAAGATTATGTAGCAATGCCTAAGTCAAATATGTATCAATCATTGCATACTACAGTGGTAACTTCCCAAGGTGAAACTTTAGAAATTCAAATTAGAACTTGGGAAATGCATCGGACTGCTGAATATGGGATTGCTGCTCATTGGCGGTATAAAGATGGTAAACCAGCAGATGAGAATTTTGAAAAGAAGATTTCTTGGTTGCGTCAGTTATTAGAATGGCAACGTGATTTGACTGATGCTAAAGAGTTTATGGAAACTTTAAAAATCGATCTATTTGAAGATGAAGTATTTGCTTTTACTCCGCAAGGAGATGTTATTTCGCTACCTAAAGATGCTACTCCAGTCGATTTTGCTTATAATATTCATACTGAAGTAGGACATAATTGTATTGGAGCTAAAGCAAATGGTAGTATAGTTCCTTTAGAATATCGCATTCAAAATGGGGATATAATTGAAATTTTAACTAACAGTGAAAGTGGTCCTAGTCGTGACTGGACTGATTTTGTGCAGACTTCACGAGCTAAGAGTAAAATAAAACGGTGGTTTAAGCACCAGAGGAAAGATGAAATTGCTGCTCAGGGTAAGGAAATGTTACAACAAGAGCTTAAACAACGGGAGATTAATATTAATGAGAAGGAAAAAGAAGAGAAGTTAAAAGAATTAGTGCCTGATTTAGGTGTTTCTGATTTGTCTGGTCTCTATGCGGCGCTTGGTTATGATAAAATATCAGTTAAAAGGATAGTTAATGAATTAGAACCAGAGAGTAAACAGGAAAAATCGCCTGAAAATGATTTGAAAGAATTGCGTAAAAAACATCAGATTCAACAAGATACCTCTTCAAATCAAGGTGTTAAAGTTAAGGGGATGGGCGATTTGTTGGTTCGGATTGCAAAATGCTGTAATCCTGTACCTGGTGACCAAATAGGTGGCTATATTACTAGGGGGCGAGGAGTTTCAATTCATCGAGATGATTGTCCTAACTTAGAAGAATTAGAAGATTCAGAGCCCGAAAGGATTATTGATGTAGAGTGGTATGTTGATAAAGATGATTCTTATCAAGTGGAATTAGAAGTTAAAGCATTGGATAAACATTCATTATTAAATGATTTAACTCAAGTTATTTCTGACCAAGGGATTAATATTACTACAGTAGATGCTCGAACTAGTGATGATAGCTTGGCCCATATTAATCTAGCAATTCAAATTAGTAGTTTAAAGCATATGAATAAAATTATAGATAGCTTAGAGGAAATTGATGGGGTCTTAAAAGTAAGACGAGCTAACCCAAGTTAATTATTATTTAATCTTTAAATTTTATTCACAAAATCATCACAACTGATAGCTACAATTTTAAGTGAAGAGTCAGTTTGATGATGTTAGGTAATTATTTCATAATGATTCACAAACAATAATATGCTTTAAAGTAATTATCTAGCATTTTTTTGATTTAAAAGGAGGAATGGGGAAATGTTTATAGAAAAGTTGGTAGTGGGGGAAATGGATGCAAATTGTTATATCTTAGCTGACGAAGATACAACTGAGGGGATAGTTATTGACCCAGGAGGATCTGCTGATAAAATAATGGATGTTATTCAAAAGAATAATTTGGATATTAAATATGTAGTAAATACCCATGGTCATATTGATCATATTGCAGCAAATAAAGAAATAATTGAAGCAACAACAGCGCCATTATTGATTCATCAAGCTGATGCTAATTTTTTAAAAGATTCAGAATTAAATCTATCAGCTTTTCTGAGCAGTTCCCCAATAGATATTCCTAGTGCAGATGAACTTTTAGAGGCAGGCTCGCGAATTAGTTTTGGTCAGTTTGATTTAGAGGTACTTCATACGCCTGGTCATACAAAAGGGAGTATTTGCTTAGTGGGAGATAATTATCTATTTAGTGGTGATACATTATTTTGCAACGGGATTGGAAGAACAGATTTAGCAACTGGCTCCCGCAAAAATTTAAATCAGTCTTTGATTGAAATTGCAAGATTAAAGCAAGGATTAACAGTATATCCAGGTCATGGTTCAGCGGCTACTTTAGCTGAAATCCAAGAAGTTAACCCTTATATTTAGAAAAAAATAAATTAGGGAGGGAAAAGGATTATACTATACTTTATAGAAAATTTTTTGGTAAGTTTTGAGAATATAGTTTAGTCCAAACTTGTTAATAGCCTAATGATAATATTTTTAATAATAAAGAAGACAAACTATAATCACTTAAAAAGGGGGCTTGAAGCTAAATTAGTTGTCAGTAGTAATTAGTTTTTAATCAGTTAATTTGACTTGTTTTTTTATAAATTAATATTAGATTAGACTAAAAAAGTGTTGAAGTACAGTTAGATAAATTGACAACTTTAGTGAGATGAGTTAAAATAATGTTTAGGTTATGGTAAATAAAAAAATATTAAACCTTTCAAGGAGGCCAAAATAATGTTAATGGATCTTTTACGTGATAAAATGAAACTAATAATTTATATTGTGATAATTGCTTTTGTAGGTGGAGGTACTTTAGTTTATTTGAATTCTGGTGGTAATGCTGGTGTTAATCAAAATGAGGTTAATGCTCAAGATAATGAAGCGATAGCAACAGTGAATGGATCTGAAATTTCTAATAGTGATTTTCAATCGCAAGTAAATCAAACTTTAAGTCAATCTCAAGGTGAAGTTTCTGATTCACAAGTTTTATCATTGAAGAAAAGAGTTTTAGACCAATTGGTTGATCGAAAATTAATTGAAGAGGAATTAGAAGAAAGAGGATTAGTTAAGGAGATTAGTGAAGAAAAAGTAGATCAAAGATTAGATAAAATAGTAGAAGACTCTCAATTTGAGACAAAAGATGAATTAGCTGATAGATTAAAGCAAGCAGGTCGTTCTATAGATGATATTAGAGAACAGCTTAAACAATCATTAGCTATGCAAAAATTATTTGATAATGTATTAAAAGATATTGAAGTAACTGATGAAGAAGTTGCTGGTCAATATGAAGAGATATCAGCTAGTCATATTTTAATTAAAAATGAAGATAAGAATGATAAGAAAGCTAAAGAAAAAGCAGAAAAAGCATTAGAAGAATTAAATTCTGGTAAAGATTTTGCTACAGTAGCTGAGGAATATTCTGAAGGACCATCTGCTGAACGTGGTGGGGAATTAGGATCATTTAGTCAAGGTAAAATGGTTCCTGGTTTTGAAGATGTAGCTTTTGATTTAGACAAAGGAGAAATTAGTGATCCAGTTAAGACTAAGTTTGGTTATCATGTTATTAAAGTAACTGATAAAAAAGAGGCTACTGGAGAAGAATTTGAAAAAGAAAAAGGAAAAATCAAAGAAGAATTATTAAATAATAAGAAAAAAGAAGCTTTCAATAGTTGGATAGCTGATAAAAAAGATAAGGCTGATGTTACAATTAATAGTAAAGAAATTTTAGGATATCAAGCACAAGAAGATGAAGACTATGATACAGCAGTTACTAATTATAAAGCAGCTCTAGAAGAAAATGGTAAAGCAAGTTATTTATATTATAATTTAGCTACTGCTTATCAAAAGCAAGATAAAGAAGAAAAAGCAATTGAAATTTATGAAGAAGGAATTGATAAATATCCAGAGCAGACTGAGTTTTATGATTCACTAGCAAGTTTATATCAAGATAAAGGCCAAGTAGATAAGGCAATTAGTATTTATGAAAATGCTTTAGAGAAGAATGAAGATAATGCTAATTTACATTTAGCATTAGGAGAATTATATCGTAATGAAGAAATGGAAGATAAAGCATTGGAGCAATATGATAAGTTCTCTAAATTAGCTGGCGATGATTTGATGGCCCATTACAGATTATATAGTGTTTATCAGAAGATGGGTTTAAAAGAAAAAGCTGAAAAAGCAATGAAACGAGTTAAAGAATTGCAAGCTAAACAGCAACAACAGCAGCAACAGCAACAGCAGCAATTACAACAACAAAAACAACAACCACAACAGCAACAACCAAGTAATTAAGTTATAGTTAATTAATTTAAGGAGGTACATTTAGCATGAAGATAAGAGGCCCGCGAGGGACTAATGATATATTGCCTCAAGATGCTGCCAAATGGCAGTATCTTGAGCAAAAATCAAAAGAAATATTTAATACATATAATTATGAAGAAATCAGAACGCCTATTTTCGAAAAGACTGATTTGTTTCAACGAGGTATTGGTGAGGATACTGATATAGTAGAAAAAGAGATGTATACTTTTACTGACAAAGGTGATAGGAGTATCACTTTACGACCGGAAGGTACTGCTTCAGTTGTTAGATCTTTTTTAGAAAATAAGATTTATGGTAGAGCTCAACCAACAAAGTACTATTATTCAGGGCCAATGTTTAGATATGAACGACCTCAATCAGGTCGCTATAGACAATTTCATCAGATTGGCGTTGAAGTTTTTGGAGCTGCTAGCCCAGCTATTGATGCTGAAATTATATCTTTAGGAATGCACCTTATTTCAGAATTAGGATTAAAAGATTTAAAAGTGCAGTTGAATAGTGTAGGTTGTCCGGAATGTAGAGCTGATTATAAAGAAAAATTAATAGATTATTTTGCTGATTATTTAGATCAGTTATGTTCTGATTGTCAAAATCGCTATGAGAGTAATCCGTTGCGAATTTTGGATTGTAAAGCTGATCAAGATAAAGAATTCATGGCAGGTGCTCCTAAGATTTATGAGGAGTTATGTGATGAATGTGATCAACATTTTGCTGGGGTTCAAGAACATTTGGACTTGTTAGATGTTGATTATGAAATTGATGCTACTTTGGTGAGAGGTTTAGATTATTATACCAAGACAGCTTTTGAAGTTGTTTGTAATGAATTAGGTGCCCAAGATGCAGTTTTTGGTGGAGGGCGGTATGATCAATTAGCTCAAGAAATTGGAGGTCGTGATGTTCCCGGGATTGGTTTTGCTATGGGAATGGAGCGAATTTTATTAGCTTTAGAAGAACAAGATATAGAACTTCCAGTTGATCGCAGTATTGATTTATTCATTACTACTATTGGAGAAGAAGCGGAAAAGACTGCTTTTCGTTATTTGCATGATCTAAGACAAGCAGGAGTTAAGGTTGAAATGGATTATTTAGAGCGCAGTGTAAAAGGCCAAATGAAATGTGCAGATAGAAATAATGCGCAATATAGTATAATTTTAGGTGGTAATGAGTTAGAAAAGGGAGCCGCAACAGTTAGAGAGATGAAGACTGGCGACCAAGAGGAAGTTGAACTAGATAATTTAGTAACAGAAATGGTAAAGAGGGTCAAATAGTATAGGAGGTAAGCATGATGAAAGGTATGAATGGTTGGAAGAGGACGGATTATTGTGGTGAAGTAACTAAAGAACAAGCAGGAACAGAAGTAACTTTGATGGGCTGGGTACAACGAAGAAGAGATCATGGTGGAGTAATTTTTACTGATTTGCGAGATAGATTTGGACTAGTTCAAGTTGTCTTTAGTCCCGAAGTAGCTGAAGAGACTTTTGAATTAGCTGATAATTTACGTAAAGAATATGTAATTGCAGTTAAGGGTACAGTTAAAGCAAGACCAGAGGGTATGATTAATGACGAACTAGCTACTGGTAAAATTGAAGTTACTGCTAATGATTTGCAGATTTTATCTGAAGCTGAAACTCCTCCGTTTATGATTGAAGATGATATTAATACAAGTGAAGAATTACGACTTAAACATAGATATTTAGACTTGCGAAGAAATCCGATGCAAGAAAATATGGAGTTAAGACACAATATTAAGCAATCGGTACGGAAATATTTAGATAGTAATAGATTTTTAGAAGTTGAAACTCCAATGTTAACTAAAAGTACTCCTGAAGGAGCTAGAGATTTCTTACTTCCTAGTCGAGTTAATAAAGGTAAATTTTATGCTTTGCCGCAATCTCCGCAATTGTTTAAGCAATTGTTAATGGTTTCTGGGATGGATCGTTATTTCCAAATTACTCGTTGTTTTAGAGATGAGGATTTAAGAGCTGATAGACAGCCTGAATTTACACAGATTGATATAGAAATGTCATTTATGAATCAAAAAGAAATTTTAGATTTGATTGAAGGAATGATTCAAGAAACATTTAGTGCAGCTGATTTAGATGAGCCAGAGCAGTTTCCTCATATGACCTATCAAGAAGCAATGGATAGATATGGAACTGATCGTCCTGATACTAGATTTGGGATGGAATTAGTTGATTTGTCTGAAATTGTAGCCGATAGTGAATTTAATGTCTTTAGTGGAACTATTGCTAACGGTGGTCAA
Source organism: Bacillota bacterium (assembly GCA_051744465.1). GTDB lineage: Bacteria > Bacillota > Halanaerobiia > Halobacteroidales > Halobacteroidaceae > Halanaerobacter. Next base: position 11,698 of record JBNJDB010000001.1, on the reverse strand, counting down.
GTGAAGGGGATTAATGCTAAAGGTTGTGCTGAATTTTCTCGCGGAGATATTGATAACTTAACTGATTATGTTGCTCAATATGGAGCTAAAGGTTTAGCGTGGATTAAAGTAACAGAAGATGGAGTTGATTCGCAAATAGCTAAGTTCTTATCTGATGAAGAGATAGAAGGAATTGTAGAAGAAATGTCAGCTGACCCGGGTGATTTATTGTTATTTGTAGCTGATAACCCTAAGATTGTAGCTGCTTCATTAGCTAATTTAAGATTGAAATTAGGAGAAGAATTAGACTTGATTCCAACTGATGAATTCAACTTTGTCTGGGTTACTGATTTCCCATTATTAGAATGGGATGAAGAAAAAGAGAGATATTTATCTCTACACCATCCATTTACAATGCCGAAAGAAGAAGATCTTGAATTATTAGATGAAGATCCTACTGCAGTAAAATCACAAGCATATGATTTAGTTCTAAATGGGATTGAAATTGGTGGTGGAAGTATTAGAATTCATGATATTGATTTACAGAAGAAAATATTTGGACTTCTGGATATGGATCAAGCAGAAATTGAAGAGAAATTTGGATTTCTATTAGAAGCATTTAAATATGGGGCTCCACCGCATGGCGGAATTGCCTTTGGTTTAGATCGACTTGTAATGTTAATTGGCAATTTAGAAACTATCAGAGATGTTATCGCCTTCCCTAAAACTCAACGGGCAACTTGTTTATTAACTGATGCGCCATCTCAAGTAGCTGAAGAACAATTAGATGAGTTGGGATTAGAACTTGCGGACTTAGATCTTGACTAACGAATAATATTTTTTTCTAAAACAGAAATGAGATTATGGGTAGCATGAGAACCACGAGAAATAATTGCTCCAGTAATAATATAATCGATTAAATTGTATTTTAATTCAATATCCAGATTGGTTAAAATACCGATTTGAGTGGAAATGCAGATGGCAATACCAATTATTAGAGCAATAATTCTACTTTTTTCACCTTGTAGTGAAAATGCTTTTTTAACACCATTGGTTGCCATTTCAACTAAAATTGATAATAAAAGAATTGCAGATAATGATTCAACTACCATTTTTTCCACCTCAAATTTAATGGGGGATTACTATAAGATTTATGCTATCAATTAATATAATATGAAATAAATATAGAGATAAAGACCTGTAGTGGCCACCAATTTTATTGTGCTACTATAGGTCTTTGTTTTTTATTAAATAAAATTTTTGGTTGAATGAGGAGTGAATTAGATGACTAAAAGAGAACAACGAAAAAAATTATTAGCCATTAGAAAGAAATTAAGTGCGCGAGAAGTAAGGGCGAAGAGTAAGTCAATAACGACTCAATTGTTTAATACAGAAGAATTTGATCAAGCTAGAACAATTTTGAGCTATATTGATTTTAATAATGAGGTTAAAACTAAGCCCATAATTAAAAGAATGCTAGCAGACTCTAAAAGAGTAGTTGTCCCCATTACAGATAGAGCAGAAAATAGATTATATTTATCTGAACTTAGAGATTTTGATAAGGAATTAGAAGTAGGCAGCTATGGTATTTTAGAGCCGAAAGAAGAATATCAGCGATTGATTCAACCCTGTAAATTAGATTTAATACTTATGCCAGGGCTTGGTTTTGACCACCAGAGGAACCGAATTGGTTATGGTGGGGGGTATTATGATCGATTATTAGCAGAGATACCTGAAGTAGAAACAATTGCTTTAGCTTTTGAAGAACAGTTAGTTGCTAACATCAAAACATCGAGTCACGATTGCAAAGTCAAGCAAATTATTACTGAAACGAGAATAATAAGAGGGGAGTAATATTGACAGTGAAGAAAAAATTAGTTATAATATCAATGTAAAGGATTTCATACATGAAAAAGAAAGGAGAGACCAATGGTTACTATTGCAGATGTTGCAACTGAAGCTGGGGTTTCTACTGCTACTGTATCTAGAGTTTTAAATGAAAATGGGAAGGTAGCTCTTGAAACGAGGCAGAAAGTTAATCAAGCGATTGAAAAATTAGATTATAATGTAGAAGAATTAGATGATAGTGACAATGAAGTAACTATCAAAGATGTAGCTGCTCAGTCTGGAGTTTCTGAGGCTACAGTTTCACGAGTTATCAATAAAACTGTGCGGGTTAGAGATGAGACTCGAGCCAAAGTAGAACAGGCAATTAATGATTTGAATTATAGTCCTAATGCTAATGCTCGCCATTTAAGAAGTAATAAGACAAAATTGATTGGTTTAGTAATTCCTGATATTTGGAATTCGTTTTTTGGTGGTATTGTCAAAGGGGTGGAAGATTTGGCTCGCGAAAACGACTATAATGTGGTTTTGTGTAATACTTCTGGTAGTTTAAAACGGGAAAAAGAATCTATTAGTATTCTCAAAGATCGGCGTGCTGATGGTTTGATTTATATGGGCCAAACTTATGATCAAAATCGCTCTAAAATGTTAGAAAAATGTTCGTTTCCAATTGTAGCTATTTCACGCGAAGAAAAAGAAGTAGATTATCCTACTGTAAATATTGATAACTATCAAGCAGCCTATGATCTGACTGAGTATTTAATTAAGCAAAATTATAACGAGATTGCATTTATTGCAGGTCCCTCAGCGGATACTACTGCTGGGTTGCGGAGAACAAGGGGTTATAAACAAGCTCTGTTAGATAATGATTTGGATTTTAATCACCAATTAAAAGTAGAAGGTAATTTCACTTTGGAGAGTGGTTATAGAGGGATGGAAAAGATTTTAGCTGTTTCTAAACCAGATGCAGTCTTTGCTGCTAATGATGAAATGGCAATAGGTGCAATGAAATTGATTAAAGAAAGAGGATATAGTGTTCCAAAGGATATTGCAGTAGTTGGTTTTGATAATATAAGTTTAAGCGACTATGTAGAACCTAGATTAACTACTATAGAGCAACCAATTTATGAATTAGGACAGGTAGCTATGGATACTATATTAAATTTAATCGAAGGAGCTGAATTAGAGAAGGATAATTTAGTTCTAGATTATGAATTATTAATTAGAGAATCTAGTTAAGACGGTGTTGCTAACTTAAATAATAAGTTGCAATTTAAAGGAAAGTAGGTGAGAAAAATTTTTGATTTAGATAGTAAATTGGAATTTTCTGAAACAGATTTAGATGTTCTTGCAGTGGGGGAAATTTTGAGTGATTTAATCTCTAGTGAAGAAGTCCCTTCCTTTAAAGAAGCTGAACAATTTAATCGCTATTTTGGTGGTTCCCCAGCTAATATAAGTATCAATCTTAGCAACTTAGGTGCTAACTCTGCATTACTTAGCAAAGTTGGAGCTGATGGGATAGGTCGTTATTTGCAAGATAGATTAGCAACTGCTGGTGTTGATACTACTGGGATTGTAACTAGTGATCACCATAATACATCTATTGTCTTAGTAACCCAAAGTAAAGAATCTCCGCAATTTATTGCTTATCGTGATGCAGAAAAGTATATTACTACCGCAGATATAAAAGAAGATTTGATTACTGCTACTAAGATCGTTCACTTATCTACTTTTGCTTTGTCTGCTCAGGTGACTAGAAAAACTATAGTAGAGATAGTTGGTTTGGCCAATCAAGCTAATAAAATAATAAGTTTAGATCCTAATTATCGTCCGCAATTATGGGAAGGGGCTGAAGATGGTCCGAGATTCATTAAAAATCTATTAGCAGAAGTTAATATTGTAAAACCTTCTTTAGATGATGCTAGAGCATTATTTGGAGCGGGGAAAAGTCCTCGTGAGTATATTATTGAATTTCATAATGCTGGGGTCGATTTAGTGATTTTAACTTTAGGAGCTAAAGGAGTGTTAATTTCGACTGGGACTGAAGAGTTGCAATTAGATAGTGTTGCTAGTGAAGTAGTTGATACTACAGGAGCAGGAGATGCTTTTTGGTCTGGATTTTATGCTTCTTTAGTAGATGGAGACCGATTACAGACAGCAGTTGAAGTAGGGAATAGGACTGCTGCGTTGGCTTTGCGTGAGGTGGGAGCTTTAGTTGAGTTGTCTCCTAAAGATCAAATTATGGAACGGTTTGAAATTTGATTTTATATAAAGTTATACTCTTAAAGATTAAGATAAAATAATTTCTTCACTCCTAAATCTAGTTTGACTCGTCTAAAACTCGTATAATAAAAAATGATTTAGTTTAATTAAATTTGGAATTAAACTCGCAAAATCATTTTTTATTATACTTCGTTAAGACTCATTTACAAACTAGATTTAAGGTCGTTGTGAAACAATTTTATCTCAATCAAATGATAGTAAAACTTTATATAAGGGTGGGGAGGATTCAGACATCTTTTGACTGACCTTAAATATTTTTGTTTGTGGTTATGAAATGAAAGGTAAACTAAGATGATAATTGATTAATAATTTAATCTGTCTTAGTTTACCTTGAATGAAATAAACTAAAAGATTTGTTTGAAGGAGAAAGATGCCTGAACCGTACCATTGAAAATGAAATTTTATATATAAACTTAAATAAATCTAAGGAGGGAAAATATATGTCTGAACCTGAATTAATATCTTTTTTAAATCCCCAAGGCAATTTTGATCCTAATGATAGTTATTGGACAGAACATCCTGATTTTGGTGGGCAACTAGTTTATGTTAAAGAGGTTTGTTTGGCTTTAGCAGAAGAGTTTGATATTCAAGTTGATATTGTTACACGTCAAATTAAAGATGAGCAGTGGCCTGAGTTTGCTCGCAAATTTGATTCTTATGCTAGTAGTGATAAAGTTAGAATAATAAGAGTACCTTTTGGTGGCGATAAATTTTTAAACAAAGAAAAACTGTGGCCTCATTTAACGGAGTATGTAGATAATGTAATTGAATTTTATCAAAGTGAGGGCAAAATGCCTGATATTGCAACAACTCATTATGGTGATGGTGGTTTAGCTGGTGCAATGTTACAAGAGAGAACTGAAATTCCTTTTACTTTTACTGGTCATTCTTTAGGGGCTCAAAAGATGGACAAGTTTGCTATTGATGAGGATAGTATTCAAGAATTGAATGATCGATTTAAATTTCATAGAAGAATTATGGCCGAAAGAATAGCAATGAACAATTCTGCTACTAATTTTGTTAGTACTAAACAAGAGCAATTAGAGCAGTATTCTCATCGTGCTTATCGAGGTGCAGTAGATGTTGAAGAAGATGATAAATTTGCAGTAGTTCCACCAGGGGCTAATACTGATATCTTTAATCCTGATCGAGCTAATAAAACAGAAGAGAAGATTCAACAGAAAATAAAGCGAGTTTTTGCTCGTGATTTGGATCAAGACCGGAGAGAATTACCAGCAATTTTAGCGGCGAGTAGGTTGGATCATAAAAAGAATCACCTTGGTTTAGTAGAGGCTTTTGCCGAGAGTGAAGAATTGCAAGCTCGAGGTAATTTGGTAATAACTTTGCGTGGGATTGATAATCCATTTGCAGATTATTCAGCAGCTAGTGGTGAGGAAAAAGAAATTTTGGATAAAATCATGGCGTTAATTGAGCGATATGACTTGCAGGGTAAAGTAAGTATGTTCTCTTTAGCTAGTCAATTAGAATTAGCGGCTTGTTATAGGACATTAGCTCAGTATCAATCTGTATTTGCTTTGACAGCTTTTTATGAACCATTCGGTTTAGCTCCTGTAGAAGCTATGGCAGCTGGATTACCGGCAGTAGTAACTAAAAATGGTGGTCCATCTGAAATCATGCGCGAAGGAGATAAGAAATTTGGTATTTTAGTGGACCCTGAGGATAGAACAAATATAGCAGAGGGATTATTAAAAGTAATAGGTCAGTCTGAAGCTTGGCACGAATATAGAGCAGCTGGTATGAAACGGGTTGAAGAGAAGTATACTTGGGAAAGTACTGCGCAAGGTTATTTGGAGCACCTAGAGAAGATTATAAATAATAAAGAGGAGTATGTTCCTCAAGCTAAAGATCGATTAGAAATCCCAGAATATTTTGTTACTGGTAATCGTGATAAAGATATTTCTTTAGCTAGATTAAAGGAATTATATTTAGCTGAATAATAGAGAAGAAACCTAGCTCTTAGTTAAGAGTTAGGTTTTTTAGCTATTAAATCCAGGAAAAAGAGATTAAATCAAGAAAAAATAACAAGCTGTAGTTGAAAAAATAGTTAATTTGATTTATGCTTATAGATAGACCTATACATAGGATTAAAATTATAATTGAATTATGGAGGTAGTGATTATGAACTATAAACTTGTGGCAATAGATATGGATGGGACATTATTAAACGATGATAAAGAGATTCCAACAGAAAATAAAAAAATTATAGATGAGTTGGCTGATAGAGGAGTTAATTTTATTTTAGCTAGTGGGCGCCCATATCAATCTTTGGCGCCATATACTGAAGAATTAGAGGTTTATTTACCATTGATTTCTGCTAATGGATCTTTAGTTAAATGTAGTCTAACCGAAAAAACTTATCATCAGTGTGATTTGCCCCTAGATAAGGCCCAAGAAATTATAGATTATGGTTTAGAAAATGATTATGGAGTTAGTGTTTATTATGATGGGCGGGTCTTAACTAATAGTGAGGAATTGGCCCAGGGGCATTGGGAATTGGAAAAGATTAGACCTGAGGTAGTGGAAGATTTGAAATTATCGCAGTCTCCAATAAAGATTATTTATTATGGAGCAGAAGCGGAAATAGATCAGGCTTTTTCTTTTTTAGGAGAAGAGTATAAGAACAAACTCTATATTACTAGGTCTGATGAGCAATATTTAGAAGTGATGAATATTGCAGTTTCTAAAGGACAAGCATTACAGCAGATGATGGATAAAATGAATATTGATGCTGAAGAGGTAATAGCAATAGGTAATAATTTCAATGATGTGGCGATGTTTAAGGTGGCTGGTTTAGCAGTAGCTATGGCTAATGCGCCCCAAGAAGTAAAAGAAGAGGCGGATATGGTGACTGATAGTAATGACCAAAATGGAGTAGCAACTGCTTTGAAAAAAATATTGAGGTGAAACTATGGATTTGTTTACGCAAAATAGTGAAAAAGAGAATCGTAAACCTTTAGCAGCAAGAATTAGACCAGAGACTTTAGATGAGTTTCGGGGACAAAAGAATATAGTAGGAGAAGGTAAATTGCTACGGCGAGCTATTAAAGCTGATCGGTTGCAATCAGTAATCTTTTATGGCCCACCGGGTACGGGTAAAACAACTTTAGCTGAGATTATTGCTAATACTACTGCGGCAGAATTTGAAAGTTTAAATGCAGTAACTTCAGGAGTTAAAGATTTGCGGGAAGTAATTGCTAGAGCAAAAGAGCGACGCGGGATGTATTCAAAAGCTACTGTATTATTTATTGATGAAATACATCGTTTTAATAAATCGCAACAAGATGCTTTATTACCAGCAGTAGAAAATGGGACTGTTGTTTTGATTGGAGCTACGACGGAAAATCCTTATTTTGAAGTTAATTCACCACTGTTATCAAGGTCACGAATTTTCAAACTAGAAAAGTTGACTGCCGGACAAATTGTAGAAATTATGGAACGTGCTCTGGCTGATGAACAAAAGGGATTAGGAAGGTATAATGTTGAAATTACTACTGCTGCTTTAGAACATTTAGCTGAGGTAGCTAATGGTGATGCTAGGCAGGCGCTTAATGCTTTGGAATTAGCAGTATTAACTACACCGGAAACAGATGGAGTCAAAAAAATAAATTTAGAAGTTGCTGAGGAGTCTATCCAACAGAAAGCAATTAACTATGACCAAGATGGTGATAACCACTATGATACTATTTCTGCCTTTGTTAAAAGTTTGCGTGGTTCTGACCCGGATGCTGCTCTTTATTGGTTAGCTAAAATGATTGAAGCAGGAGAAGATCCAATGTTTATCGCGCGACGGTTGATAGTTCATGCTGCTGAAGATGTAGGTAATGCTAACCCACATGCGTTGATGGTAGCTGTTTCTGCAACAGAAGCCTTGGAATATGTAGGTTTGCCTGAAGCTCGGATTCCCTTGGCCCAAGCAACTATTTATATTGCAGCAGTGCCCAAAAGTAATGCAGCAGTTAAGGGAATTGATGCAGCATTAGCAGCGGTTAAAAATGAATCAACTTCTGGGGTGCCAAGTCATTTGAAAGATAATCATTATAGTGGTGCAGAAGATTTAGGAAATGGTAAGGGCTATAAATATCCTCATAATTATCCTGGGAATTACGTTAAACAACAGTATTTACCTGATCAGTTAACCGATTTTGAGTTCTATAAACCTACTGCTAATGGACATGAAAAACGCTTGCAAAAGTTTTTGGATGATTTAGATTAAGTTGAGCTGTTGATTTTACAATTGATTAGTGAGGTGTAATTATTTTAGATAAATATATGACGATTGCTCGTGATTTTAGGATTCAACGAAAAATTAAAAAATGCAAATTCATCACATCGATTAAGAATGTCACTACAGTTGCAAGAGCTGAGAAATTTATTGCTGAAATTTCTGAGGAGTTTGCTGATGCCACGCATAATGTTTATGCTTTCAAAGTTGGCTTAGAAGATGAGGCTATAACTCGTTCTAGTGATGATGGTGAGCCCTCTGGTTCTTCTGGCCCCCCTGCTTTGCAGGCCATTGAAGGAGAAAAGTTGACTAATGTAGCTGTAGTAGTTACTCGTTATTTCGGTGGAGTTAAGCATGGAGTAGGTGGCTTGATTAGAGCATATGGTGGTAGTGTGCGAGAAGTAATCAAAGAAGCGGGGATTGCCGAGAAAAATCGTTATATAAAACTAGCTATTGAGGTATCATATAATATGATGGGCCAAGTGATTAATGATTTAGATGGTTCATCCGCGTCAGTTAATAATACTGAATATAGCAATGATGGGGTTAAGATCATCGCAGTGATGAGTCCTAGTAAGATTGCTCCGTTTAAAAATAGAATTAGTGAAGAAACTAGAGGTGAAGCGGAATTTAGACAATTAGGAGAGGAGTTTGTTTGATGCAACAGGAAAGAAGTTGGATTAGATTTGGAATTGGATTAATGATAGTTAGCTTGGGATTGGTATTAACTGTTAAGGCTCGCTTGGGTGTTTCTCCGTGGAGTGTGTTTCATATTGGGGTGACTAATCATTTTAGCTTAACCTTAGGACAGGCTAGTCAGTTGACTGGATTGGTAATTGTTATAATCAGTTATTTATTGGCTAGAATCAAACCTAGTCTAGCTACAATTATTAATATGTTTTTAGTCGGATTTTTAATCGATATATTAATGCCAGTTGTTCCTCCTTCTAATGGCTTAATAATGCGGGTTTTATATTTGGTCAGTGGTGTAGTTATTTTTAGTATGGGAGTGGGGATTTATATTTCATCTGAGTGTGGAACTGGTCCTCGAGATAGTTTGATGATGGCCTTAGATAAGAAGTTTAAATATCGTTTAGCGTTGATTAGAAATGGGATTGAGATAACAGTATTAGCAATTGGTTATTTACTAGGTGGCCCAGTAGGCATTGGAACTGTTTTAGTTGCTTTGGGAGTTGGCCCGATAGTTGAGTATACATTAAACTTAATTGATAAATTAATTAATAATTGTGATTATCAAGTTGATTGCTGATAAAAAATCAATTGACAAATCCCGAGTAATATGCTATGATTAATTTAACAATCTCGATGAAAGAACTTGGGATTAAAGGAGGGGTTTTTATGAAGTTGTCGACTAAAGGACGTTATGGAGTTCGGGCGATGTTTGATTTAACACTCCATCAAGGCGATGGGCCAACCCCCTTGCGTAGCATTGCTGAAAGACAAAACATATCTGAACATTATTTAGAACAATTAATATCTACTTTAAGAAATAAAGGTTTTGTAGAGAGTGTACGTGGTGCGCATGGAGGTTATATGTTAGCTAAAAAAGCAGATCAAATAACTATTGGTCATATTATTAGAGCATTAGAAGGACCAATTGCTTTATCAGACTGTGTTTCCGAGGAAGCAAGTGATTGCGATAATAGTTCAAATTGTGTCGTTAAATTAGTCTGGGGTCAAGTAAAAGAAAGAATTGATGATGTGTTAGATTCTATTACACTAGAAGATATTAAACAAGAAGCAATTAACGCTAAACAAAATGGTGACCAACATGGATATATGTATCATATTTAGAAGTAGGATTAATTTATAGACTTATCTATAATAAGGAGGAATTAAAAATGACAAGAATATATATGGATAATGCAGCAACAACTGCAACTGATCCACAAGTTGTTGAAGCAATGGAACCTTATTTTACTGAAATATATGGTAACCCGTCTAGTTTTCATTCGTTTGGGAGAGAAGCACGAAATGGTGTTACTGAAGCAAGAGATAAAGTTGCTGATTTAATTAGTGCTGATAGAGCAAAAGAAATTATCTTTACTAGCGGAGGAACTGAGTCAGATAATTATGCAATTAAAGGTGTAGCTGAAAAATTGAAAGATAGCGGTAAACATATTATTACTTCTTCTGTTGAACATCATGCAGTTTTGCATACTTGTCAGTACTTAGAAAAAAAAGGATTTGAAGTTACTTATTTACCTGTTGATGAGGATGGTTTTATTGATCCTGCTGACTTACGAGATGCCATTAAAGAAGATACTATTTTAATAACTATTATGATGGCTAATAATGAAGTGGGAACTATTCAACCTATTTCTGAAATTGGTGAAATTGCTAAAGAGAATGATGTAGTATTTCATACTGATGCTGTCCAAGCCGTAGGAAGTATTCCAGTAGATGTAAATGAGTTGAATGTTGATTTGTTGTCTTTATCAGGACATAAGTTCCATTCGCCTAAAGGTGTCGGTGCTTTATATGTTAGAAAAGGAACTCCGATTGAAAAGTACTTACATGGTGGAGCACAAGAGCGAGACCGTAGAGCTACTACTGAAAATGTGGCTGGGATTGTTGGTTTAGGTGCAGCAGCTGAAATTGCTCAAGAAGGATTAGAAGAAAAGCAAGAAAAATTAACTAAATTAAGAGACAAGTTAATTACTGGGATTCAAGAAGAAATTGATGAAGTTAAACTTAATGGTCATCGAAATAAACGTTTGCCAAATAATGTCAATTTCAGTATTAAGTATATAGAAGGTGAATCTATTCTGATGAAGTTAGATTTAGAAGGAGTAGGAGCTTCAAGTGGTTCAGCTTGTACTTCTGGTTCTTTAGAACCGTCCCATGTTTTATTAGCAATGGGTTTATGTCATGAGGTTGCTCATGGCTCTTTAAGATTATCGTTGAGTAAATATAGTACTGAAGAAGAAGTTGATAAAGTTTTAGATATTTTACCTAAAGTAGTTAGTGACCTAAGAGCAATGTCTCCAATTTATAATAACTAAGAAATAATTTATATTAAAAAAAGGACATTAGTATAAATTTAACGAAATTAATTATATGGTACCTTCGTGTAGTCCTAGTTACATCATTTATTGCTAAAGGGACTGCGTAAGCTAGATGTTTTGCAATCTATAGCAGTACTGTGATAATAGTGATAAATTTAGTTAAAAGTATTATAACCCTGATAAAGGAGTGGTAATAATGATGGATTATTCTGATAAAGTGATGGATCACTTTGAAAACCCACGCAATGTAGGACAAATTGAGGATGCTGATGGTGTAGGTCAAGTGGGAAACCCATCTTGTGGAGATATAATGAAGATG